>NZ_KE384515.1:102648-417122 GCF_000426265.1 Bradyrhizobium sp. Cp5.3 | reverse complement strand
AGTTGCCGAAGGAGCTTCGTCGATCGCTCGCCTGTACCAACATCGCCGAGAACATGATGGGCACCATTCGCCGCGTCACGCGCAACGTCAAACGCTGGCGGGATGCCGGTATGGCCTTGCGATGGGTCGCGGCCGGCATGATCGAGGCCAACAAGGGCTTCCGACGATTGAAGGCGCATAAGCAATTGTCGGTTCTGCGTGCGGCTCTTCAAGCTCGCCACAATCGCATGACGATCAACCCCGTTGCCCACGTCACGAGGGCCGCGTAACATTCATTCCGGCAACGTCGGCCCGACCTAGTTCAACAGCGATCGGGACATCCCCTTCCTCTACACCTATCCCGGCTTCGTCAGCGAAGAGATCGAGCCGTGGCGGGAGAATGGGGAAACCTGGCGCCGCCTCAAGGTGGCCTTCCCCGACTACATCAAGAGCCACTCGCGGACCCAGGTCACGCACTTCGGCCCTGATGGCCTGATGCGCCGCCACGACTACACCGTCGACATTCTCGGCGGGGCGACCGGCGCCAACTACGTCAGCGACTATCGCACCTTCCAGGGCATCAGGATGCCAACGAAGCGCCGCATCTACGCCTACGACGACGCGATGCAAAAGGTGCCCGACCCGCTGCTCGTCTCCCTCGACTTCGGCAAGCTCAGCTTCAGCTGAGCCCGCCCCACCGATCTCCCCCAACCACTCAACCGAACGTCAAAACCTGAAAGGACTCCTCCCATGTCTACGCTCATCAACACCCTGCTCGCCGCCACCACTGCCCTCTCCACCGCCATCGGCTTCACCGCCGCGCAGGCTGCGCCTGCCGGCGCAACGAAGAACATCGTGCTCGTGCACGGCGCCTTCGTCGACGGCAGCGGATGGAAGCCGGTCGCCGACATCCTGCGCAAGCGCGGCTACAACGTGGTCGTCGCCCAGCCGCCGGAGACCTCGCTCGAGGACGACGTCGCGGCCACCAACCGCGTGCTCGATGCGCTCGACGGCCCCGCCGTTCTGGTCGGCCACAGCTATGGTGGCGTGATCATCACCGAAGCCGGCAACAATCCGCACGTGAAGAACCTGGTCTATGTCGCAGCACTGCAGCCCGATGCCGGCGAAAGCGCCGGCCAGTTGCTGAGCAGCAAGCCGGCGGCGACCAATTACATCGTGCCGTCCAAGGACGGTTTCCTGACCATCCAGCCCGAGCACTTCCGCGACGCCTTCGCCGCAGACCTGCCCGAAGCCGAAGTCGCCTTCATGGCCGCATCGCAGGTCGCGACCTCCGGCAAGGCGCTGTCGACGCCGGTCACCACGCCGGCCTGGAAGGCCAAGCCGAGCTACGCGATCGTCGCGACGCAGGACCGCGCCATCAATCCCGATCTCGAACGCTCGATGTATGCGCGCTCGAATGCGGTGACGAAGGAAATTGCCGCGAGCCACGCCGTCTACATCTCGCAGCCGCAGGCGGTGGCGAAGCTGATCGAGCAGGCGGCGGCTGCTTCCGCGAACCACTGAACCACCAACCAAGCCTCCCGCACACGCATTCCGCACAAGCGGACCGGCGGGGCGCCGGATGACGGCGCTCGTCATCACGAATCCAACCAACAGGAGTTGACCATGTCCAAGCTTTACCAACCCATCCAGATCGGGGCGGTCCGTCTCGATCACCGTATCGTGCAGGCGCCGCTGACGCGCCTGCGCTCCGAACAGCCCGGCGATGTTCCGAGCGCCATGATGGTGAAGTACTACGCGCAGCGCGCCTCGAAGGGCGGCCTGCAAATCGCCGAAGCGACCCCCGTCTCCGTCCAGGGCCGCGGCTATCTCGGCGCCCCCGGCATCTACAATGACGCGCAAGTCGAGGGCTGGCGCAAGGTGGTCGATGCCGTGCACGCCAAGGGCGGCATCATCTTCCTCCAGCTCTGGCACGTCGGCCGGCAGAGCCATGTCTCACTGACAGGCGGCGCTGCGCCGCTCGCACCATCGGCCATTCCGGTTCAGGACCTCGTCTACACCAGGGATGGATGGGTCAAGACGTCGCCGAGCCGCGCGCTCGAAACGGTGGAGATCAAGGAGATCGTCGAACAGTTTCGCCAGGGCGCGATCCGCGCCAAGGCAGCCGGCTTCGACGGTGTCGAGATCCACGGCGCCAATGGTTACCTGATCGACCAATTCCTCCAGGACGGCTCGAACAAGCGCACCGATATCTATGGCGGCTCGATCGAGAACCGCACGCTCTTCCTGCTGGAAGTGACCGAGGCCGTCACCTCGGTCTGGGGTGGCGAGCGCGTCGGCGTCCGGCTCGGTCCGAGCGGCACCTTCGGCTCGATGTCAGACAGCAACCCGGATGCATTGTTCGGCCATGCGGCCGCACAGCTCAACCGCTTTGGTCTGGCCTATCTGCATCTGATCGAACCGCGGATCGACGGCTCGAAGCTACGCGCCGATGGTCTGCCGCCGGTCGCGGCGCATCAATTGCGTCGCGTCTTCAAGGGACCGATCATCGCCGCCGGTGGCTTCGAGCGCGACAGCGCGGAAGCGATGGTCGAGAGCGGTGATGCCGACCTCGTCGCCTTCGGCCGACACTTTGCGGCAAACCCCGATCTGGTCGAGCGGCTGCGCCGCAACTTGACGCTCAGCCCGCACGATCGCGACACCTTCTATGGCGGCGACGAGCGGGGCTACACCGACTATCCCTGCCACGATGATCTCGCCGAGGTCGCGTAACCTAAGGACGAGACCCGGGTCACGGCCCGGGTCTCTCCCCGGTTGCCTTAGGCCGTCACAGCCTGCTCTTGAGCCTGTTGCGATGCGCGGCCTGCTTGGCGCGGTTGCCGCAGAGCGCCATGCTGCACCATCGCCGCGCGCGCCGGCGGGTGTGGTCGGCGAACATCATCGTGCAGTGATGGCCTTCGCACGCCTTCACGTTCGAAAAATCCTCCTCGCACACGAACTTCGCCAGCGCCTCGCCGACCGGCAGCAGCAAAGATTCGGCGGACCGCCAGCGCCGCGTCATCCGTAGCGCGAGGCCGCCATCGTCGTGTCGCGGTTCGATCCGGCTGAACGCTTCGTCGCGCTCCAGGAGGCTGTTGAGCGGACCGAGCTCCTGTAGCGCCTCTGCGCCGAGCGGACGGCCCGCATGCTTGCGCACGAACGTCCTGAACCACTCGCGCAAGGCGCGGGCCTGATCGGCGACCTTGTCCAGCTCGCCCGGCATCGCGCGCGCCTTCAGCTCGTCCAGCTCATCCGCCGGCACCAGCCTGGCCTGGGCCAGCCAGTCGACCAGTCCATCGCCGTCGTCGATCCAGTCGACGGGCGTATCGACCGGCGTCGCGATCGAATTCAGGAAATCGAGGCCGAGCGAGTCGGCAACGAACATGGCGGGCGGTCTGTTTGGCATGTGCGGCTCCCCAGCCGGAGGAAACATCACGGAAATAACCTGTAAAATGCCACTTGACAAGTTACAGCGCCTAAACATAACCTACTTCAAGCTATTATACAGGTTACCAAGCAGGAGGCGAAAATGGCCAAAGCAGGTGTGACCGTGGTCCGGCCCTGGGCGGATGGGTCGGGTCGAGCTAGGCGCGTGTCATCACGGCGCTCGGGGCTGAGGCATCAGGACGCAGGCGGCACCGTTTCCGCTGACGTCTCAGGCCGACGATGTCGCCTGATCAGATTTCCAAAACAGAGGATGTCATGACCACCACCAGATATCGCACAGCCGACGTCGACGGCTTCAAGGTGTTCTATCGCGAAGCCGGGCCCAAAGGTGCGCCAAAGCTTCTGCTGCTGCATGGCTTTCCCAGCGCCGGCCACATGTTCCGCGACCTGATCCCGCCGCTCGCCGACAAGTATCACATCGTCGCGCCCGACCTTCCCGGCTTCGGCCAGTCCGACATGCCGCCGCGCGAGACCTTCCATTACACCTTCGACAACATCGCGCATGTGATCGAGCGCTTCACCGAAATCATCGGCTTCGATCGCTTCGCGGTCTACGTGTTCGACTACGGCGCGCCGACCGGCTTTCGGCTTGCGCTCAGCCATCCCGAGCGGATCACGGCCATTATTTCGCAGAACGGCAACGCCTATGAGGACGGCCTCAGCGACGGCTGGACTCCGATCAAGGCCTATTGGCAGGATCCCTCGCCGGCCAACCGCGAGGCGCTGCGCGCCTTTCTCACGCCGGAGACGACGCGCTGGCAATACACCCACGGCGTACCTGATGCGACCATGGTGTCGCCGGACGGCCAGAACCTCGACAATTTCTACCTGGCGCGCCCAGGCTCGGACGACGTGCAGCTCGATCTGTTCGGCGACTACAAGAGCAACGTCGCGCTCTATCCGTCATTCCAGAGCTATTTCCGCACGCACAAGCCCCCGTTCCTGGCGGTCTGGGGCAGGAACGATCCGTTCTTCATCCCGCGGGGCGCCGAAGCATTCAAGCGCGACAATCCGAATGCCGTGGTCCAGTTCTTCGACACCGGCCATTTCGCGCTGGAAACGCATGCGCGCGAGATCGCGAGCAGCATTCGCGACTTCCTGGGCCGGCTGCGATGAAAACAATGCCGCCGTCGACCTGGATGTCGACGGCGGCAGAAACGTGGTCTCGGGCTGAAGGCTCAGTTCCGCGCCGGCGCCGTTGCCGCAGCGGAGCGCGCAGGTCGCGGCGCGCCGGGTTCAGCAACCGGTGCAGCCGGACCGCGCGAGCGAGCAATCGCGGCGTCGATCTCGGCGATCACGCGGCGCTGGATCGCTTCGTTCTTGTCGATGGTGATGTGGCCGACGCCGGTGCCGCGCACGTCGACATTGTCGAGCTTGCCGCGGAGACCGTTCGCGGCGCGCACCGGCTCGCCAGGGCCGTCGCCGATATAGATGTTGATGTAGCGCTCGGCGCCGGTCGACAGCCTGGTCTTGAACACGGAGTCGAGGCCGATCGCGAGCTTCACGGGGACGCCGAGCTGGTTGAGCTTGGCGATCATGTCCGGCAGCGCGGTCGCGCCCGAGGAATGCCCGACCAGGATGATGGTCTTGATCCGGCCGGACCTGTAGGCGGTCGCCGCCTCATCGGCGAGCGAGGACCAGGACACGAAATTGGCGACCGTCACGGGGATGCCCTGCTGCTCAAGCCGGGCGCCGATCGTGTCGAGGCCCAGCGAGAAGATATTGAGTACCCCGCGCAGCAGGTAGACATGGGTCGTGGCGGCCGCCGAGGACGGCGCAGCCTTGGCGGTGGTCGGGCTCATGGCAACAGCTGACAGCAGGAGCAGGCACATCGCCCACATACGGATGGCGGACAACTGGCTGGCGCCGGCTGCGTGACGGCCGTTCGGTCTCATCGATCTGTTTCCCTGGGGACATAGGCTTCGCGATTTGGCCGGAATCGTAGCCACGGCCCGCTCGCAGACGCAACAAAGAGCCGCGTGAGTGACAATCTTAGCCGCAGCCCGTGACTGTTGCGCAACAGTTGCCCAGCCAAGGGCCTGTCTTGAGGCCATTTTTCTCCGGGGAATTGCGGCCGCGCAAGTGCATTCCTATTTCAGGGCTCCGCTGACCTGCCCTCGCCGGGTGGGTTCCAGCCTCCCTTCCCCAGCCGTCCGGCCATCATGTCCTCCATCATCTCCGTCGCCAACCTGTCCAAAACCTATGGGTCCGGCTTCAAGGCACTGAAAAACGTCAACCTCGACATCAAGCGCGGCGAGATCTTTGCCCTGCTCGGTCCCAATGGCGCAGGCAAGACCACGCTGATCTCCATCATCTGTGGCATCGCCAATCCGAGCGAGGGCAAGGTTACCGTCGGCGGCGAGAATATCCAGACCTCCTACCGCAAGGCGCGCTCGCTGATCGGCCTCGTGCCGCAGGAGCTGCACACCGACGCGTTCGAGAGCGTGTGGGCGACCGTCAGCTTCTCCCGCGGCCTGTTCGGCAAGCCGAAGAACCCGGCCTATATCGAGAAGGTGCTGAAGGACCTCTCGCTGTGGGAGAAGAAAGACAACAAGATCCTCACCCTCTCCGGCGGCATGAAGCGGCGCGTGATGATCGCGAAGGCGCTGTCGCACGAGCCGCAGATCCTGTTCCTGGACGAGCCGACCGCCGGCGTCGATGTCGAACTGCGCAAGGGCATGTGGGAGGTGGTGCGCACCCTTCAGCAGTCCGGCGTCACCATCATCCTCACCACGCATTACATCGAGGAAGCCGAGGAGATGGCCGACCGCATCGGCGTCATCAACAAGGGCGAGATCGTGCTGGTCGAGAACAAGACAACCTTGATGCAGAAGCTCGGCAAGAAGCGGCTGACGCTGCACCTGCAAGGTAAGCTCAGCGCACTGCCGGAGAGCCTGAGCCAGTACAAGCTCGACCTCTGCGACAGCGGCGCGACGCTGGTCTACGACTACGACACCAAGGGCGAGCGCACCGGCATCACCAGCCTGCTCGGCGACTTGCGCACCGCCGGCATCCGCTTCAACGATCTCGATACGACGCAATCGTCGCTCGAGGACATCTTCGTCGACCTCGTGAGGACGTCATGAACTACCGCGCCATCCGCGCCATCTATTTGTTCGAAATGGCGCGCACCTGGCGCACGCTGCTGCAAAGCATCGTCTCGCCGGTGGTCTCGACCTCGCTTTATTTCGTGGTGTTCGGCGCCGCGATCGGCTCGCGCATCAGCGAGGTCGAGGGCGTCAGCTACGGCACCTTCATCGTGCCGGGCCTGGTGATGCTGTCCGTGCTGACGCAGAGCATCGCGAATGCCTCGTTCGGCATCTACTTCCCGAAATTCGTCGGTACCATCTACGAGATCCTGTCGGCGCCGATCTCCTATTTCGAGATCGTGCTCGGCTATGTCGGCGCGGCCGCGACCAAGTCGATCATTCTCGGCCTGATCATCCTGGCGACCGCCGGCTTGTTCGTGCCGCTGCACATCCTGCACCCGATCTGGATGCTGACCTTCCTGGTGCTGACGGCCGTCACCTTCAGCCTGTTCGGCTTCATCATCGGCATCTGGGCCGACGGCTTCGAGAAGCTGCAGATGATCCCGATGCTGGTGGTGACGCCGCTGACCTTCCTCGGCGGCAGCTTCTATTCCGTCAACATGCTGCCGCCGGCATGGCACACCGTCGCGCTGCTCAACCCGGTCGTCTATCTGATCTCAGGCTTCCGCTGGAGTTTCTACGAGATCGCCGATGTCAGCGTGTCGGTCAGCATCGGCATGACGCTGGCGTTTTTGGTGATGTGCCTCGCCATCATCTGGTGGATCTTCCGGACGGGATACCGGCTGAAGAATTGATCGTCACTGTCATTCCGGGGGCGCGACGAAGTCGCGAGCTATGATGCGCAATTGCGCATCTGAGAATCCATTGATCCACCGACTCTGCTGCACGATGGATTCCGGGCTCGCGCTACGCGCGCCCCGGAATGACGGCGGGTTACCGATAGCAGTGAAAGCGGCGATAGCCGTCGTAATAGCCGCGGCAGTGGTGGCGGTAATAATGGTGGGGAATGCCGAACACGCCTTCGACCGCGCCCACCGCTCCGCCGACACCGGCACCAACGGCGCCTCCGACCGCACCGCCCACTGGACCGGCGATCCGGTTGCCCTCATAGGCGCCCTCCTGGGCGCCGCGCACGATGCCTTGGGCATGGCCGGGCTGCGGCAGCAACAACAGGGCAAAGAGCAAGGCAGCGGCCGCGAACAACAGGCGGACGGATAGACCGGCCGGCAGGGCTGCGGCGGCGATACGAGCTTTGTTCATCTTCATTTCCAAGGATAGCCGGCGGCGAAAAGCCGCCGATCAAAGGCAGGCCATGCTCAACGCGAGAAGCGGCGAAATGGTTGCGCGTTTATGACGAATTGTCGTCGAGATGAGCGCGCTGGCTCGCGAAAATGTCAGCGTCGACGGCATGGCAGTGGCACAATGTGGCCTTGCTTACGCCAGGCGCCACGTTAACGATGCACGGGCAGGCTGCTGGAACCAAAGCCGGATTGCAGGCATATTGCACGTCGGGGGACGGAGAGCCGCGGCGCTTGCGTGAACAGGCCGGAGGCCAGAAGTCGGATGCGTTCCTTTTTCATTGCTTTCACTTCCCTGATGTTTTTGAGCGCGGGCACCGCGCAGGCCAAGGTCGCGATCACCATCGACAAGGACAGTCAGCAGATGACCGTCGCAGTCGACGGCGTCGAGCGCTACCACTGGCCGGTGTCGACCGGCATCCCCTCACGCGAGACGCCGAGCGGGGCGTTCCGTGCCTTCCGCATGGAAGAGGACCACTACTCCAAGGAATTCGACGACGCGCCGATGCCGCACTCGATCTTCTTCACCAAGATCGGGCATGCCATTCACGGCACCGATTCGGTCAGTCGGCTCGGCACCCCGGCCTCGCATGGCTGCGTGCGGCTGTCGCGCCAGAATGCCTCGACGCTCTATGCGCTGGTGCAGGAGCAGGGCGTGCTCAACACCACGGTGACGCTGAGCGGCTCGGCGCAAGTTGCGCTGGCGCGCAATCCGCGCGGCCGCAACGCCGCTGCGGTGGCCCGCGCCGCGCAGCCGCCGGGCGAGCAATACTCCGCCGCCGGTGAGCCCGTCGATCTCACGCCGCAACCGCAGCAGCGCCGCTACATGCCGCAGGACGACAACTACATCTATCCGGCCGACGGCAGCGACACCGGCGCGCGCTATCCGGCGCCGCGCTCGGCGACTCGCCAAGTCTACGATGCGCAGGTCTACCAGCAGCAGCAGCAGCAGCAGTATTATGGCCAAGGCTACGGCCAGCAGGGCTACTACTATCAGCAGCAGCCCCGCCAATATTATCAGCCGCGCGGCGGCTACAATTACTACCAGAACTGACGCTATTTGAACGCTTCGTCGCCGCGTACGACGATCTTACGCGGCGACGAAGGCGACACATGACCGGCGATCATCCGCAAGTGAGAACATGCCAGCTGGTTTGGAGCGTATTGCAGGTTCAGCTTGAGCAGACGGAGCCTATTGGCCGGCTGCGTTCACGACACGGCACAGGTTGTTGCTGACGCCCGGGGCCACCTGCCCGGGCGGCAAGATGAATACCGCGTCGACGCGGCTACCTTTAGCGTCATTGCGGACGACCACACGCAGGGTCTGTGGCCGACCGGATCCGGTCGTTTCCTGCTGTGTGGTCAGCGTACCGAGCTTCTTGTCCACGCTCACATTGGCAAAGCCCTCTGCCAGAACGGCGCGGGTGATCTTGTCCAGGGCGACGGCGGAATTGACCGACGGGAAGACCATCCAGGTCTTGTGAGTCAGGCCGGTCACCAGCGGCACGCCACTGCTCTCGTAGTGGTCTGCGCACGTATCGGCGAACGCTGGCATGCACGAAAGAACCGCGAGGATAGACGCACAACTTAATCTTGTAAACATACTTACATTGCCTGTTTGAGTGAGTCGAACGAGGCGAGGTTAGACTTCAAACGAGCGATGAATACAACCTGCTGTGGTCCGATCGGAAACGCTCGCATGTCACGACAATTTCATTGGCGTGAGCAACGCCGTTCGGCGAACGACGTATTTGTCGACAGGCTCGAATTGGCCACGATGAGCTTCGAAGGATGGGCTCTTATAGAGCCATGTCGCTCTGTTTGATGAATTGGCGTATTTCACGAACCTCCCTCACCCACCAGCACAAACGGCGCCCACACGGCCGGATCAGCGTTGCGCGGCGACGACCGGTCCGCAATCAGAGCTTTCATCGCGCGCCGCAATGCTTCGGCGCGACCAATGCCGGGATGCGCGGTGACCTCGGAGAACGCGCCCGTCGTCAGCCGCACGGCCGCCTCGGAATCGACCGGCCAGTGCGATACCAAGAGCGCTCGCGCGCCGGCATAGAAGAATGCGCGCGCGAGGCCCGAAAGACCTTCCGCGCCGGGCCTGTCGCCAGCGGCCGTATTGCAGGCCGACAGTACCGCCCAGTCGGCATCGAGCTTCAGCTTTGCGATCCGGCTCGCGGTGAGCAGACCGTCGTCCTCACTGGTCGGCCGATCCGGCAGCGTCAGAACGAGCGCGGGCTCACTGAGGCCGTTGACCTCGCCGGCGACGAGCCCGTGAGTGGCGAAATCCACGACGCGGTAGTGATCGAGCGGCAACGTGTTGACGTTCGTCACCGTGGCTGCCGGACCGAGCTTGACGTCCTCCTGCGGCGAGGCGCCGAGCGCGCGCGCCACGGCCTGGAGCTCGCCTGCGGTTTCCGGCAGCGCCGGCAGGCCGGAGCGCAGGCGCTCGAGATCGACGGTCGCGCCGTCATAGTAGCTCTGGTACGGCTGCACGTTGCGCCCCGGGCGCTTGTCCGCGAGGGAACGCTGCAACACTGGATCACCGAACCCGATGAACGGCTTTTGCGCACGCGACTCCTTGGCAAAACCGCGCAGCGCGCGCAGGCTCGGCACCGACGGCAGCACTGTGATGGCGCGCTCGTTGAGCAGCCACGCCGCCTGCCGGTAGCGGTCGGCGGGCGCCAGAGCCGGATCCGGCTTCTTCGTCACCAGCACATGAAACGGCAGGCTGGTCAGCGCACCGGCCGGGACGATCAGCAGTTTCGGCTTGCCGGCGACATCGGCCGCGACGGGGCCGAAGAGCGCAATGTACAACTCGAAGGATGCATCGAGATCGAAGGACGCCTGCTCCGCTTGCGGATTGACGAGCCCGAGGCGAAGATGAGCGACGCGGTCGCTGATCTCGTGGCTGCCGAGCGCAATCTGGTGCAGCGCGCTGGCCTCGCCCGTCACCGCGAAAGCGTAGCTCTTTTCGCCGAGTGCGATGAACGCCACCAGCGCTTCGTCGGGCCTTAACAGGCCCTGCGCCTGCGCGATCGACATCGGCCGCGGATTGGACAGTTCGGCATAGGCCGGAAAACCGCGGTCGAGCTGCGCCGAGACGTCATCGAGCGATTTCTGCGTTTGCGTCATTTGAGCACGAAGGCTTGCGATCAACGCGTCGTTACGCTTGCCGTCCGCCTGTCCGAGTTCTGATGTCACGCGCTTGTCGAACGCTTCGAGGCCGGCTTTCAGGTCCTGCTGCTTCCGCACCAGCCCGGCGATCGCGTCATTGCCGGCGCCGAAACGCGCTGCCATCTGCGCCAGTGCCGCGCCGGCCTTGGTCTGATGCGCGAGCTGCGCCGCGCCGAACGCCTCGTCCCTCGCCGCATTGTCAGGCGCCCCGCCCGTGATGTGCCAGATCGTATCGATCAACCAGGGATCGATCTCGGTGAAGCGGGTGAACTGCGTGGTCCGCTGCGCGCCGAGCGCAGCTGCGGCGAGCCGCAGCCGCGCCAACGCATCCGGCCATTTGCCGTCGCGGCGGTCGACATCGGCGAGATTGATCAGGGTGGCAATGGTGTCATGGTGAGCAGGCCCGAGCCTGTCCTGCGCAATCGCGAGCGCACGATCGAGCCTGCCGCGTGCGTCGGCCGTATTGCCCGCTTTGAGGTCGAGCAGCGCGATGCTGCGCAGGTCCTTGACGAGCTGCGGATGCGTGGTACCGAGCGCGCGCTCGTCGATCTCGAGACAACGCAACAGGTATTGTCTCGCCTCATCCATTTGGCCCGCATCCATCAGGGCCTGACCGAGCGAGCCCGCCGCGAGCGCGGTCGGGCCGCTGCCCTCGCCGAACTTGTGCTCCATGACCGCGAGCGAGCGGCGGTAGAGTTCGATCGCCTGCGCATTGCGCCCGAGACTCGCGTAGCTGTTGGCAAGATTGTTGAAGGCCCGCCCGACCTCGGGACTATTCGCGCCAAAGGCCTTCTCATAGATTGCGAGCACGCGTTTCTGGAGGCCGGCGGCCGTTTCGTTCTTGCCCTGGGCCGAGTAGACGTTGGCGAGATTGTTCAGTCCGATCGCCGTGGTCGGATGGTTGGGACCGTAGATCTTCTCATAGGCTTGAAGCGTCTGCTGGTAGAGCTTTTCGGCCTCGGCGTAGCGCGCCTCATGTTCGAGCACGGTTGCGAGATTGCCCATGATGGCCGCGAGGTTCGGTTGCCCTTCACCGCTGCGCGCCCGGGTGATCGCAAGCGACCGCCGCATCACCGCTTCCGCCTCCGCCAGTCGACCGGCGTCCAAATGAAGGTTGCCGAGATCGTTGAGCATCTTGTCGTAATTCGGCGCAGCCTCGGCGTTCCCGCGAAAGTTGAGGTCGAGCAGATCGAGCCCCTGCTTCAGCAGCCGCTCGCCGTCGTCGAAGCGACCGAGCAGGCCGTAGACATCACCCAGATTGTCCATCGCGGAGGCAATGTCGAGGGGTGACGCATTTGCAGCCTGCAGGCTGGCGAGAGCCCGCTCGAAATAGCCGGCAGCCTCCTGAAAATTCTCCTTGTCGCGCGAAAGGCCGCCGAGTGCGGCCAGCGTATCCGAGAGCCGGACGTCGTTGGCCCCGAACGCGTTCGTTCCGAGCGCCAGCGCGCGTTCGGATACGGCGGTTGCCTCCGCCCGCCGGCCGAGCATCCCCAGCGATCCCACGAGGATGTTCGAGGTGCGCAGCGTGGACACGACATCGTCGTTGCGCAACTTGATGCTGAGTGCGGCATTGAGCTTGTCGACGGCTTCAGCGAAGCGGCCCAGATTGTGCAGGCACATGCCTTCGTTATGCAGCACGCCCGCATAGTTCATGTTGTCGGCGCCCTGCCGGCGACGCACTAGCGCTTCGAGCCTCTGCGCCGCGGCCAGCCCCTCGGCACAGCGGCCGGCCCGGGCGGCCCCGTTCATCTTGGCAACCAGCGAATCAAATTCGCCGCCGCGCTGGGCGGAGGCGGGCCCGGAAATCAGAAGGACAAGGAAAACTGCGGCAAGGAAGCGGGCCCGGCTCATGCGAAAATCCCGTCGCGCACCGTCGAACTGGAATTTTGGGAGGATACGGGCCGCCATTGCCGCTGTCGATCATGGGAAATCGCACCGGATTGTGCAAGAATTGAGCAGCCGAACGACTCAGGGGAGCCGCGGTCCCCGACCTTCAACGCAGCGGCGTTCCGGCCAAATTGACAACCGGAACGGCACCTGTATTGCCGTTCTGATTATTTCTTGGAAATGACATGACACGCGAGCAGATTTCGGATTTTTGCGTTACCGCTCTGGCAAACATCCTGCGCATATCGAGAGACCGCGTCGACACCGGCACGAAATTCGACCGGCTCGGCCTCGATTGGGCAATGCTCGTCTATCTCATGATGGAGTTCGAGGAGAAGCTCGACCTCCATCCGATGGTCGCGTTTCAGTTGCACGGGCCGATTTCCGGGAAGGCGGGCAAGACGACATGACCGCCGGGTGAGCGCGCAAGGGCTTCATCGAAGGCGCAGTCCACGGCTTCCTCAACGAGCTCGGCGAAGACGACAGCCCTTTCAACGTGCCTCGCCCCTCAAAACCGCGTCCGACCATCGACCAGCTTGCGGCTTCCGTACCCGGCGATTGAACGCGCGGCCTGCGCGTATCTTCGTGCGCGCTGCGACGTCGCATTATTGCAGGGTGGACGGCATCGTCGATGCCGACTATTGGTCGATCCGGCATGGCGTCCGAGGCTGCCGCCTCTTGCTGGTTCTGGTTCATGATGGCATTCCGTCTGGCGATACTGTCGGGTACCCTCGGTCTTTTCGTCGCGGGAGGGGCTATGGCTTTCGATATCGAGGCGCATCGCGGCGGCCGGGCGCTGATGCCGGAAAACACCCTCCCGGCCTTCGCCAATGCATTGTCGATGGGCGTCGACACGCTGGAGCTCGACGTCGGCGTCACCGCCGATGGCGAGGTCGTCGTGTCGCACGAGCGCGGGCTCAATCCGGACCTCGCCCGCGATGCCAACGGCGCCTATGTCGCCCCGCCCGGCACGCCCTTCGTGAAATTGCAGTTCGCCGACGTCAGGAAGTATGAGGTCGGCCAGATTCGTCCCGACAGCACCTATGCCAGGCAATTCCCCGACCAGCGCGCCGTGCCGGGCACGCGCATTCCGACGCTGAAGGAGGTGTTCGCGCTGGTGCGCAAGTCGGGCAACAGCCGCGTGCGCTTCAACATCGAGACCAAGATCGATCCGGGCCATCCGGAGGAGTCGCTTGGTCCGCAGGCCTTCGTCACAAAACTGCTCGGGGTGATCGACGCCGAGGGATTCTCCGACCGTGTCATGATCCAGTCGTTCGACTGGCGAACCCTGCAGCTCGTCCAGCAGCAGGCCCCGACAATTCCAACCGTCTACCTCACGCTCCAGCGCGGCTCCGCGCCGACCGTCGCGCTCGACAAAGCGACCAGCTGGACAGCAGGCTTCAGCCCCGCCGATCACGCCGGCTCGCTGCCGCGGACCATCAAGGCCGCGGGCGGGGCGATCTGGTCGCCCTATTTCGGCGATGTGACCGCTGCGCTGATCACTGAAGCCCACGCGCTGGGCTTGCGTGTCGTGGTGTGGACCGTCAACAAGCCCGAGGACATCGCAGCGATGATCGGGATCGGCGTCGACGGCATCATCTCGGATCGTCCCGACCTGTCGCGGAGGATCGCGGGCGAGAACGGAATTGCGCTGCCGGCGGGGACGCCGGTCGAGCCGTAACTGCCGTCATTCCGGGGCGCGCGCAACGCGCGCGAGCCCGGAATCCATCGTGCGGCAGAGTTTGTGACGAAGGCGCAGCGCCCTCTACTCCCCTGCTCTCAGGCGCCGATACAGCGCACCGAGGATGTTCGAATAGTCGTCGGTCCAGACCCGCACCTTCTCGTCGTGGTCGGTCTCCTCCCACTGCTCGGATTTGGCGAGCTTGCCGACGTCGGCCTCCTCGCGCGCGGAGATGACGACGTCGGTGGAGAAGATGTAATCGGCGTCGCGCCCGGAGTCCTCGTTGTAGACCCAGCTCTTCAGGTCGTTGGCGTCGGCGATGCCGACCACGACGGGCTCGAGATCGAGATGCCGGTTGGAGACGTGCATCACCACGGCGCCGTGCGGGGCGAGCTTGTCCTTGTAGATCTTCATCGCCTCTTCGGTGGCGAGATGAATCGGGATCGCATCCGACGAATAGGCATCGACGATGATGAGGTCGTAGGCGCCGTCAGGCTCCTTCGCAAAAGTGAGGCGCGCATCCCCGATCACCGGCTTCAGGTCCGGCGCGCAGCTCGAGATGTAGCGGAAATATTTTGGATCGCGCGCGGCATCGACCATGGTCTGGTCGATCTCGAAGAATTTCCAGCTCTCGCCGGGCTCGCCGGCGCAAGCGAGCGTACCCGATCCGACGCCGATCGCCGCAACCTTCAGCGGCGCGCCCTTGCGCTCGCGGATCGCGCTGATGGCCTGACCGATGCCGCCGTCCTTGTGGTAATAGGTGATCGGCTCCGGCCGGCCGGTGACGGACGTGCCGTCATTGTTGCGGAAGCGCTCGGCGCCATGGATGGTGGTGCCGTGCATCAGCACATGGAAATAGCCGCCTGGCGTCACCACGATCTTGTGCACGCCAAAGAAGCTGCGCACCGTGACGACGCGCCCCTCGTCCGCCGGATAGATTCGCGTCAGCGCCAGCGCGAGCACGACGGTGGCAAAGATCTTCCAGCGGCCGGCATTGAGCGCGAGCGTCAGCAGCGCTGCGAGCACGCCGACGGCGCCGGCGACCCAGACGCGGTGATCCTCGAACCAGGTCGACAGATCTCCCGTGGCATATGATGGTGCGATCAGCGCCACCGCGAGCGCGGCGAGCACCAGCCAATACCATTTGACGAGACTTGCGAGCCGCTCGTTCGCCGATGGCCGGCACAGCGCGGCAAGCGCGACCAGGATCGGATATTCGGCGATCCACGAGAAGGTGAACGGCGCAACCAGCCCCGCAAAGAGGCCGCCGACCATGCCGCCGAACGACAGCGCGACATAGAAGCCGGTGAGATACCTTGCGGCCGGCCGCGTTCGCGCCAGCTCGCCATGACAGGCCATGGCGATGACGAAGAAGCAGAGCTGGTGGCCGCCGAGCGTGAGCAGCAGGTTCTGCTCGCCGCCGAAGGCCAGGAGCAGAATGACGCCGGCGATCGCGACCGGCTGCAGCATCAGCATCCATTTGTGCGGCAACAGCGGCCGCGACTGGAACACCAGCACCCAGGTCAACAGATAGAGCGACAGCGGCAGCACCCACAAAAGCGGCGCGGCCGCGACGTCGGTGGAGATGTGCGCGGTCACGGCGATGAGCAGGCCTGACGGCACCGCGGCGAGGAAGATCCAGCGCAGCCGCGTCACGGGCCCCGGCGCCGGCGCATTCGCGTCGTCGGTTTGAGCGACGATTGCGGCCGATCTCGGCGAGCGCAACAGCAGCGCGCCGCAAGCAGCGATCAGCAAGATCAAGAGGCCATAGCCCGCGGTCCAGAGCCGGTTCTGCGCGTGCAGCGTGAACATCGGCTCCAGCAGGAAAGGATAGGACAGCAGCGCGAGGAAGCTGCCGATGTTGGAAGAGGCATAGAGGAAGTAGGGATCATGCGCGTCGGGGTGGCCGGTACGGACGAACCAGGCCTGCAGCAGCGGGTTGTTGGCGGCGAGCGCGAAGAACGGCAGCCCGATCGAGACCACGAACAGGCCGAGCAGCCAGAAGGCGTAACCCGAGCTCGGCGGCTCGCCATAGGCGCTTGCGATGCCGAGCGGCAGCGTGGCGAAGGCCGCGATCAGCAGCAACAGATGCACCACGACCGGAACGATGCGGTTCCTGACCTGCATGAGCAGATGCGCATAGGCGTAGCCCGCGAGCAGCAGCGACTGGAAGAACACCATCGCCACCGACCACACCGCCGGCGAGCCGCCGAGACGCGGCAGCACCATCTTCGTGAACAGCGGTTGCACCGAAAACAGCAGCAGCGCGCTGACGAAGATCGCGGCCGTATAGACCGTCAGCAGCAGGCGGTTGCGCGACGACGACGGCTGCTCCGTGGCGGCGGGTTGCACGATCGAATCCATGGGAGCTCCGGCAAAAGCGTTTTTCCAGCGAAGTGGGCACCGGTTCGCGCGAGAAAACGCGTCAGACAGTCGCCCGGCGGGCGCCGGGCGCGCGCAATGGAGCACAAGGCGCCTGAACGGGCAATAAACGGTGCTGTGTTGCGGCGGGAAATGGCTGATATAGAACGTCATTCCGAGGCGCGCGAAAGCGCGAATCCGGAATGACCAGGGAACATTGAACCTTTCATGACCGAAACCGACGTCGTCATCATCGGCGCTGGCCATAACGGCCTCACCTGCGCAACCTATCTCGCGATGGCGGGCCTGCGCGTGCGCGTGGTCGAGCGCCGCAAGGTGGTCGGGGGGGCCGCGGTCACGGAGGAGTTTCATCCGGGTTTCCGCAATTCGGTCGCGGCCTACACCGTGAGCCTGCTCAATCCGCAGGTGATCCGCGACTTGAGGCTCGCCGAGCACGGCCTGCGCGTCGTCGAACGGCGCGCGCAGAATTTCTTGCCCGCCCCCGACGGCAGTTATCTCCTCACCGGCGAAGGGCGAACGAAAGACTCGGTCGCGCGACTGAGCGCGCATGATGCTGACGCGCTCGACGGCTTCTCGCGCGAGCTGGAGGACATCGCGGACGTGCTGCGGCAATTCGTGCTACGCGCGCCGCCGAACCTGCTCGACAGCTTTGGTGTTGGCTCACTCCGCGAGGCCGTGAACGCGGTCCAGAGCGCCAACATCCTGCGCTCCCTGACGCTGGAGCAGAGCCGCAGTCTGCTCGACCTCTTCACCCGTTCGGCCGGCGAGATGCTGGACGAGCGCTTCGAGCACGATCTCGTCAAGGCGCTGTTCGGCTTCGACGCCATCGTCGGCAATTACGCCAGCCCCTACGCGGCGGGCTCGGCCTATGTGATGCTGCACCATGCCTTCGGCGAGGTGAACGGCAAGAAGGGCGTCTGGGGCCACGCCATCGGCGGCATGGGGGCGATCACGCAGGCGATGGCGTGCGCCGCGCGCGACCAGGGCGTCGCGATTGATACGGATACCGGCGTGCGCGAGGTCATCGTCGAGCGCGACCGCGCTGTGGGCGTGATCCTCGAAAATGGCGAGACGATCCGCGCGAAATATATCGCGTCGAGCGTCAATCCAAAGCTGCTCTATACGCGGCTGATCGCGGCCAACGCCCTGCCCGCGGACTTCCTCGCCCGCATCCGCCACTGGAAGAACGGCTCCGGCACCTTCCGCATGAACGTGGCGCTGGACCGCTTGCCTTCCTTCAACGCGCTGCCCGGCGAAGGCGACCATCTCACCTCGGGCATTATCATCGCGCCGAGCCTCAACTACATGGACCGCGCGTATCTCGATGCGCGCGCACAGGGCTGGAGCCGTGAGCCTGTCGTCGAGATGCTGATCCCCTCGACGCTCGACGACACGCTCGCGCCCGAAGGAAAGCACGTCGCGAGCCTGTTCTGCCAGCACGTCGCGCCCGAACTGCCCGACGGCAAGTCCTGGGACGATCATCGCGAGGAGGTCGCCGATCTCATGATCGCGACGGTGGACCGATACGCGCCCGGTTTTGCGAGCAGCGTGCTCGGCCGCCAGATCCTCTCGCCGCTCGATCTCGAGCGGCAGTTCGGTCTCGTCGGCGGCGACATCTTCCACGGCGCGCTGACGCTGAACCAGCTGTTCTCGGCGCGGCCGATGCTGGGCCATGCCGATTATCGCGGGCCGCTGAGGGGGCTCTATCACTGCGGCTCCGGCGCCCACCCCGGCGGCGGCGTCACCGGCGCCCCCGGCCACAACGCGGCGCAGGTGATCCTGCGGGATCACCGCGCGCTGTTCGGAAGCCGTGGATAAGGCTGTGGATGGGCTGTGGACGGGCTGTGGGTCAGAGCGGCAATTCAAACGGGGCCATGACTGGCGGATGCCTGTGTACGGGCTGTTGGAACGTACCGGGAAAGGCTGTGGAATGCTCAGGGATAAGCGGCGGGATAAGCCGGTGGACAGCATCCGGTGAAACCAGCGGATGGCTTGTGGACATCGGGTAGTGTCTCAGTTTGAATTATGATCCAAATCGGCGGCTGGGGGCCGCGACGCCATGGACGCGCTCGCGCTCCGCCTCAGTCCAGATTAGGCGCTTGAAAAAGGCTTTGCGGCCTTGGCTCGTTCCGCCCCTTTCATAGCCGTACAAGCAGCGCTGTATCTCAGCGTTGAACCAAGATAACGGCCGCTGATCGACGTCTGCGGACGCGTCAGGTGCTTTAGACCGTCGCCCCATGGGTACCTTCCCTTGCGAAAGCCTTGCATCCAAAACGACTTCGCCCGCCAGGGGCAATTTCCCCTGCGGGCGAAAGTCAAAAGCAATCTATGAAGAAAACAGCCCCCGCTGGGAAATGGGAGGCGGAAATTACTTCAAGGAGGTGCTAATCGAACCGAACTTGTCGTTCATGGTGGTGCCCAGGCTGTTCACCACGGTGATGATCGCCAGCGCGATACCGGCTGCGATCAGGCCGTATTCGATCGCCGTCGCCCCGGATTCATCGGACCAGAACTTCTGAACCAAACGCTTCAAGACTCGCCTCCGTTTCCATTTCTAGGTGTGTTGGTTGACCCCAACATCCGGAAATCTACGGTGCACAACCTTCGGTCAAGTTAATCCGGGAACAGCAAGTTATGCGGAAAATTGGGAACAAAAGTTCCAAAAATTGAAGCCAGCGGGACCTCCAGATGCAGCCTTCCCCCACCCATCGCGCCAGCTTTTCGATCGGCAATGAGGCCGCGGCCAAGCGCGTCGTCGACGTGCTCACAGAGGTCTTTTTCGAGGGCGATGCGGCCGTCGCCGCCTTCGAGCGGCCGGACGGACAATGGGACGTCACGCTGCATTTCGCCGAGGCGCCGGACCAGGCATTATTGCGCGAACTCGTTGTAACCTCAGCAGGAAACGAGATCGCCGACACCCTCGTCTTCGATACGGTCGAGGCCAAGGACTGGGTCAAGGCGAGCCTTGAGGATCTGATCCCGGTGCCGGCCGGGCGCTTCGTCGTGCACGGCAGCCATGATCGCGATCGCGTGGCCCAGAACAAGCTCGCCATCGAGATCGAGGCGGCGCTCGCCTTCGGCACCGGCCACCACGGCACGACGCGCGGCTGTTTACTGCTGCTTGACCATGTCCTGAAGAGTGCGCGCCCGCGGCGCGTGCTCGACCTCGGCACCGGCACCGGCGTGCTGGGAATAGCGGCGGCCAAGGCGCTGCACCGCGGGGTACTCGCCTCCGACATCGATCCGCCTTCCGTGCGCGTGGCAGCCGAGAACGCCAGGCTGAATGAAGTTGGTAACCTTGTGCGGGTGATCCGCGCCACCGGCTTCGCTGCGCCGGATTTCACTGGGTGCGGCCCGTTCGACCTGGTGCTGGCCAACATCCTTGCCAATCCGTTGCGGCAATTGGCGAGCCCTATGGCGAAACATCTCGCTCCTGGAGCCCGGGTGATCCTCTCTGGCCTCCTGACCCACCAGGCCCCCGCGGTCATCGCCGCCTACCGCGCGCGCGGCCTCGTGCCGCTGCGGCACCTGCGGATCGAGGGCTGGAGCAGCCTGTTGCTGCAGAAGGTTGGGTGAGCTGCTGTAGCGATCGTAGGGTGGGTTAGCCGAAGGCGTAACCCACCACTACCGTCGCCGCGCAGGATGCGGTGGGTTACGCTACGCTAACCCACCCTACAACATCGTCGACACAGCGCTACTCCGCCGCCCTCTCGTCCCCCCGCTTCGGCACGCGCTCGCCTTGCAGGGCGCGCCGGGCGCGGCGCTCGGCGAAACGGTCGATCATCTGGCTGATGACGCCGCGCGGCTTCTTCGGCGTCGTTGCGGCCGGGGCGCGGCGGACCGGCGGCGAAATCTTCTCAAACGTGAACGCAGGCATCGTGTGTCCCCTCGCCGTTGAGTAGAAACACTTGCTCGAATTTCCCTGTTGTCCGGACGAAGCTCAAAGGCCGCATCCCGTTACTCCACTCGACTCAAGCAGAACTTTTTCAAGCACAGTCCATGCCAAATGCGCTGCAAATGCGTCTACATTGCGGACTGATCCCCATCATCCTAGATTGAGCCGTCATGTTCGAAGCGCACTTCCAGACATTCGAGGAGCCGGAGGCCGGCGTCGCGTTGACGGCGCGGCTTGCCGCATTCCGTGAAGAGCTCGCCCGCCGCAAGCTGACCGGTTTCGTGATTCCGCGTGCCGATCAGCAGCAGAACGAATATGTGCCACCGTCGGAAGAGCGGCTCGCCTGGCTGACCGGCTTCACGGGGTCGGCGGGACTTGCCGCGGTGCTGACCCACGAGGCCGCGGTCTTCGTCGACGGCCGCTACACGCTTCAGGCGGCCAAGCAGGTCGACGCGAAGGCCTGGGCGGTGGAGTCGCTGGTCGACCCGCCGCCGGAGAGCTGGCTGACGGCGCATCTGAAGGCCGGCGACCGCCTGGGATTTGATCCATGGCTGCACACTTCTGCGGCAGCCGAGCGTCTCGCTGCCGTCTGCGCCAAGGCGGGCGCCGAGCTGGTGGCGGTCGACAGCAACCCGGTCGATGCGATCTGGCAGGACCGGCCGCTGCCCCCGCTGGCGCCGGTCGCGGTGCACGGCCTGCAATTTGCCGGCACCGCCGAGGCCGAAAAGCTGAAGCAGATCCGGGCCGAGATCGAAAAGCTCGGCGTCGAGGCGCTGGTCCTGTCCGACAGCCACGCGGTGGCCTGGACCTTCAACATCCGCGGCGCCGACGTCGCGCATACGCCGCTGCCCCTGTCCTACGCGTTGGTGCCGAAAATCGGCCGGCCGACCGTGTTCATCGACCATCGCAAGCTCTCCAATCTCACCCGCGACCATCTCGAGCAATCCGCCGACGTGCGCGAGCCCGACGCGATGGCACCGACGCTGATGGCGCTTGCCAAGAGCGGTGCCGCGATTGCGCTCGACAATGCCACTGCGGCTGATGCACTCAGCCGGTTGATTGCGGGCGCCGGCGGCAAGCCGGTGCGCGGCAGCGATCCGATCGCACTGTTGAAGGCGGTCAAGAACACGACCGAGATCGCCGGCACCAAGACCGCGCACCGGCGCGATGCCGTGGCGCTGGCACGCTTTCTCGCCTTCATCGACCGCGAGGCGGAAAGCGGCAAGCTCACCGAGATCGACGCGGTCGAGGCGCTGGAAACGTTTCGCCGCGACACCGGCGCGCTCAAGGACGTGTCGTTCCCGACCATCTCCGGAACGGGGCCGAACGGCGCCATCGTGCATTACCGCGTCACCCGCAAGAGCAACCGGCGGATTGCCCGCGGCGACCTCCTGCTGATCGATTCCGGTGCGCAATATGAGGACGGCACCACCGACGTCACCCGCACCATGGCGGTCGGCGAGCCTACGGACGAGATGCGCGACCGCTTCACCCGCGTCTTGCGCGGCCATATCGCAATCGCGCGCGCGGTCTTCCCCGACGGCACCACTGGCGCGCAGCTCGACACGCTGGCGCGGCAATATCTCTGGGCCGCCGGCGTCGATTTCGAGCATGGCACCGGCCACGGCGTCGGCAGCTATCTGTCGGTGCATGAGGGGCCGGCACGGATCTCCAAGCTCGGCACCACGCCGCTGAAGCGCGGCATGATCCTCTCGAACGAGCCCGGCTACTACAAGACCGACGGTTTCGGCATCCGCATCGAGAATCTTGAATTGGTCGTCGCCGCGGAGATTCCGGGCGCCGAAAAATCGATGAACGCGTTCGAGACGCTGACGCTGGCGCCGATCGACCGCCGCCTGATCGACGTCGCGATGCTGAGCCGCGACGAGCTCGATTGGCTCAATGCCTACCACACGCGGGTAAAGGCCGAGGTGCGGCCGGCGCTGGATGAGGCGACCAGGGCGTGGCTGGATCAGGCAACGGCGGAGCTGAAGTAGCGCACGCATAGCACTACGTGATTTGCGCAAGGCTCAACCAACCTCCCGTCATGCCCCGCGAAAGCGGGGCATCCAGTATTCCAGAGACAGTACACGTATGCGGAGAAGCCGCGGCGTACTGGATTCCCCGCTTTCGCGGGGAATGACACCTGCGATGAGGCGCGAGCGCACCAACATCACAGCTCTCCCCGTAGAATAACGGCCCCTCCGCGCACGGTTATTATCACCGTCCCGGATTCGGTATGGCCGCATTCCGAAACGCCGATATCCGTCTTGCGCGAGCACGTTACAGTCGATTCGAATTCGTGAAGAGACGGACACGCATGCACGGCATGATCAACAGGCCGCCCGGAGCGGCAGCGCACGGCAACATCGCGACATCGCGCGTGGTGCTGCTGTTGCTGGTCGTCATGACCGGGATTGCGCCGATCTCGCTCTACATGCTCGTTCCGGCGCTGCCGGTGCTGGCATCGACCTTCGGCCGCGACATCTCGATCGCGCAGATGACGGTGTCGCTCTACATGGTCGGCATCGCCTGCTCGCAGCTCGTCATGGGACCGCTGTCCGACAAGTTCGGGCGGCGTCCGGTGCTGCTCGCAGGCCTCGCACTGATGGTCGCGGCCAGCATCGCCTGCATCTTCGCAGACAACCTGCCGCAACTGATCGCCGCGCGCTTCTTCCAAGCGCTGGGCGGCGCCACCGGCATGGTGGTGAGCCGAGCCATCATCCGCGACATCTATGAGCGCGACCGCGTCGCCTCCATGATCAGCCTCGTGGTCGCGGCGCTCATGATCGGACAGATGCTCTCGCCGCTGACCGGCGGTCTGATCGAAACGGCGTTCGGCTGGCGCGCGATCTTCTATGCCATCACGATCGGCGCGATCGCGGTCGCTCTGGGCATCGCATTCGCGCTGCCGGAGACGCGCCGGAGCCGCGCAGCCGGCAGCGGCTTTCGCGGCGACGTGGGCATGTTGATCCGCAATCGCGCCTTCGTCGGCTATGTGCTGTGCCAGGTGCTGGCGTCCCAGATCATCTTCGCCTTCGCCGGCGGCGGCCCCTACATCGTGGTGACGCAGATGGGCCGCAGCAGCGCCGAATATGGCGCATGGTTCGCAACGACCGGCTTCGCCTATCTGGTCGGCAATCTCCTCTGCGTGCGCTTTGCGCCGCGCCACTCGCTGGAGAAGCTGATCTGGTTCGGGCTCGGTCTGCAGCTCTGCGGCAGCCTGTTGAACCTGCTGTGGAGCCTCACCGGGTGGAACGAAGCACCCGCCTGGCTGTTCGGCACGCAGATGATCGTGATGGCCGGCAATGCCTTCGTGATGGCGAATTCGGCCGCCGGCGCGATCAGCATCCGCCCCGAGGCCGCGGGCACCGCATCGGGCGCGATGGGCTTTCTGCAGCAGGGCATCGGCGCCTTGATGTCGCAATTCGGTGCCTATCTCGGCGGCCATTCCACCACGACGCTGCCGCTGACCTCGGCGATAACAGCGATCTCGCTGCTCTGCGCCGCCACGATGATCTTCATCGTGCCGCGACGGGAGGTGGTCGTGAGCGAGGAGCTGATCGAGCAGGCGGAGGAGGAAGAGAGCGGGATGATGTGAGGGAGCGCAGGACGCCTCCTTTCGTCATTGCGAGCGAAGCGAAGCAATCCAGACTGTCACCGCGGAAAGATTCTGGATTGCTTCGCTTCGCTCGCAATGACGAAAGAATACCTTACTCCCCGATCAGCTTCAGCCACTCGTCCTCGGTCAGCACCTTGACGCCGTGCTTGTTGGCTTCCGCGAGCTTGGAGCCGGCGCCGGGGCCGGCGACCACGAGGTCGGTCTTCTTCGATACCGAGCCGGACACCTTTGCGCCCAGCCGCTCCGCCGTCGCTTTCGCCTCATCGCGCGTCATCTTCTCCAGCGAGCCCGTGAACACGACGGTCTTCCCGGCGACCGGCGAGTTGCTCTTCGGCTTCTCGGCGTCGACGATGTCGACCTCGCCGGTCAGCCGCTCGACGATGCCGCGATTGTGGCTCTCGCCGAAATAGTCGGCGATGCTCTTGATCACGGTGTCGCCGATCTGGTCGAGCGCATCCATGTCGGCCATGGTCTCCTCATCGCCTTTGGCGACCTTGAGGCAGGCATCGTGGAAGGCGTCCCATGAGCCATAGCCGCGCGCCAGCGCCAGCGCCGTGGTCTCGCCGACATGGCGCATGCCGAGCGCGTAGATGAAACGCTCCAGCGCGATCTTGCGCCGGCTCTCGATGGCGCCGAACAGGTTGCGCACCGAGGTCGCACCGTAGCCCTCGATCTCCTCAAGCTTGAGCTTCGCGTTGCGCTTCTCCAGCGTGAAGATGTCGGCGGGCTCCTTCACCCAGCCTTCGTCGAAGAAATATTGGAGCTGCTTTTCCCCCAAGCCGTCGATGTCGAACGCCCGCCGCGACACGAACAGTTTCAGGTGCTCGATCTTCTGATAGGGACAGGCGAACTCGCCGGTGCAGCGGGCGCGCGACCCCTCCTCGCCGGCGGCCGTCTCCTCGCGCACGACATCGGTGTGCAGCGGGCACGGGCACCTCTTCGGGAAGTGGAATTCCTTCGCGTTTCTCGGCCGCTTGTCGATGACGACATCGACCACCTGCGGGATGACGTCGCCGGCGCGCTGGATCACGACGGTGTCGCCGATCCGGATATCGCGCCCCTCGCGCAAGACCTCGCCCTTGTTGCCGATGCCCTTGATATAGTCCTCGTTGTGCAGCGTGACGTTCTGCACGATCACGCCGCCGACGCCGACCGGCTCGAGCTTGCCGACGGGCGTGAAGGAGCCGGTGCGACCGACCTGGATCTCGATGTCGCGCAGCACCGTCATGGCGCGTTCGGCCGGGAATTTGTGTGCGATGCCCCAGCGCGGCGTGCGCGAGACGAAGCCGAGCCGCTCCTGCCAGTCGATGCGATCGACCTTGTAAACCACGCCGTCGATGTCGTAGTCGAGCTCGGCGCGCTGCTCCTCGATCGAATGATGAAAGGCGAGCAGCTCCTCGACCGAGTGACACAGCTTGGTTAGCGGATTGGTCTTGAAGCCGCAGCGCTCGAACCAATGGATCATGCCGCTCTGCGTGCCCTCGGGCATCGCGCTCATCTCGCCCCAGGCGTAAGCGAAGAAGCCGAGCGGACGCGAGGCGGTGATGGTGGGGTCCTTCTGCCGCAGCGAGCCCGCAGCCGAGTTGCGCGGGTTGGCGAAGATGGTGCTGCCTTCAGCCTTCTGCCGCTCGTTCAGCGCTAGGAACGCCTTCTTGGTCATGTAGACCTCGCCGCGCACCTCGCAGATGTCGGGGACATTGCGGCCCTTCAGCTTCTGCGGCACATCCTCGAGCGTGCGGACATTGGCGGTGACGTCCTCGCCTTCGGCGCCGTCGCCGCGCGTCGCCGCGGTGACGAGCTCGCCGCCCTCATAGCGCAGCGACATCGAGAGCCCGTCGATCTTCGGCTCGGCGGAGAAATCGATCCTGTCGTCGGCAAGCTTGAGAAACCGTGCAATGCGGCCGACGAAATCGCGGACGTCCTCTTCGGCAAAGGCATTGTCGAGCGACAGCATGGGAACGGCATGCCGGACCTTCTTGAAGCGCCCTGACGGCGCGGCTCCGACCTTCTGCGACGGCGACTCCGCGCTGACGAACTCGGGAAAGCGCTTCTCGATCGCATTGAAGCGCTGACGCAGCCCGTCGTACTCGGCGTCGGTAACCGTCGGCGCGTCCTCTTGATAGTAGCGCCTGTCGTGCTCCTCGAGTTCGAGGGCGAGCCGCATGTGCTCGACCTTGGCCTGCGCCTTGGTGAGATCGGCGATATCGCGAAGCGGCCTTGCCTTGGATTTTGCTGCTCTTGCCATGGTGCTTGGATACGACGGAGCGGGTGGGACGGTAAAGGCGGGTTAGGGTCTCATGCCCCGGACGCAGCGCAGCGCTTCTTCAGCGATGCGCTGCAGAGCCGAGGCCCATGCGGCAGCGCTCTGGGTCCCGGCTCGCGCTACGCGCGTCCGGGACACGAGAATTAAGCCGTTGCCGCCCGCAGCAGCCGTTCGGCCGCTGCCCTTGCCTCGGCCGTGATCTCGGCGCCGGCCAGCATCCGCGCGATCTCCTCGCGGCGGTGGTCGGCGGCGAGAGCGTTGACGCGGGTGGCGACGCGCTTGCCCTTGTCGAGCGCGTCCTTGGAAATCAGCAGGTGCTGGTCGGCACGCGCGGCGACCTGCGGGGCGTGGGTCACGGCCATCACCTGGACCTTGCCGGCAAGACGGGCGAGCCGCGCGCCGATGGCGTCCGCGACCGCACCGCCCACGCCGGTGTCGATTTCGTCGAACACCAGGGTCGGCGCCGAGCCGCGATCGGACAGCACGACCTTGAGCGCGAGCAGGAAGCGCGACAGCTCGCCACCGGAAGCGACCTTCATCAGCGGTCCTGGCTTGGTGCCGGGATTGGTCTGCACCCAGAACTCGACGCGGTCGAAGCCTTGTGGGCCCGGTGCGGTCTCGTCGGTCTCGACCTGCGTCATGAACTTCGCGCGTTCGAGCTTGAGCGGTGCGAGCTCGGCATTGACGGCCTTGTTGAGCTTCTCCGCCGATTTCTGCCGCGCCAGCGACAATTTCTTGGCGGCGGCCGCATAGCGCGAATCGGCCTCGATCGCGGCCTGCTCGAGCTTCTTGAGCTGCGTGGCGCCGGCATCGATCAGCACGACGTCGGCGGCGTATTTGGCGGCAAGCGCGGCCAGCCCATCGACCGGCGTGGAATATTTGCGGGAGGCGGCGCGCAGCGCGAACAGACGCTCCTCGATGCGTTCGAGCTCGGCCGGATCGAAATCGGTCGCGGCCAAAGCGGCCTGGAGGTGCTGATCCGCCTCCTCCAGCGCGTTGATCGCGGCATCGATCGCCTTGACCGCAGGCTCGACCAGCGCCGGCGAATTGACCCCGCGGCGCTCCAGCCGGCGTACCGCGGCGGACAGGGCCGCGACCGGCGAGTGATTGCCGCCGACCGCTTCCTGCGCCTCACGCAGGTCGGAGGCGATCTTCTCACCCTGCATCATGGTGGTACGGCGCGAGGCGAGCGAAGTCTCCTCGCCGTCCTTGGGCGCGAGCCGCTTCAATTCGTCGGAGGCGTGGCGCAAATAGTCGGCCTCCCGGGCGGCGCGCTCCATGCCGGCCCGATGCTCCTCCAGAGCGGTATTGGCGGTGCGGCGCGCCTCCCAGAGCGATTCGACTACCGCGACGTCCTTTTCGAGGCCGGCAAAGGCATCGAGCAGGCGGCGATGGGTGGCGGCATCGACCAGCGCGCGCTCGTCATGCTGGCCGTGGATTTCGACCAGCGCGGCGCCGACCGCCTTGAGGGTCTGCACGCTGATCGACTGGTCGTTGATGAAGGCGCGGGTGCGGCCGTCGGCGAGCTGCACCCGGCGGAGAATCATCTCGCCGGTGTCGTCCAGCCCGTTCTCGGCCAGGATCTTCGTGGCGGGATGGGTCTTCGGCACGTCGAAGACCGCGGTGACCTGCCCCTGCTCCACCCCGTGGCGCACGAGGCCGGCGTCGCCGCGGCCGCCGAGCGCCAGCGCAAAGGCATCGAGCAGGATGGATTTGCCCGCACCGGTCTCGCCGGTCAAAACCGCAAGGCCGGGAGCGAATTCGATATCGAGCCGTTCGATCAGGACGATGTCACGGATCGACAGACGCGCCAGCATGGAACCCCAAATTTCCTAGCCGAGGCCCATTTTCTTGAAGGTCCTGCTGATCCAGGACCCCTGATTCTCGCTCGGCTCGAGACCGCCGGATTTTACAAGATTATAGGCGTCCTTGTACCAGCGGCTGTCAGGAAAATTGTGCCCGAGCACGGCGGCCGCAGTCTGGGCCTCGCCGACGATGCCGATGGCCATATAGGCCTCGGTGAGCCGGAACAGCGCCTCTTCGACATGGCGCGTGGTCTGATACTGCGTCACGACGGCCTTGAAGCGATTGATCGCGGCGGTGTAGTCGCGCTTCTGCATGTAGTAGCGGCCGACATTCATTTCCTTGCCGGCGAGCTGGTCGCGCGCCCCCTCGATCTTGGCCTTGGCGCTGACCGCATATTCCGAGCTCGGATATTTGCGCACCACCTCTTCCAGCGAGGCGACCGCCTTCTCGGTGCGGCCCTGGTCGCGGCTGATATCCGGGATCTGGTCGTAATGGGAGGCGGCGATCAGATATTGCGCGTAGGCGGCATCCGGGCTGCCGGGATGCAGCGTGACGTAGCGGGTGGCGGCGCCGATGCAGCCGTCATAGTCGCCGCCCTGGTAGGCGGCGTAGGCCGACATCAGCAGCGATTTGCGCGCCCAGTCGGAATAGGGATGCTGGCGGTCGACCTCTTCGAACTTCTTGTTCGCCGCCTTCATGTCCTTCTTCTCGTTCATGAGGTACAGGCCCTCATTGTAGAGCTTGTCGGCGGGCTCCTCGACGAAGGTGTCGTCTTTGGCGGTGAACTTGTCCCAGAGTGCGCCGGTACCGCAGCCGGCCAGCGGCAGCGCGAGAACGAACAAGGTCGCGGCCTGCGCCAGCGGGCGAATCTTGATCGACGCCTTGGGCGAAACCGGAAAATATTCGCGCGTCATTCGCTGTGCCGACATGAATTGAGACTCGTCGCCCTGTGATGCGATGC
Organism: Bradyrhizobium sp. Cp5.3; assembly: GCF_000426265.1. Lineage (NCBI taxonomy): Bacteria > Pseudomonadati > Pseudomonadota > Alphaproteobacteria > Hyphomicrobiales > Nitrobacteraceae > Bradyrhizobium > Bradyrhizobium sp. Cp5.3. The sequence continues at coordinate 387,665 of NZ_KE384515.1, read as the reverse complement.
CCGCCATCCCATGAACCGGTCATACCCCGTCATGGACGCGAGATTGTCCGTGGCGCCCTGCCAATGCGACCACGCCGATGTATCCATAAAAACGATCGTTAAACGACCGGATAGGTGCGCAATTCGCCCGGATTAAGGCGGCCACGCGTCATGGTAGCCGATCATGGTTACCAGGTGTTTCGCAGGGGCCGCAGGCCACCAGATGCCCGCGACGACAGGTCCTTCAGGACACGTCCGGCCCGTAGGCCGCGGCAATCCGGCCACCGACGATACCGCTGCCGACCTCGACCACCGGACGGGTGGTGCGGCGGGCCGCCTCGCCCTCGACCACACGCCAGGCGGTACGGTCGCCCAGCAACGCGGTGAGAACGGCGTGGTTGAGCTTGTGGCCGCCGCGAACCGAGCGATAGGCCCCGAGCAGCGGCAGGCCAGCCAGCGCCAGATCGCCGATGACGTCCAGAACCTTGTGGCGCACGCATTCGTCGGCGTAGCGCAGGCCTTCGGGATTGAGCAGCCGCTCGTCGTCGAACACCACGGTATTTTCGAAGGAGGCGCCGAGCGCGTAGCCCGCGCTCCAGAGGCGTGCCTGATCGGACATCATGCCGAAGGTCCGGGCACGGCCGATTTCGCGGCGGAAACGCTCCGGATTGAGCTCGAGCGCGTAGCTCTGCTTGCCGATCACCGGATGGGCGAAATCGATGTCGATTTCGGCGCGAAACCCGCCCGCGAAGGGCCGCAGCTCGCCGAAGGAGTCGCCGATCGCAACCGAGACCGGCTTCAGGACCTGGATAAAGCGGCGCTGCGCCGGCTGGGTGACGATCCCGGCCTGATCGATCGCCGCAATGAAGGCCGCAGCGCTGCCGTCCATGATCGGCACTTCAGGGCCGTCGATCTCGATGATGGCGTTGTCCACCCCCATGCCCCGCAGTGCAGCAAGGACGTGCTCGGCGGTGGCGACCAGCGGACCGTCGCGGTCACCGAGGACAGTCGCGAACTCGGTCGCGATCACCTGCTCGGCGGTCGCCTGAACTTCGCGGTCATTTCCCTCAAGGCCGGTGCGGACAAAAATATAACCTGCATCGACAGGTGCAGGCCCGAGCGTGAGAGTAACGGGAGAACCGGAGTGTACGCCGACGCCGGCCACGGTGGCTTGCGCACGAAGCGTTGTTTGCCGGCTAAATTTCATCGGGAACCCGCCCCACTATGACCCACTGCGACTTATACAAGACCCAACTGACCGACCGCAGTCGACCGCCCGAATCTCCGTATCCCCAAGTCGTGCTGAACCATAGTCACTGCCCTAAACAGCGCCAACTCACGCTTTTTTACCGATTGTTACCCCAACTCTGCCGTATTCGCGCCAAGGCTTAACCAAATTGCGCCGCGGTTGAGGGCGGTTTTCGGCAGTTTTACTGAACCACCGAAAGCATAATTAATGATTTAAAATCAGTTGCTTGAACGCGCAATCCGGGCTCTTACGTTGAAAATGGAAAGGTCCCGGCAAGCTTCCCGCCGGGACCTTTTTTCGTCTGCCTAATTGTAACAATCCTCAGGTCGCCTGCCGTCGTAGGAAGGCCGGGATATCAAGATGGTCGTCTCCCTGTGGCGCCGGCGCAACAGGCGCGGGGCGGCCATGGGCGTCCAGCCCTTGCGGCGCCGGCCGGCGAGCATACTCCGATACTGGCGGTTCACTGGCCGCGATTTGCTGGGCGACGCTGCGCTGCGGCTTGCGGTCGGGCAGCGGCGGCATTGCCGGACCCGCGGTACGGGCCGCGATCGGCGGCTCGCTTTCCTCTTCGCGGCGGCCAAGACCGACATTGGCGAGACGCTGGAGCAGCGAGAGGCGCGTCTTTTGCGGGTGCTCCTCCTCGACCTCACCGCGGGCCTGACGAATCTCGGCCTGAGCCGGCATCGGCAGTTCGTCGAGACGCGGCATCCGCGGCGCACGCATCGGCGGGCGCTCGGCCTGCGGCGGAATGAAGGTATCGGGCGTCATCGGCTCCTGCATGGCGACCGGGGCCTGCTCAGGTTCCGGGAACAGGGTGGGCTTCTGCGCGATCGGGCGCACGGTGACGTCACCATAGGAGGCGGGCTGCACCGGTGCCGCCGGGACGTTCGGAGCAACCGCGGCGGCGATGGCGGCGAGCGCGGCGCGCTCGACGTTGGGACGCGGTGCCGTCGGAGCGGCCGCAACCGGCGCGGGCGCCGTTGCCGGGATCTGAGCTTCCAGCTTCTGGGCGCGCTCGGCCAGACGCTGATTGTCGGCGCGCAGACGCGCGGTCAGGTCAGCAAGGCGGCTCTCGGCAACCGCGGCCGGAGCCTGCGCCTGGGGCGCCGCGTTCGCAACCGGGGCGCTGGTCGCCTGGGTGTTGCGGGCGATCGCGGCTTGCTCGATGCCGGTGGCAACGACCGAGACGCGGATCAGGCCGTCGAGCGCTTCGTCGAAGGTAGCGCCGACGATGATGTTGGCGTCCTGGTCGACCTCCTCGCGGATGCGGGTCGCGGCTTCGTCGACTTCGAACAGGGTCAGGTCCTTGCCGCCGGTGATGGAGATCAGGAGGCCCTTGGCACCCTTCATCGAGCTATCGTCGATCAGCGGGTTGGCGATCGCGGCTTCAGCGGCGGTCAGCGCGCGCTTGTCGCCGGAGGCTTCGCCGGTGCCCATCATCGCCTTGCCCATCTCGCGCATGACGGCGCGGACGTCGGCGAAGTCGAGGTTGATCAGGCCTTCCTTGACCATCAGGTCAGTGATGCAGGCAACGCCCGAGTAGAGCACCTGGTCGGCCATCGCGAAGGCGTCGGCGAAGGTGGTCTTCTCGTTGGCGACCCGGAACAGGTTCTGGTTCGGGATGATCAGCAGCGTGTCGACGACCTTGTGAAGCTCGTTGATGCCGGCTTCAGCAGTGCGCATGCGGCGGCCGCCCTCGAAGTGGAAGGGCTTGGTGACGACGCCGACGGTGAGGATGCCCATCTCGCGCGCGGTCTTGGCGATCACGGGAGCTGCGCCGGTGCCGGTGCCGCCGCCCATGCCGGCGGTGACGAACACCATGTTGGCGCCGGAGAGATGGTCACGCAGCTCGTCGAGCACTTCTTCCGCAGCGGCCGCGCCGACGTTGGGCTGCGAACCGGCGCCCAACCCTTGCGTCACCGCGGTGCCCATCTGCACGATGCGCTGCGCCTTCGACATCGTCAGCGCCTGCGCGTCGGTGTTGGCGACCACGAAGTCGACGCCCTGCAGGCCCGCCGTGATCATGTTGTTGACGGCGTTGCCGCCCGCACCGCCGACGCCGAACACGGTGATCCGCGGCTTCAATTCGTGAATATCAGGAACATTGATATTGATGGTCATGTTTGCCTCTCGATCACGTGCGCGTGGGTTCGCCCCGGCCGGCGGCCGCGGGAGTTGGTGAAAATCGAAGATTGCGGAACCGGTTCATCAGAAGCCCTCGCGTAGCCATCGTCCGACCTTTCCGAAATAACCACCGGTCCCTGTCTTGACCTGCTGCCGCGTATGCCGCGGTTCGACATGTTCGAGGTGAACATATTGCGGGTAGACCAGAAGCCCGGCGGGCACCGCGAATGCGGCGTTCTTCGCCTCGTTGGGCAGCCGGCCGAAGCCGAGCGGACGTCCGACCCGCACGGGCCGGCCGAGAATCTGCGTTCCGAGTTCGACGAGGCCGGTGAGCTGCGAGGCGCCACCCGAGAGTACGACACGGCCGTTGGGTTCGGCCGCGAAGGGGGAATCCTTCAGCCGGTCCCGGACCATTTCGAAGATTTCCTCGGCACGGTGCTTGACGATGTTGGCGATAGTGGCGCGGGAAACGATCTGCGGCAGATCCTGCTCGTCACCGGCTGTCGGCACAGACATCAGCTCACGCGAGTCCGATCCGCCGGTGAGGACGGTGCCATATAAGGTCTTGATTCGCTCGGCATCGGCAATGGTCGCCGAGAGTCCGCGTGCGAGATCCATCGTGATGTGTTGCCCGCCGACCGCGAAACCCGCGGCATGCACGAAGCGGCCGCCGGAATAGATCGCGATCGTCGTGGTGCCCGCGCCCATCTCGATGACGGCAGCGCCGAGATCGGCTTCGTCGTCGGTCAGCACCGACAGGCCGGCCACATAAGGGCTCGCTGCCATGGCTTCGACGTTGATGTGGCAGCGCTCCACCGCCAGCATCAGGTTCCGCGCCACCGTGGCGTCGCAGGTGACGACGTTCATGTCGACGCCGAACTGATGCGCGACCATGCCGCGAGGATCGCGGATGCCCTTGACGCCATCGAGCGTGTAGCCGACCGGAAGCGCGTGCAGCACGGTGCGGCCCTCGCCTGTCGCATGGCGCATGCCGGCGGAGGTAACGCGATTGACGTCGGCCGGCGTGACCGCGCCGCCGCGAATATCGGCTGCGGCCTCGACGAGCTGGCCCGCGGGCCTGCCGCCGGAGACCGATAGCAGCACCGACTCGACCTGCACCTTGGCCATCTTCTCGGCGAGCGCGACGGCCTGGCGCACCCCCTGCTCGCATTCGCCGAGATCGATCACCGCGCCGGCTTTCATGCCGCGCGACTGGATCTGGCTGTAGCCGATCAATTCCACCGCATGGGTGCGGCCGCGCAGCGCTTCGCTCGGCGCCGACGGCTTCAGCCGGGCGATCATGCAGGCCATCTTGCTGGTGCCGATGTCGAGGCAGGCGACGAGGCCGCCGCGCTTGTGCGGCATCGGGCGTGTCTTCGGCGTCTGGGTGCGATCGAGACCGGTCATGCGGAATCCCCGGCCTTCTTCTTGGACTTCTTGTCCTTGAACTGCTCCTCGCGCGCCTTCGCGGCGTCGTCAGAGAGTTGCACCACCAACCGATCCGGCAGGCGCATGTCGACGGCGACGATGTCGCGGGAGAACAGCTTTTCGTCCTTGTCGAGCTTGGAGAGCGCGGCGAGCGCGTTGCCGACGTCCTGCTCGGGCAGGCGGATGTCGAGCCCGTCCTTGAGCCTCAGGTTCCAGCGCCGCTCGCCGACGAAGATCGCAGCCTTGGTCACCGAATTCACTTGCGGATAGCGCGCCAGCAGCGCGAGGAAATCGCGGGCTTGCGTGTCGGCGCCCTTGCCGACCACCAGCGGCAGCGACAGGAAGCGGCGCGAGACATAGGGCTCGAGCACGGCGCCGTCATCGGCGATCACGGAGAGCCGACCGCCCTCCTGCCACAGCGCGAACGCCTTGCGCTCGGTGATCTCGATCATGAGCTGGCCCGGATAGAGCTTCAGCACGGTCGCATCCGCGATCCAGGGATTGGCCTTGAGCTTGTCGCGGACGCCGTCGGCGTCGAGGAACAGCAGCGAGGAGCGGCCGCTGACGCCGCCGATCGCGAGGATCTCGTCCTGTGTGAGCTGCTTGCGGCCGTTGATCACGACGGAGGTGATGCGGAAGCCGGCGGAATTGGCCATCGCATTGCGCGCGTCGCTGACGGCCGTGATGAAATCCTGGAGGTGGCCACCCTTGACGATGCCGAAGCCGCAGCTTCCGATCAGGAGCAGCACGGTCATGCTGATCCCGACCCGGCGCGGCAGATAGCGTTCGACCAGCGCAACCACGCGCGGCGGCGTCTCGCGCTCGACGACGGCTCTGGCCTTGGCCTTGAGCTTGTCGTTGGCGACAGCGCGCTTCTCGTCGCGCTTCTCCTGCACCCACTCGCGCAGAAGCACGACCGCTCCAATAGCGGCCGCCTTCAGGTCAGCTTGGGGCCTCAGCGATCTGAAAAGTGACCGGGTGAGGCTGCCTGCACCATCCATTGCACGAGCTCGTCAACAGTTAGCCCGCGACATCGCGCGGGTCCTGGCGAACATGACGTCTCGGTCTTGCCGGGCCGGGTGCTGGTCTTCAGCAGACGAAGCCTCTCCCCTTCAAGGTGTTCGCTGGAGGCGGGAACCCCCGCAACCGCTCACACGCCGGCAGCCAAAGCGCCATATGCGCCGCCAGCGTTAACCTTCGGACTTCCTGGTAAACAAAAGGTAAAATTCGTTAACGCGGAAAGCTTTTTGCCCCGTCTTGTGAGGCATTTATGCCGCGATGTCTGGCATTTTACCGGTTTTGGGTTCCAAACCGGGCGATTTCGGCCGTCCGGCCGTTAACCAATCCTAATTATTTCCGCGCACCCCGCTCGGCGAGCTCGATCAGGCCGCGCAGGAAGTCGACGAAGTCGATGCCCTCCGCCTTCAGCGCCTTGGGGTAGAGCGAGGATTTGGTCAGCCCGGGGAGCGTGTTGGTCTCCAGATAAACCAGGCCCTTCTCCGCGACGATGAAGTCCGACCGCGAATAGCCGGTGCAGGACATCGCGCGATGCGCCAGCATCGCCTGCTGCTTCAGCGCGGCGGTGACCTCCGCCGTGAATCGGCCAGGGCAGATCTCCTGGGTCGACTTCAGCAGATATTTCGCGGCGTAGTCGAAATTGCCCTCGCCCGGAATGATCTCGATCGGCGGCAGCGAGATGATCGAGCCGTCCGGCCGCTCCAGCACGCCGCAAGTCGCCTCGATGCCGGCGACGTAGGGCTCGATGACATATTCCTCGAGCTTCGCCGCGTTGCGGACGGCGACGAGGTCCTGCTTGGCGTTGACGAAGATCAGGCCATAACTCGAGCCGTCGCGCGCGGGCTTTGCGATCAGCCGGCCGTATTCGGCAAAGGCTTCGTCGATGTTGTCGAGCGCGATCCCTGCCGGCGGCGTCACGCCACCGAGCGCGGCAAAGTGCTTGGCCGCGATCTTGTCGAAGGCGAGATGCGAGGAAGCCGAGCCCGATCCTGTAAAGGGCACGCCGCGCGCTTCGCACATCACCTGCAATTCGCCGTTCTCGGCGCGCCCACCGTGCAGGGCGAGCACCAGCACGCGCTCCTCTGCCTTGGCCTGATCGAGCGCTTGCTCCAGCGGCACGCCGCGGGTGCCGGGCTTGAACTCGTCCTCGAAGGGACGGACGTGCTCTTCGAGCTGCTTCGCCTGCACGGCGTGCACCCGGTCCTGGATGTCCCAGAACCAGAGATCAGCCTCGGGCAGCGCCTGATGCAGCGCCTGAGCTGATGCAACCGAGACCAGACGCTCTCTGTTGGAGCCGCCGAAGAGGATGGTGATGCGCATGTTCATCGTCCGCGATCTCTCCAATTCGTCATTCCGGGGCGCGACGAAGTCGTGAGCCCGGAATCCATTTCCCCACCGTCTCCGAGGCCTGATGGATTCCGGGCTCTCGCTTCGCGAGCCCCGGAATGACGGTGATCATGAAATCCCAATCCGCTTGATTTCCCAATGTAGCTCAATTCCGGAATTCGCTTTCACGCGTTCGCGCACGGTCTCGCCGAGCGTCTCGATGTCGTGACCGGTGGCATCGCCGGTGTTGATCAGGAAATTGCAGTGCATCTCCGACACCTGCGCACCGCCGACGCGCAGACCGCGGCAGCCGGCGGCGTCGATCAGCTTCCAGGCGGAATGGCCGGGCGGATTCTTGAAGGTCGAGCCGCCGGTCTTCTCGCGGATCGGCTGCGCCGTTTCGCGATGGCTCTGCACCTCCGCCATGCGCGCGCGGATCGCTTCCGCATCCCTGATCTCGCCGCGAAACCGCGCGGAGGTGAAGATGATGGAGGGATCGACGCCGCTGTTGCGGTAGACGAATTTCATCTCGGCGTTCGAGAAGACGTGCTTCTTGCCGTCGCGACCGATGCCGGTCGCCTCGACCAGCACATCCTTGGTCTCGCCGCCATTGGCGCCCGCGTTCATGCGCAGCGCGCCGCCGATCGTGCCGGGAATGCCGAAGTAGAATTCGAGCCCGCCGATATTGGCGCTCGCCGCCACCTCCGCCACGCGCTTGTCGAGCGCGGCAGCGCCAGCGGTGACGACGTCGCCGCTCGCATTCGCCTCGCCAAAGGCGCGCGGCGCGAGCCGGATCACGACGCCGGGGATGCCGCCATCGCGCACGATGAGATTCGAGCCGACGCCGACGACGTAGACGGCAATGTCGCTTGCAAGATGCGCGAGGAAATAAGCGAGGTCGTCTTCGTCCGCCGGCGTGAACAGCACCTGCGCGGGACCACCGACCCGAAACCAGGTCAGCTCGGCGAGCGACTGGTTGGCCAGCAGCCGGCCGCGCAGATCGGGCATCGCGGCTTTGAGCTCTGGTGTGATATCGGGAAATCCCACCGCCGTCACCCCAGCGCCTTCAATTGGTCCGGCAGCGCGTACGCCCATTGCGTGATGTTGCCGGCGCCCAGGCACACGACGAGATCGCCCGATGTCGCGAGTCCCTTGACGATGCCCGCGAGCTCCGATGCCGCCGGCAGCGGGATCACCTCGCGGTGGCCGTGCGCGCGCAGGCCTGCGACGAAGTGATCGCGGTCGATGCCCTCGATCGGCGCCTCACCAGCGGCATAGACGTCGGCGACGATCACCGCGTCCGCATCGTTGAAGCAGGTGCAGAATTCCTCGAACAGCGATTGCAGGCGGGTGTAGCGATGCGGCTGCACAACCGCGATGATTTTGCCGTTAGTGGATTCCCGCGCCGCCTTCAGCACCGCCGCGATCTCGACCGGGTGATGGCCGTAATCGTCGATCACGGTGACGCCGTTCCACTCACCTGTCTTGGTGAAGCGGCGCTTGACGCCGCCGAAGCCGGCGATCGCCTTGCGGATCGCATCGTCCGTGACACCAAGCTCCCGCGCCACCGCGATCGCGGCCGTCGCGTTCGACGCGTTGTGACGCCCCGGCATCGGCAGCACGAGATCGGCGATCTCATGCGTCGCGCCGGTCTTGCGATTGCGGAACGCGACCTTGAACTTGGAGCCGCCGCCCATCGGCGTGAGATCGACCAGTCGCGCATCGGCCTGCGGATTCTCGCCATAGGTGATGATGCGGCGATCCTCGATCTTGCCGACCAGGCTCTGCACGACCGAATGATCGATGCACATCACGGCAAAGCCGTAGAACGGCAGGTTCTCGACGAAATGTCGAAACGCGTCCTGCACGGCCTCGAAAGTCTTGAAGTGATCGAGATGCTCGGGATCGACATTGGTGACGATCGCGACATCGGTCGGCAACTTCAGGAACGTGCCGTCGCTCTCATCGGCTTCCACCACCATCCAGTCGCCGGCGCCGAGACGCGCGTTGGAGCCGTAGGCGTTGATGATGCCGCCGTTGATGACGGTGGGATCGAGCCCGCCGGCGTCGAGCAGCGTTGCAACCATCGTTGTGGTCGTGGTCTTGCCATGCGTGCCGGCAATGGCGACGCAGCTCTTCAACCGCATCAGCTCGGCCAGCATCTCGGCGCGGCGCACCACGGGAATGCGCCGTTCGCGCGCCGCCATCAATTCCGGATTGTCGCGCTTGATCGCGGAGGACACCACGACGACCTCGGCGCCGTCGACATTCTCCGCCTTGTGACCGACCGAGACCTTTGCGCCCTTGTTGCGCAGGCGTTCGAGATTGTAATTGTCCGAGGCGTCCGAGCCCTGCACGGCATAGCCGAGATTGACCAGCACCTCGGCAATGCCGCTCATACCGATCCCGCCGATCCCGACGAAGTGGATGGGTCCGATCTCGCGCGGCAGTCTCATGCTCTGTTCCCTGACCTCACCGCCTCGTACAGGCGGCATCTGGCGACGGTCACGGCCAAATCAGCCGCAGGCCGCTCGTACTGGATGCCCCGCTTTAGAAGGCGAAGACAAGGGCTTTTTCGCGTCAGATTCCCGCGACTTTGACCACCAGATCGGCCAGACGCTCGGCCGCGTCGAGCCGGCCGGCGCCGCGGGCGGCCTCGGCCATGGCGGCGAGGCGCGCCGGTTCGGCGGCGAAGGCGGAAATCTCGGAAGCCAGCCGGTCCGAGGTAAATTCGGTCTGCGGAATGCGCACGGCGCCATCGACGTTGGCCAGCACGCCGGCATTGGCGAACTGGTCCTGGTCGATTGACCCTGGCAGCGGCACCAGAATCGAGGGCCGGCCGATCGCGGCGAGCTCGGCGACCGTGCCCGCGCCGGAGCGCGACACCACCAGATGGTTGGAGGCAAGCCGCGCCGGCAGGTCGGTGAAGAACGGCGCGAGCTCGGCATTGATCTTGAGCTTGTCGTAGACCGCGCGCACGCGCGTCATGTCCTCTTCGCGCACCTGCTGGGTGAGGATCAGCCGGCTCCACAGCGCCGGCTCGAGCCGCTCGATCGCGCCCGGCACGATATCGGCCATGATACGCGCGCCCTGGCTGCCGCCGACGACGAGCAGGCGCAGCGGGCCATTCGGCTCCGGCGCGGTGTATTTCACGGCTGCTGCCGCTAGGATCGCGGGCCGCATCGGCGTGCCGACCGTCGTGGTCTTGCCGGCCAGCGCCGGATCGCGATCGAGCACGCCGGGCAAAGAGGTCGCAATCGCGCGGACATGACGCGACAGGAAACGGTTGGCGCGGCCGAGCACGGCGTTGGCGTCGTGGATGATGCCGGGCACGCCGGCGAATTTTGCCGCGACCAGCGGCGGCAGCGTGGGATAGCCGCCGAAGCCGACGACAGCGACGGGCTTCAATCGCCTGATCAGGCCGAACGCGGAGAGCGTGCCGACGGCAAGCGTGAGGCCGGCATAGGCAAGCTGAAACGGGTTGCGGCCGCGCGCGGTCTCGCTGCTGACGACGTCGATCATGTCCTTGCTGAACAGCCCGCTGTAGCGCAGCGCGCGCTCATCCGTGACGAGGCGGACGCGAAAGCCGCGCCGGATCAATTCGACACCGAGCGCCTCGGCCGGGAACAGATGGCCGCCGGTACCGCCCGCGGCGAGAAGAATCAGGGAGGACGTGTCCATGGCGGAGAGTTTTACAGGGAGTTTTCCGTCATTGCGAGCGAAGTGGATCGACGGTCATCCTCATCCTGAGAGGAGCGCGGAACGCGCGTCAAGGATGAAGGCCCGGCCGGTGGCCTCGCCCTTCGAGACGCAGCGCGGAGCGCGGCTCCTCAGGGTGAGGATCACGCGTAGCTGCGCATTGCGTCAGCGTGGCCGGTCGCCTCGACCTCGGTGCGCGGCCGCAGCCGCGTCAGGGCCAGCATCATGCCGACGCCATAGGCGAGCGATACGATCGAGGAGCCGCCATAGGAGATGAACGGCAGCGTCATGCCCTTGGCGGGGATGAGCTGAAGGTTCACCGACATGTTGATCGCGGCCTGCACGCCGAACAGGATCGCAAGTCCCGACGCGGCGAAGCGCGAGAACATGTCCTCATTGGCATAGGCGCGCGACAGCGTGCGGATGACGACGAAGGCGAACAGCGCCAGCATGGCGAGGCACAGGATGATGCCGAACTCTTCCGCTGCGACCGCGAACACGAAGTCGGTGTGGCTGTCCGGCAGGCTGCGCTTGGCGATGCCCTCGCCCGGCCCGAGCCCGAACCAGCCGCCGTTGTAGAAGGCTTCCATCGCGGTATCGACCTGGAAGGTATCGCCCGAGGCTGGATTCATGAAGCGCTTGATGCGCCCCGCAACGTGCGGAACAAAAAGGTAGGCGCTGAACAGGCCTGCTGAGGCCGCGCCCGCAAGCCCGAACACCCAGATCATGCGCATCCCCGCGATGAAGAACAGCGCGCCCCACACCATCAGGATCAGCATGGTCTGGCCGAAGTCGGGCTCCATGACGAGCAGCGAGACCAGCATCAACAGCAGCACCAGCGCCATCGAGGTCGCCGGCATCTCCGGCCGCTTGGTCGATTCCGCGAACAGCCAGGCGGCGATGACGACGAAGGAAGGTTTGGCGATTTCGGACGCCTGGATGTTGACGCCGAGCAGCGTGATCCAGCGCCGCGAGCCCTTCACCTCCGGGCCGATCGCGAGCGTGACGACAATCAGGATGATGCTGACCGCGAAGATGATCAGCGCGCTGCGCCGGATCGAGCGCGGCGACAGGAAGGAGACGCCGACCAGCACCATGAAGGATGGTGCCAGGAACATCACGTGGCGGCTGAAGAAATGGAAGGGATCGAGCCCGATCCGGGTCGCGACCGGCGGGCTCGCCGCCAGCGACAGGATCACCCCGGTCAGCATCAGCGCCAGGATGGCGCCGAGCAGCGGCTTGTCGACGGTCCACCACCACTCGGAAAAGGGGGTGCGTTCTTCACGGGAGAGCATGGGCGGCCGGCTTTCGGACAGAGATCGTCCATTGGTCGCCGAGGTTGGTTACCGGGGGGTTAATGAATCGCGGCAGTTTTGAATTGTAGGATGGGTTTCGCTTCGCTCTACCCAGCCTATGAGTCTCACACCACCGGCTTCACGCCCGGCAGCGCCTGCACCAGCTCGCGGAACTTCGTGCCTCGGATCTCGAAGTTCCGGTACTGGTCGAAGGACGCGCAGGCCGGCGACAGCAGCACGACGGCGTCGGTGATGCCGGAGGCTTCCGCCTCGCGCGCAGCGTGCTCGACGGCGAGGTCGAGAGTCTGGCTGATCTCGTGCGGGACTTCGCTGCCGAGCGTGCCGGAAAACTCCTGCGCCGCCTCGCCGATCAGATAGGCTTTCCGGATGCGCGGGAAGAAGGAGGTCAGGCTGGTGATGCCGCCCGCCTTCGCCTTGCCGCCGGCGATCCAGAAGATGTCGGTGAAGGACGACAGCGCATGCGCGGTGGCATCGGCGTTGGTGCCCTTGGAGTCGTTGACGAACAGCACGTTGCCGCGGCGGCCGACCTGCTCCATGCGGTGCGCCAGCCCTGGAAAGCTGCGCAGGCCGTTCTGCAGGACATCAAGGCTGATGCCCATCGCGAGCGCGGCGGCCGCGGCGCAGGCCGCATTCTGCGCGTTGTGCAGACCGCGAAGCGAGCCGATGCCCCCTAACATGGCGACTTCGCTGCGGGCGCCGCCGGAGGCGCGCACGATGGTGCCGTGCTCCACGTAGATGCCGCTCGCCAGCGGATTCTTGACCGAGATGCGCTCAACCTTCCTGCCGGCGCGGTCGAGCCGGTCGGCGATATCGCGGCACCAGCCATCATCGACGCCGACAATCGAGGTGCCGCCGGCCTGCACGCCGGCGACGAGACGCTCCTTCACCGCGGCGTAATGCTCGATCGTGCCGTGGCGGTCGATGTGGTCCTCGCTGACATTGAGCAGAATGCCGACGGAGGGATCGAGCGAGGGCGTGAGGTCGATCTGATAGGACGACATCTCGATAACATGGACGCGGCCCCTGCGCGGCGGCTCCAGCGACAGGATCGCGGTGCCGATATTGCCGCCCATCTGGGTGTCGTAGCCGGCAACCTTGGTCAGATGCGCGATCAGCGCCGTCGTGGTCGACTTGCCGTTGGTACCCGTGATGGCGACGAACGGCGCATCCGGCGCATGCCGCCGCCGCTCGCGGCAGAACAGCTCGATGTCGCCGACCACCTCTACGCCGGCCTCGCGCGCCTTCAAGACGCTCCAGTGCGGCACCGGATGAGTGAGCGGCACGCCCGGCGCGAGCACGAGGGCCGCGAAATTCGCCCAGGACATGGTGCGCAAGTCCGCGGTGATGAACCCTTCCTGCGCGGCCTTGGCGAGATTGTCGGCACCGTCGTCGCCGGCGATCACCTCGGCGCCCCCGGCCTTCAGTGCGTGGCAGGAGGCGAGTCCCGAGCCGCCGAGGCCAAATACCGCGACCGTCTTGCCGGCGAAGGATGTGACGGGGATCATGATGTCGCCGTCACCGCAGCTTCAGCGTCGACAGACCGGCGAGCGCCAGCATCACCGAGATGATCCAGAAGCGGATCACGATCTGCGGCTCGGTCCAGCCCAGCTGCTCGAAATGGTGATGGATCGGCGCCATGCGGAAGATGCGCTTGCCGGTGAGCTTGAACGACACGACCTGCACGATGACGGAGACCGCCTCGAGCACGAACAGGCCGCCGATCACCGCAAGCACGATCTCGTGCTTCACCGCGACCGCGATCGCACCCAACATGCCGCCAAGGGCCAGCGAGCCGGTATCGCCCATGAAGATCGAGGCCGGCGGCGCGTTGAACCAGAGGAAGCCGAGGCCGGCACCCAGCAGCGCGCCGCAAAGCACCGTGAGCTCGCCGGTGCCGGCGACATATTTGATCTGGAGATAGTCGGCGAACACCGCGTTGCCGGCCAGATAGGCGATCATGGCGAAGCTCGCGGTCGCGATCATCACGGGCACGATGGCAAGGCCGTCGAGACCGTCGGTGAGGTTCACGGCATTGCCGGCGCCGACGATGACGAAGGCACCGAACACGACGAAGAACCAACCGAAATGCAGCACCGTGTCCTTCAAGAAGGGAATCGTCAGCGCGGTCGACGCGGGATCGCGGTTCAGCCGCACCAGCGCATAGCAGGCGACCAGCGCGATGATCGCCTCGATCAGCAGGCGCAGCTTGCCGCCGAACCCGCTCGTCGTCTGCTTGGTCACCTTGAGGTAGTCGTCATAGAAGCCGACGAAACCGAAGCCGAGCGTCACCGCCAGCACGATCCAGACGTAAGGATTGAGCGGATTGGCCCACAGCACCGTACCGACCGTGAGCCCGGACAGGATCATCAGCCCGCCCATGGTGGGCGTGCCTTTCTTGGCAAGATGCGATTGCGGGCCGTCGGTGCGGATCGGCTGCCCCTTGCCTTGGCGAATGCGCAGATGATCGATGATCCAGGGCCCGAACAGGAACACGAACAGCGCGCCGGTGACGATCGCGCCGCCGGTACGAAACGTGATGTAGCGGAAAACGTTGAGGACGGTGCGCACCGCACCAAAGCCCGGAAAAGTATTGGAGAGCTCGATCAGCCAGTAAAACATTCAGACGGTCCTATGGCGCCAGTGCACGCCGCCTTGCTGGACGTGCTTCACGCGCATTCGCGGGTCTTCATCATGGGTCGGGCGACCTCTAAGAAACCGAACGGCTTCGCGCCGCGTATGGTGGGAACGGGAACGGAGCCTTCCAAGCAGTTTACGCCTTTGCCTGCAAGGCGGCCACTAGCCCTGGGACAAACTTGTTGACCCAGAACATCTTCTTGCTGCCCTTGACAACCACGACATCGCCTGCCTTCAGGAGCGCCGCAACGTCGGTCGGCCTCAGCGTGGCGGGGTCATCGTGCCAGCCGAGGCCTTTGCCCGCCGGTAGCTCGTCGTAGAGGTGGCGCATCAGCGGACCGACGCAGTAGACGCCGTCGATGCCTTTCAGATATTGGGCAAGACCGGTGTGATAGGTCGGCGCGTCGCCGCCCAGTTCCAGCATGTCGCCGAGCACCGCAATGCGGCGGCCACCGCTCATGTTACGCGCCTCGAGGCTTTGCAGCGCCGCGGCCACGCTGGCCGGATTGCCGTTGAAACTGTCGTCGATCACGGTGATGCCGCCGACGGCCTGCTCGACACCGCGGCCGGTCATGATGCCGACGCGGTCGAGCTTTATCGCAAGCGTCGCGACGTCGAGATGCGCGGCATGGATCGAGGCGAGCGCGGCCAGCGCATTGTAGACGCGGTGTGGCGCGCCGGGGGTGAGGCTGAATGCGATCTGCTTCTTGCCGATCTCGGTCACGACCTGCCAGCTCTCGCCATGCGGCGCATGGGTGAGTTCGCGCACTTCGGTGCCCTCGCCGAATCGCACGACCTTCCCCTTCCATTCGGGCGCGGCGATCCCGGCCGGCAGCACCAGCACGCCATTCTCCGGCAGCCCCAATGCGATCGACACCTTCTCGCGCCGGATCGCCTCTAACGAGCCGAGCTTCTCCAGATGCACGGGCTGGACATTGACGACGAGCGCGACCGTCGGCTGCGTCAATTCGCTGAGCCGCGCGATCTCGCCGACCTGGTTCATGCCCATCTCGACGACCCAGAGGCTTGCATCGGGCCGCGCGTTGCACAGCGTCAGCGGCACGCCCCAGAAATTGTTGAAGCTCGACGGGCTCGCATAGGCGTTCGGATAGGCCGCGAGGAATTCCTTGGTGCTGGTCTTGCCGGCGCTGCCGGTGAGCCCGATCACGGGCCCCGCAAAGCGCGCCCGTGCGGCGCGCGCCAGCCCCCACAGGCCGTCGATCAGCGTGTCCTTCACGATGATCTGCGGAATGCCGATGCCCGCGATCTCGTGCGGCACGATCATCGCGACGGCGCCGGTCGCTTCCGCCTTGTCGGCAAACTCCCAGCCGTCGCGTGCGCTGGCGAAGGCCGAGATGAAGCCGCCGCTCGGCGTGCCGCTCAGCGCAACGAACAGGCTGCCCGGCTTCACCAGGCGGCTGTCCTGGGTGACGAAATCGATTGGCGTATCGGGGAAAGATCCTGCAACGCCCAGCGCACGCGCCACGTCTGCAACCGTCCACAGTGGCGCGCTCATGCAACCCTCGACGCTAATGCGGCGGCAACCGCCTCGTGATCACTGAACGGCAGCACCTCGCCGCCGACGATCTGTCCGGTCTCGTGCCCCTTGCCGGCGATCAGCAGCGCATCGCCGGCCTCGAGTTCATCGATCGCGGCGCGGATCGCAGCGGCGCGATCGCCGATTTCCCTGGCGCCCTTTGCGGTGGCGAGGATAGCGGCGCGAATGGCTTCCGGCTTCTCGCTGCGCGGATTGTCGTCGGTAATGATGATGCCGTCGGCGTTCTCCGCCGCGATCTCCCCCATGATAGGACGTTTGCCGACGTCGCGATCACCGCCGGCGCCGAACACGACGATCAACCTGCGCTTGGCGTAGGGACGCAGCGCTTGAAGCGCTTTCGCCAGGGCGTCCGGCTTATGCGCGTAATCGACGAAGATCGGCGCACCGTTGCGCTCGCCGACGCGCTCGAGCCGGCCCTTGGCGCCTTCGAGATGTTCGAGGCTCGCGAACACATTCACCGCATCGCTGCCGGTGCCGATCGCAAGGCCGGCCGACACCAGCGCATTCTCGATCTGGAATGCGCCGACCAGCGGGAGGCGGACCGAATAGGGCTTGCCGCGATGCTCGATCGCAAGCTTCTGCGAAAAGCCCTCGACCTCGACATCGACGAGGCGAATGCCCTCGCCTGCACCATCGCCATTGCGGCCGACCGCCATCACGCGCAAGCCGCGCGTCTTCGCCGCGCCGATCGCCTCCGCCGAACAATCGTGGTCGGCCGAGATCACGGCCGCGCCGCCCGGCGGGATCAACTCGCGGAACAAACGCAGCTTGGCCGCGAGGTAATGCGCGACGGTCGGATGGTAATCCATGTGGTCGCGAGAGAGATTGGTGAAGCCGCCGGCCGAGACACGGACGCCGTCGAGACGATACTGGTCGAGCCCGTGCGAGGACGCCTCGAAGGCGAGATGCGTGACGCCCTCGCGCGCGATCTCGTCGAGCTGCCGGTGCAGCGCGATCGGATCGGGCGTCGTCAGCGAGCCGTAGACGGTGCGCTTGGGCGAGACGAGGCCGATGGTGCCGATGCTGGCGGAGGCATGCCCCAGCCGTTCCCAGATCTGCCGCGTGAACGCCGCGACCGAGGTCTTGCCGCTGGTGCCTGTCACCGCCGCGATGGTGGCGGGCTGCGCCGGGAAGAATTTCGCCGCAGCCAGCGCCAGCGCGCGGCGCGGATTGGCGGCTGCAATGAACGGCACCTTGCAGGCGACAGGCGCATGATCGCCGACCACCGCCGCCGCGCCGGACGCAATCGCGGCGTCGATAAAGCGCGCGCCGTCCGTCTTGCTGCCGGCCAGCGCGAAGAAGAGGTCACCATGCCTGACCATGCGGCTGTCGAGCGCGAGCCCTTTCACATCGAGCGCCGCGAGGGCGGGCTCGATTGCGGCATCATTGCCTAGGAGATCACGCAGCTTCATGGTGTTCCAGTCGACAGGCCCTGCCGGAACGCCAGATCTTCAACAAAAGACCGACTCAGCACCGGCAATGGACCACCCCGGTTGATTACTGGGTTGTCCTGGATGCTGCAAGAATAAGGCGGTCCGCGGGCGGCAGGTCGAAGCGAGGCTCGATTCCGAGCAGTGGCGCGATACGGGCGATGACCTTGCCCCCCGTCGGCACAGCGTTAAAGCCCGACGTGATGAAACCATACGTTTCCGGCAACGGCTGAGGCTCGTCCAGCATGACGAGAATCTGATATTTTGGATCGTCGGAGGGCATGATTGCGGTGAAGGAGTTGAGCACCCGCTTCTTGGCATAGCGGCCGTTGATGACCTTCTCGGACGTGCCGGTCTTGCCGCCGATATAGTAGCCGGGAACATCGGCCTTCTTGGCGGTGCCGATCTCGGCGTTGAGCCGCATCAGATAGCGCATCCTTTCTGAGGTCTCGGGCTTGATCACGCGCTTGGCCATCGCCGCGGCTTCTGCTTCGCTGCGCTTGAGGAACGTAGGAGGAATCAGGTAGCCACCGTTCATCAGGGCGTTGATGCCCATCACCGCCTGCAGCGGCGCCACCGACAGTCCCTGGCCGAACGCGATGGTCACGGTGTTCAGCTCGCCCCAGTGGCGCGGCACCAGCGGTGCAGCGCTCTCTGGCAACTCGGTACGCAACCGCGTCAACTGGCCCATTTTGGCAAGGAACGCCTTGTGCGCCTCGACGCCCTGGCCGAGCGCGATCCGCGCAGCGCCGATATTGGAGGAGTAGGTGAATACTTCCTTGGTGTTGATGAAACGCCCGAGCATGTGGCTGTCATGGATGGTGAACTTGCCGTAGTGCAGGTTTCCGCGTGCATCCCACATCGAGTTCAGGTTGATTTTGCCGGAGTCGAGCGCCATGGCAAGCGTGAACGCCTTGAAGGTCGAGCCCATCTCGTAGACGCCGGTGGTCAGGCGGTTGATGCGGTCGGGGTCGTGCGCTTCCTTCGGACTGTTCGGATCGAAGTCCGGCAGCGAGACCATCGCCACGATCTCGCCGGTCTTGACGTTGGAAATGATGCCCGAGGCCGCCTTGGCGTGGAATTTCTCCTTCGCCTTGAGCAGCTCGTCGCGCAGCGCATGCTCGACCCGCAGGTCGACCGACAGCTCGATCGGCTTCTGCAGACGGTCGGTGGCAAAGCCGGCGCGGTGGAGATCGGCGAGGCCCTGATTGTCGAGCCACTTCTCCATGCCGGCGATGCCCTGGTTGTCGATGTTGACGAGACCGATCAGGTGGGCGACCTCGTTGCCGGTCGGATAGACGCGCTTGTTCTCGCGCAGGAAGCCGATACCGGGGATGCCGAGCTTGTGGATGTCCTGCTGCTGCTTCGCCGTGACCTCGCGCTTGAGCCAGACGAATCCCTTTCGGCCCGAGAGGCGCTCGCGCACTTCGGCTTCGTCGAGATCGGGCACGGTTGCCGTCAGCAACTCGATCGCCTCGTCCTTGTCGATGATGCGGCGCGGCTCGCCGAACAGGCTCGCCGCCTTGACGTCCGTCGCAAGGATGGCGCCGTTACGGTCGACGATGTCGGGCCGCGCGGTCGCGACCACCTCCTGTGACGCCGCACGGCGCGCACTGTGGGCGTCGGCGCCGATCGCGAACATCACGAGCCGGCCGCCGATCAGGGCATAGATCGAGGCGAAGGCGAGGATGGCAAGGCCGACACGCGCGCGGGCCTTCGCGGCGCGATCGACGTTGCGCCCGTAGAGCAGGCTGCGGATCAGCCGCTGCCGCCAGGGTTCAGCCGGTTTATTGGTCGGTTTCGCAGGCGTCGCCGGGCTCATTGCTTGTCCTCGCCCTGAGGCACGGAGCCCGTCACCGTGTCGGCATCGCTGGCGGCTTCGATGGTGTTGATCATGGAACCGATCGGATCCGGCTCGCCCGGCCTGAACAGGCGCGGCGGACGCTCCGGGAGGGTCTTGAGCGAGTCATACTGCGTGGCGTTGATCGGCTTCAGCGGCAGATGCCGCTCGGCGAGACCCTGCAGGCGCAGCGGCGCGTCGAGCTTGGCCCATTCGGAGCGCAGCGAGGCAATCGCGTCGCGCTGCTCCCGGATCTCCGCATGCAGACGCAACACCTTCTCGGTGCGGGCGGTGGAGTCCATCTTGATCCGGTAGACATAGGCCGCCGCGAAGATCAGCGCCCCGATGACGAGGAGGTGGATGATGCGCATGCGCTAGCCACCTTTCATCACGTCGGCGAGGCTTGGCCAGGACGACGGCTCGCCGTCCTCATGCGCGGGCGCAGCCGTGCGCTCGGCGGCGCGCAGCTTGGCGGAGCGCGCGCGCGGATTGTGCGCGACCTCGTCCTCGCCGGCCACGACCGGCCGCCGCGTCAAAAGCTGGAAGCTCGGCGTGACCTGCGCGATCTCCGGCAGATGCCGCGAGCCGCCGCCGGTCTTGGCGCGCTCGGAGAGGAAGGTCTTGACGATGCGGTCTTCCAGCGAATGGAACGAGACGACCACAAGCCGCCCGCCGGGCCTGAGCACGCGCTCGGCCGCGGCCAGCGCGGTCTTGAGCTCGTCGAGCTCTTCATTGACGAAGATGCGCAAGGCCTGGAACGTCCGCGTGGCCGGATGAATGTCGCCGGGCTTCGAGCGCACGACCTTTGCAACGATATCGGCGAGCGCGCGCGTGGTGGCGATCGGCGTCTCCTGCCGCGCCGCGACGATGGCGCGCGCGACTCTGCGCGAATGCCGCTCCTCGCCGAACAGATAGATGATGTCGGCGAGATCGCCTTCCGAGGCGCGCGCGACGACATCGGCCGCCGTCGGTCCCGCTTGCCCCATCCGCATGTCGAGCGGACCATCGAGGCGGAACGAGAAGCCGCGGCCGGCCTGGTCGAGCTGCATCGAGGACACGCCGACGTCCATGACGACGCCGTCGACGGCATCGACGCCTTGCGCGGCGCAGACCTCGGCGAGATTGGAGAAGCGGTCCTCGACCAGCGTCAGCCGGCCCGCGGCGCGCGCGACCAGCTCGGCACCGCCGGCAATCGCCGTTTGATCGCGGTCGATGGCGATCAGCCGTGTTTCCGCGACGTCAAGGATGGCGCGGCTGTAGCCGCCGCCGCCAAAGGTGGCGTCGACATAGATCCCGCCGGCGCGCGGCGCGAGCTGATCGACCGCCTCGCGGCCGAGAACGGGAATATGAGCAGCCGACGTCATGCGCCACGCCTGCCGAGCAGCCATGCAACAACGAGGGCGCGCAAACCCATGACGTCTCGAATTGTTCCATGTCGCGGCGGTTCCACGACCAAACCCTTGTACAGCACGCTCGCCAGCCCCGATCGTCAAAGGCCGCAAACCCTGTGTTCCCAGTGGAATTTGTCGGGCAGCCATGGGATTTCGAGCCAAAAACGCTTTGGCCGCCTCCGGACGCGGGTCGGCTCTTCACCACTCAGTAACGGCCCTTAGCGTTAAGAAAGCGTTGATCGGACCGATTACAAGTTGAGAAGTCCCATTCTGGTGATGCTTCATCCACACACAAGGCGCAAAATGCGACCGTTAACCGCGCCGCGCGATTGCGTGCAGCGGTAGGTAAAGGAATAGTAAAGAGAAGGGCTTGGCCCACGTTCCTGTCCGACCTGAGTTGTTCAATGCCGTCCGGTTCGTCCGCGTCATCTGGATCTGATTCGAAACGTCAGCGCGTTCTCCCGGTTCCCAAGGCCGCGGCGGGCATGAGGACGTTCGATCCGGATTCCTCGATCGTCTCGGACATCATCCCCTCGCCCAATCATGGCGAGCGCAACAAGGGACGGCAGCCGGACATGATCGTGCTGCACTACACCGGCATGCCCGACGTCGAGGGCGCGTTGGCGCGGCTTTGCACCGCCGGCACCGATGTCTCGGCGCACTATGTCGTGCTGGAGGACGGCCGCATCGTGCAATGCGTGCCGGAGGCGAGGCGCGCCTGGCACGCCGGCGTCTCGTCCTGGGCCGGCGAGGAGGACGTCAACTCCTGCTCGATCGGCATCGAGATCGTCAATCGCGGACACGACTGGGGTTATCCGGAGTTTCCGCTGCGGCAGATCGCGGCCGTGATCGCGTTGTGCCGCGGCATCATGCTTCGCCGCAAGGTGCCGGCGCACCGCGTGCTTGGCCATTCCGACGTCGCGCCCGCGCGCAAGAAGGATCCCGGCGAAAAATTCCCGTGGCATTCGCTGGCCAATTCCGGCGTCGGTCACTGGGTCACGCCTGCGCCCGTCGTGCGCGGGGAGAGCCTGATGCTCGGCACCATCAGCGACGAGGTGCTGAGCCTGCAGCAGGCGCTCGCAAAGTACGGCTATGGCGTGCCGCTGACCGGCAAATACGACGCCGCGACGATGGAGGTCGTCACCGCCTTCCAACGCCACTTCCGCCCGGCGCGACTCGACGGCGTTGCGGATCATTCGACGCTGTCGACATTGCAGGCGCTGCTGGCGAGCTTGCCACCGGAGGGGACGGCGGTCGCGTGACGGCGAAGGCCGCCCCCGTCATTGCGAGCGCAGCGACTTAGTAGACCCTCACCCTGAGGAGCGCGCTCTTCGCGCGCGTCTCGAAGGGCGAGGCCACCAGCCGGGCCTTCATCCTTCGAGACGCGCGTTCCGCGCTCCTCAGGATGAGGAACCGACTATCCCAATTCCTTCATTCGCCGCGCATAGAGCCGTCGCAACGGCTCGAGTTGGGTCGCCTCCGTCGCAACGACATACGCTTTGCGCGCCTCTTCCTTCCGGCCGAGCCGTCGCAACAAATCCGCCCGCACCGCGGGCAGCATCTCGTAGCCATCAAGCCCGCCCCGCGCCGCGATCGCGTTGACGAGATCGAGCGCACGCGCCGGCCCATCGACCATCGAGATGACCGCAGCATGGTTGAGCTCGATCACCGGCGAGGGGCTGATGCGCAGCAGCACCTCATAGAGGCCGGCGATCTGCGGCCAGTCGGTTTCCGCGTAGCTCGGCGCGCGGGCATGCAGCGCCGCGATCGCGGCCTGCACAGCATAGGGTTGCGGCCGGCCCGGCACGCGCAGCGCCTCATCCACCAGGCGCAGGCCTTCCTCGATCTGGGCGCGATCCCACAGCGTGCGGTCCTGCTCTTCGAGCAGCACGATATCGCCGGCCGATGTCGCACGGCCGGCGCGGCGCGAGTCGTGGAGCAGCATCAGGGCCAGGAGGCCCTTGATCTCGCCGCGACCCGGCATCAGCCGGTCGAGCAATCGAGCGAGCCTGATCGCCTCTGCCGCGAGATCGGGCCGCATCAGGTCTGGGCCTGACGTTGCGGCGTAACCTTCGGTGAAGACCAGATAGATCACGGCGAGCACGCCGCCGAGCCGCGGCTCCATCGCCGCGCGCTCCGGCACCTCATAGGGAATGCCGGCAAGCCGGATCTTCTGCTTGGCGCGGACGAGCCGCTGCGCCATCGCCTCTTCGCTGACGAGGAAGGCCCGCGCGACCTGCATGGTGGAGAGGCCGCAGACAGTGCGCAGCGTCAGCGCGACCTGGACCTCGGGTGCGAACGCCGGATGGCAGCAGGTGAAGATCAGCCGCAGCATGTCGTCGTCGAGCGTCGTCGGCGGCTCGTCGGGCGCCTCTGCATTCAGTTCGAGCTCAAGCACCAGAGCCTGCTGCTTGCCGCGGAACGCCGCGCGGCGGCGAATGCGATCGATCGCCTTGTTGCGCCCGACATTGACAAGCCAGGCGCGTGGATTGTCGGGCACCTCGCCCACCGACCAGCGCTCCAGCGCGACAGCAAAGGCATCCTGGAGCGCGTCCTCGGCGAGATCGAAATCGCCGACGAGGCGGATCAGCGTGGCCATGGCCCGCCCCGCCTCGTCGCGAAAGATCTTGTCGATGTCGGAGACAGAGATCACTTGTCGTAGATCATGACCGGCCGGACCTCGATCGACCCGTCCTTGGCGCCGGGAATCCGCGCTGCCATCCCGATGGCGGCGTCGAGATCCTTGGCCTCGACCAGATAGTAGCCGGCGAGTTGCTCACGGGTCTCCGCGAACGGACCATCGGTGGTCATGATCTTGCCGTCGCGAACCCGCACGGTGGTCGCGGTCGTGGTCGGCTGAAGCCCGTCGCCGGCCTTGAAGTTGCCGCTCTGGACGATGGACTGCGTATAGGCGCCGTACTCCGCCGACAGCTTCTTGCGGTCGGTCGGGTCCATCTTGAGCTTCTCCGCTTCGTTCCCATAGATCAGCAGCAGATACTGCATCGCTTAACTCCTGTTGTTCGGCTGGATCGCCGACATCCGGTCGAACGGGGCAAACACCAAACGACATCTTCAGGATAAATTATTTTCGCCCGCGCGTGCCCGGCGATATCGCCTTGACGAAACCGTCACAAATGGCTCATGCGTAGGGCGTCAGTCGGCCGGACGGCCGCTCCGGCAAGTGTCGAAAGGCCGCCGGGGAGGAAAGTCCGGGCTCCCTTGACATGCGGTGCCGGATAACGTCCGGCGGGGGCGACCCCAGGGAAAGTGCCACAGAGAACGAACCGCCCTGCTTCGCCTTCCGGCTTCGCAGGGCAAGGGTGAAAAGGTGCGGTAAGAGCGCACCGCGGTTCCGGCAACGGAGCCGGCATGGCAAACCCCACCGGGAGCAAAACCGAATAGGGACGGCTTAAGCGGGCTGTTCGCTTTGAGCGATAACGCCGCGGGGCGATGTCAGGCCCGCCGTCCGGGTAGGTTGCTCGAGGCAATGTGCAAACATTGTCCCAGAGGAATGGCCGTCACGTATCGCCTGCGCAAGCCGGCGGTGCCCTACAGAACCCGGCTTACAGGCCGGCTGATGTGCAATGAGGGGTTCGATGCCGACGCATCGGACCCCTCACCATTTTCGGCACCGTCATTCCGGGGCGTGCGCTTCGCGAGCCCCGGATGACGGTGTCGGTTACTGCCGCGCCGCCTTCACCAGCACCGGCGCAAGCTGGGCCGCCTCGCGCCGCTGCTTGCCGGCCTCGAAGCCGTGCATGCCGATCTGCCATTGCAGGCCGACGATCGCGCCCTTGGTCGGCTGCAGCAATGCGAGCGAGGCGAACAGCGTGACGGGCAGCCATACCGCAAGCTGCAGCCATACCGGCGGCGCATAGGCGGTCTCGATCGCGAGAATCGCCGGCACCACGAGATGGCCGACCACGACGATCACGAGATAGGCGGGGAAGTCATCGGCGCGGTGATGAAACAGCTCCTCGCCGCAATGGTCGCAGGTGTCGGCCACCTTCAGGAAACGGCCGAACACGTGCCCTTCGCCGCAGTTCGGGCACTTGCCGCGAAAACCGCGCCACATCGCCTTTGCCAGAGAGACTGAACCGGTCGCCATGACCACACCTCTTCCGTTTTGACGATCCATACAATAATATCTTGTATCCATACATTCAAAGGATTTGGGCCGAGCTTGCATGGATTGGATCCCTACAATCGCGGAGCTGAGCGGGCCGCGCTACCAGCGCATCGTCGATGCCATGGAGGCCGACATCGCCGCGGGCCGGCTGGTGCGCGGCCAGCAACTGCCGACGCAGCGCGCGCTAGCCAAGGCGCTCGACATAGATCTCACGACGGTGACGCGCGCCTATACCGAGGCGCGACGCCGCGGGATTCTCGAGGCCCGGGTCGGACAGGGTTCGTTCGTGTCGGAGACCAGCGCGCGCCGCGTCGTCGACCTGCCGCATCCGGTCGCGATCGACCTTTCGATGAACGTGCCGCCGCATCCGCTGGAGGCGCAGCTCGACGAGCGCATCATCGCGGGACTGGAGGCGATCCGCGAGCAATCGGGGCTGACCGCGTTCCTGAACTATCAGCCGCCCGGCGGTAGCGCGCATGAGCGCGAGGTCGCCGCGAGATGGTTGCGCGCCCGGGTCCCATCTGCACATGCCGACCGGCTCGTGATCTTTCCCGGCGCGCAGACCATTCTGTTCAACGTGCTCGCGCATCTCGCGCGGCCCGGCGATGTCGTGCTGACAGAGGCACTCACCTTCCCCGGCATCAAGGCGGCCGCAGCCCAGCTCGGCGTGAAGCTCGTCGGCGTGGCGATGGATGAAGGCGGTATCCTTCCGGACGCGCTTGCAAACGCGTGTCGCGAACACAAGCCGAAAGCCGTCTACCTCATACCAACGCTGCACAACCCGACGACTGCGACGCTCACCAGCGAGCGGCGCGATGCGATCGCAAAAATCGTTCGCGATGCCGACACGATCTTGATCGAGGATGACGCCTACGGGCTGCTGGATCGATCGGCATCGCCGATCGCCAACCTCATTCCGGAGCGGACGTATCTCGCAACCACGCTGTCGAAATGTATCGCACCGGCGCTGCGCGTCGCCTATCTGTTGGTACCCGACAGTGGCGCCGAGCAGGACATGCGCGGCCATCTGCAGGCCACGGTGCAGATGCCGGCGCCGCTGATGGTCGCGCTGGTGACGCATTGGCTCGAGAACGGTATCGCCGACCGCATCATCACCGCCATCCGCAACGAGGCGATCGGCCGCCAGCAGCTCGCGCAACGCGCGCTGAGGGGCCTTCAGTTCCTGGCGCGGCCCGCCGCCCACCATCTGTGGCTGCGACTGCCTGAAGGCCGCGACCGGCTCGACGTCACCGCCCATCTGCTGCGCAACGGGCTCGCCGTCATCGCCAGCGACGCCTTCGTCGTCGACGGAATGCCGCCGCACGCGGCACGCGTCTCGCTCGGTGCCGCGCGCAACCGGCCTGAATTGACGGAAGCGCTACGTATCCTGATCGGCGCGCTGCACAAGCCCGCCGAGATCAGACAGATCGTCTAGCAAGCGACTAATGGTGGCGACGATGGCGGGAATGCACGACCGGGGCGCCTGCCGCGGGGTAGGACGCGTAGGCATCGGCCGGTATGCCCGGCTGGCCGAGCGCCGCGCGTGCCGCCGGCGTGAGCTGCCCGCCGTTGAGCACGTCACGATCGGGATGAGCGGCCTGATAGGCCGCAGGCTCCGAGAGCTGGGCCTGCGCCAATGTCGGCATCAACGTCGCCGCGGACAACAGCGCGGCCGCAAGGGCTATCTTCGTGCCGGTCATGGTCATTCTCCATCGTCTCCTTCGGGACTGGCCAATCGGAGCGCACGGCGGCGTCGGGCGGGTCCCCCAGATTGAAGTACAACCGTCATGTAGGCGCATCCCTCGCGAAAGCCCGAGTGCCGGGGATCACGCTTGCGTGCGGTATGGAATTGACCTCTACGGCCGCAGCCGTGCTATGCGGGGATGGCGATCAAGAGTTCGGGATCGCCAATTACGACAAGGAAAATCTGTTGGAAACGCTCACCTATGCGCTGCTGCTGTTCGGCGCGCTGGCCGGCGGCTTCGTCTCGGGACTGGCCGGATTCGGCACGGCGCTGATGGCACTCGGCATCTGGCTCTACGTGCTGCCGCCTTCGCTCGCGGTGCCGCTGGTCCTGATCTGCTCGGTGATCGCCCAGACCTCGACGCTGCCGTCGATGTGGAAGAGTTTTGACCTCTCGCTGGTCTGGCCGTTCCTGATCGGCGGGCTTGCCGGCGTGCCGCTGGGAACGATGATGATCGCCTCCGCCGATCCCAAGGTATTCAAGCTGAGCGTCGGCATCCTGCTTCTGATCTTTCCGACCGCGCTGTACTTCAACAAGAAGCCGCTTGCCGTCAAGTTCGGCGGCCGCATCGCCGACGGCGCGATCGGCTTTGCCGGCGGCATCCTGGGTGGGCTCGCGGGACTCTCGGGACCGCTGCCGATCCTATGGGCCAACTTACGCGGCTGGAACAAGCACGAGCGGCGCGGCATCTTCCAGCTCTTCAATTTCACGGTGCTCGCAACTGCGCTGGCGGTGCAGATGGCCTCGGGCCTCGTCGCGCTGAAGGTCGCCTGGCTCGCGCTGATCGCGTTTCCCGGCACGCTCGTCGGCGCATGGGCCGGCGCGCGTGTCTATCACGCGCTCAGCGACAAGCATTTTGGCGACGTCGTGCTCGCGCTGTTGTTCCTGTCAGGCGTCGGCCTTGTCTGGAACAGCTTTGGCGCGCACTAGCCCTGTGCGCGCCATGCCGCGGACAGCCGCTACGCCGGAACGCGTGCGGGAGGCGTGACGGGCTCAGGCTCAGCCTGCTCCGAAGCCTCCTCCTGCCGGAACGACGCCAGACGTCTGCTGAATTCGCGGCGTAACAACCACAGGCTCAGCGCCGCCTGCAGTGTTGTCGCCGCGATCGACAGATACCAGACGTGCTCCATCCGAAAGCCGGGCCGCGTCGAGAGCCAGATCGCCGGCAAGGCATAGGTGAGTACCCGCATCGCCGAGCTCCACAGCACCGGCTTGGTATTGCCGAGGCCCTGGAACATGCTGGAGCAGGTAAAGATCAGCCCCTGCGCCACCATGTTGAACGAGATGATCCGCAAGAAGAGCGACGCGACCGTCATGGTCTCCCGATCGTTCGAGAAGCCGGCAAGCAAGAGGCCCGGCTTGAACTGCGCGAGGATCAGGAATTCGGTCATCACGGCGGTGACGATCAGCGCCGCCTTGACGAAGGTTTCCCGCACGCGCGCGCCATTCCCGGCGCCGAAATTCTGGCCGGCGATCGGCCCCGCAGCGAGGGCTATCGCGAGCCCCGGCATCTGGATCAAGCCCAGGACGCGCGTTCCGATGCCAAATCCGGCCTGGGCCGCCGGGCCGAAATCGCGCAGCACGTAATAAACCACGGCCATGAAGATGAAGATCATCGCGAACTCGCCGCCGGCGGGCAGGCCGACATTGAGGATCCTCTTCCACTGCCGAAGCTGCGGACGCCATTGCGCAGGGTGGAAGGCGACGTAGCGCTCGAGCCTGCGAAAATAGGCGAGCAACATCACCACGCCGATGAAGACGGCGATCGAGCTTGCGAGCCCGGCTCCGGCAACGCCGAACGCGTGTCCGGTGCCCCAGCCCAGGATCAGCACCGGCGCCAGCGCGATGTTGATGACGACCGCAAGCGCCTGGACCAGCATGGTCGGCCGCACGATGCCGGTGGCCCGCAGCGCGGACGCCATCACCTGCGTGGCGAATTGCAGCGACAGTGCCGGCATGAACCAAAGAAGATAGGTGGTGCCCGCTTCAATCGTGGCCTCATCAGCGGCAATCGAACGCAAGTAGAGGCGCGACAGCGCAAGGCCCGCGATCGACGTCGCCAGTCCGAAGAGCACCGACAGGACGACCGACTGGTTGAAGACGAGATTGGCGTCGGCGCGGTCCTTGCGTCCTACGGCGTGCGCGATCAGCGCAACCGTGCCGACGCCGAGCACCTGCATCAGCGCATTGACGAGAAAGCCCGCGTTGCCGGCCGCAGCGACGCCCGCAACGGCCGCCTCGCCGAGGCTCGAAACAAAGTACAAATCGACCAGCTGGCAGATCATGATCGTAATCATGCCGACCATGATCGGGGGCGCCATATTCAGGATGTGACTCACGATGGAGCCGCGTGTCAGGTCTTTCATGTCATTCCATCCTTGATGGCATTCCTTGGTGGCGTGGCTTCGGGGCGTTCGCCCCGCAGGCCACGCGCCATTCCTCATTCCGCTGCTGCGATGTGTCCGAGCTCCACCACCTGGCGCTCGAACAGTCCGCGATAGATGCCACCGGGCTTGCCTGCGAGCACCGCGTGCGTGCCCTGTTCGACGATCTCGCCGCGGTCGAACACCAGGATGCGATCGAGGCCGCGCACCGTCGAAAGCCGGTGCGCAATCACGATCGAGGTCCGCCCCTTCATCAGCCGCTCCATCGCCTCTTGGATCAGCGCTTCCGATTCCGAATCGAGGCTCGAGGTCGCCTCGTCCAGGATCAGCACCGGCGCATCGGCCAGGAAGGCGCGGGCCAGCGCCACGCGCTGGCGCTCGCCGCCCGACAATTTGACGCCGCGCTCGCCGACCAGCGTGCCGTAGCCCTTGGGCAGACGCAGGATGAAGTCGTGCGCGTTCGCCAGCCGCGCGGCCTGCTCGATCGCCTCCAGGCTGGCGCCAGGCCGGCCATAGGCGATGTTCTCGGCGAGCGAGCGGTGGAACAGGATCGGGTCCTGCTGCACGATCGCGATCTGGCTGCGCAGCGATTGCTGCGTAGCCAGCGCGATGTCCTGGCCGTCGATCAGCACGCGGCCACCGGTGACGTCGTAGAGCCGCTGCACCAGCTTGACGAAGGTGGTCTTGCCGGAGCCGGAACGGCCGACCAGGCCGACCCGCTCGCCGGCGCGGATCGTCACCGACAGCCCGTCATAGAGCGGCGCGCGATGACCGCCATAGTGGAACGTGACGTCGTCGAACACGATCTCGCCACCTTCGATCGCGATCGGCCGCGCGCCTTTCGCATCCGCGATGCCGATCGGCTCGTCGTGGATTGCGACCAACTCCTCCATGTCGTTGACCGAGCGCTGGAGGTTGTTGATGTGCATGCCGACGTCGCGCAAGTACGCATGGATGACGTAGTAGCTCGTCAGCACGTAGGTGACGTCGCCGGGCGAGGCGCGCCCCGCCATCCACAGCAGCACCGAACCGCCGATCACCGAGCCGCGCAGGCATAACAGCAACGAGAGCTGCGACAGCGCGGTGTAGTTGTAGCGCAGCCAGGTTCGCCGCACGCGCACGCGCCAGCGGTTGATGACGCGGGCAAGCCGCGCATCCTCGCGCGCTTCGGCGCCGAAGGATTTCACCACCGCATTGCATGTCAGCGCGTCCGCCAGCGTGCCGCCGACCTTGGTGTCCCAGGCGTTGGAGACGCGCGCGGCCGGCGCGATGTAGCGCGTCGAAAACCACACCGTCATCGTGACATAGATCACCGCACCGAGCGCGATCACCAGGCCGAGCGAGGCCCAATGCACGCCGAGCAGTATCATCGATCCGATCAGCACCAGCAGCGACGGCGCCAGCGCCATCAGGATGGTGTCGTTGAGGAGGTCGAGCGCCCACATGCCGCGAGTGATCTTGCGCACCGTCGAGCCCGCGAAGGAGTTGGCGTGCCAGTCGGTCGAGAAGCGCTGCACGCGCATGAAGGCGTCCTGCGCGACATCGGACATGATCTTCAGCGTGAACGGCACGATCGCCTGCAGGCCGGTCAACCGCAGCACCATCGAGGCCGCGCCCAGCGCCACGATCGCGCCGAACGCGACGAGGGCTGCATGACGCGCTTCGGGATCGGACGGGCCGCGCGTCAGCGCATCGACCAGATGACCCGAGAACACCGGCATGAACAGGTCGGCAATGGTCGCACCTAACAGTCCGCCGGCGACGACGAGGCTTCGCCCTGGCTGCTTCAGCCAGTGCCGGAACACGAAGGGCAGCACCACGCGTATCGCCGCGGGCTTCTTTGACAGAGCGGTCATGGCATCATCCGGCCGCTTTTGCCGCAGGCCGGCTCCATTGATGGACGCATACCGGCCTCGAAGGCCGAAACGGCGTCGCCTAAAGTTGGCTTACAGTTGGGAAGCGGAGCGATCGGGGCGCTTGGCCGAAACCTTGGCCCAATCGAAGCTGGCGGAAACGGCCCCTAAAAGGCCGAGCACATACCGAGCCAGAACATCATCGAGCGCGGGCGTACGATCTGCGAATGCGACGAAATCATGCAAATCCCTCCCCGGTTCGATTGAATGAGGTGCGCTTTATAGATGTATCGCCGGTGATTTGCAACACGGCTCGCGCGAGATCACGCGCGAGTGTTGCAAATTTAATGCGCGTCGCCGCCGCTGCCGAACGGCGAAGCCGGCTTGTTCAGCAGCATGACCAGGACGCTGAGGCCCAGATAGAACAGCGTCAGGATGAAGAATGCGTCGCCGAAGCTCATCACCACGGCCTGGCGGTGCACGAGCTGGCTGAGCTGCTTCATCGCCATCAGCGTGGAATCGCCAAGTCCCTGGAACTTCTGCATGAACATGTTCAGGGTTTCGGTCGCATTCGCGTTGCCCCAGGTCACGCGCTCCTGCAGGCGCGTGATGTGCAGGTCTGTGCGGTTGTTGAGAACGGTGTTGATGACGGCGAGCCCGACCGCGCCGCCGAGATTGCGCATCAGGTTGAACAGTCCGGACGCGTTCTTCACCCGATCCGGCGGCAGCGTGCCCAGCGCGACATTGTTGGTCGGCACCATCGCGAACATCATGCCGATGCCGCGCAGGATCTGCGGTATCAGGAGCTCGTAGAAGTCGAACTCGCGCGTGATCCAGGTCATCTGGTAGGAGCCGATCGCGAACACGATCAGACCGAACGCGATCATGTAGCGCATGTCGAGGCTCGCCATGAGCCGGCCGACCAGCGGCGCGACCAGGAACATGGTGATGCCGGAAACGAACATGGTCTCACCGATCATCAGCGCGCTGTAGCCGCGCACTTCGGCAAGATAGCGCGGATAGATGTAGGTCAGGCCGTAGAGGCCGATGCCGATGCAGAATTGCAGCGTGCAGCCGACGGCGAAATTGCGGTTGGTGAAGGTGCGCAGATTGACGATCGGCTCGGCCGCCGTGAAGACGCGCCAGAAGAAGGCGATCGCCGAGATGGCGCAGACCCAGGCGAAGATCGCGACCGAAGTATCCTGCATCCATTCATATTGCGGTCCTTCCTCGAGCACATATTCCAGCGAGCCGAGGAAGCCGGCCATGAAGATCAGGCCCCACCAGTCGAAGCGATCGAGCAGCTCGAAATGCGGCTCGTCGAAATCGACCAGCGCCAGCACGCCGATGGTGATGCCGATGCCGGGAATGACGTTGATGAAGAACAGCCAGTTCCACGACATCGCGTCGGTGATGATGCCGCCGACCGTCGGCCCGACGGTCGGCGCCAGCGTCGCGACGAGGCCGATGATGGGACCGACGATGTGGAATTTGGATCGCGGGAAGACAGTGTAGGCCGAGGCGAAAACCGTCGGGATCATGCCGGCGCCGAGAAAACCCTGGAGCGCGCGCCAGAGGATCATCTCCTCGATCGTGGTGGCGAAGCCGCAGAGCAGGCTCGCGAAGGTGAAGCCGGCGGCCGAGATCGCAAACAACAGCCGCGTGCCGAACGCGCGCGACAGGAATCCCGACAGCGGGATCGCGATCACCTCGGCGATCAGATAGGCGGTCTGGACCCAGGAGACCTCGCTCGAGCTCGCCGACAGGCCCGCCTGGATTTCGCTCAGGGACGCCGAGACGATCTGGATGTCCAGGATCGACATGAACATCCCGAACACCATGATGATGAAGGCAAACATCCGCTTCGGCGCGATGCGCTCCGAAGCGGGGTTCGCCATCATGGCAGGTGTAGCGGTCGTGGCGTTGGCCATGGTCTGACCTTGCGGCGCTGACGCGCTACTGCGGATGGATCATGGTGGGATCGTCGAGATCGATCTCGCTGTCGGCGTCGGCCGCGCCCTTGTTGGTGTCGACGGTTGCGTAGACCGACATGCCGGCGCGGAGCAGGTTCTGCCTCGCAACCGACTTCGGCACGCGGATGCGGACCGGCACGCGCTGCACGATCTTGGTGAAGTTGCCGGTGGCGTTGTCCGGCGGCAGCAGCGTGAACACCGAGCCCGCGCCCGCCGCGATGCTGTCGACGACGCCGCCGAACTTGCGCATGCCGTAGGCATCGACCTTGATCGTCACGGGCTGGCCGGGACGGATGCGCTTGAGCTGGGTTTCCTTGAAGTTGGCGTCGATATAGACGTCGTCGAGCGGCACGATGTTGCCGAGCCGCTGGCCGACCGCGACGAAGTCGCCGGTGTTGACGAGGCGGTTGGAGAAGATGCCGTCGACCGGCGCGCGCACCGCAGTGAAGCCGAGGTCACGCTCGGCCTTGGCGAGCGAGGTCTTGAGCTCGGCGAGTTGCGCCTGCGCTTCGGCCTGCTGCGCCTTGGCGACATCGACATTGCTGACGGCGACGTCGTAGGCGGCCTGCGCGGCCTTGACCGCGGCGGCGCCCTGGTCGCGTCCGGCTTCCGAGGTCTCAAAGGTGGCGCGCGAGGCAAAGCCCTTGCTGCTCAGCGCCTGCTGGCGCTCATAATCGAGATCGGCGCGTTTGAGGCCGGCTTCGGCGGAAACGAGCTGCGCCTTGGCCTGTGTAACCTGGCTGTCGAGCGCGGCGACCTGGCGGCCGATGCGGTCGATGGTGGCCTGCTGGGTCGCGATCTTGGTCGCGGCAGCATCGACCGCGATTCTGTAGTCGCCGTCGTCGATGCGGAAGACGGTGTCGCCGGCATGCACCAGCGTGTTGTCGCCGGCGAGGATCGAGGCGATGTGGCCGGCGACGCGCGCGCCCAGCATGGTGTTGTTGGCGCGGACATAGGCGTCGTCGGTGGAGACGTAGAAGCGGCCGATCAGCGTGTAGTAGCCGGCATAGCCTGCAGCGGCGAGCGCCAGCAGGACGCCGACACCCATCAGGGCGAATTTACGCTTGCCGGATTTCGGAGCCGCGGCCTGCGGCGCGCCGGGCGCGGGTGCGTTGGGGGCCGGCTTGTCGGTCACGGGCGTCTCCGGCACCTCGACGGTGTGGCGCTTGGTTTCCTCAGCCACATGAGAGCGCAACTGCTCGGCCAGCGCAGCGGACTTTTCGGTCGCAGCTTCAGCGCTTGCCTGCTCCGGCACCTGGTCCAATGGAAGGACGCGTGCAGCCTGATCTCGCGATGCGGCCATAAAGGCCTCCCCAATGAAAAATTGCGAGCCGGGACGCGCCGTCCGCGGCTCCGCCCCTCTCGCCGATCCCAAATATCATTGACCGAACGGTTCGGTCAATCTAAATAGTTCCCCGCCAAGGACCCTACTGGCTCGAATCCTTTCTTTGGGTTTCATTGGCCAAGGCCCGATACAAACCTTTCGAGAACCTAAACCAATGGTTGCAGTCGACCGCGAACATCTGCGTCTTGTCTCCGAAGAGGACAGCTCCAAGCGCCGCCAGATCCTGGATGGCGCCCGCAAGGTGTTCATGGACCTCGGCTTCGACGGCGCCAGCATGGGCGAGATTGCGCGGGCGGCCGCCGTCTCCAAGGGCACACTCTACGTCTATTTCGCGGACAAGTGCGCGTTGTTCGAGGCAATCCTCGAGCAGGAGGCGCTGCAGCACGGCCAGGTCGCGTTCAATTTCGACCCCGCGCGCGATGTCGAGACCACGCTGAAGGACTTCGGCTCGGCCTACCTCCATCTGCTCTGCCGGCCCGGCGGCGGATCGGCGATCCGCACCGTAATGGCGATCGCCGAGCGCATGCCCGACGTCGGCCGCCGCTATTACGCGCGCGTGCTGGACAAGACCGTCAACCGGCTTGCCGAATATCTGAAGGCGCATGTCGCCTGCGGCGATCTCAATATTGACGATTGCGACCTCGCCGCCTCGCAATTCATGGAATTGTGCAAGGCCTCGTTGTTCCTGCCCTTCATCTTCCAGGCCGCGCCATCACCGTCCGAGGAACGCATGACCGAGGTGATCGACAGCGCCACGCGGATGTTTCTGGCGGCGTATCGGGTGAAGTGAGAGAGGGCCACGGCTGTAGCGCAGGGCGTATCTCTAACCACGTCATTGCTAGCGTACCCCGCGACGCTATAGATAAGCCATGTCCCGCGATCTTCGCCTTCACCGCACGCCGGTCGACGTTCTCAATTACGAGATCGTCCAGGAGCAGGCCTCTGCGTTCGGGCGGATGGGGCGAGCGCTGGAACAAGCGCTCGCGAAGCTGCGCGAATTCGATGCCAGCCATCCGCCCTCGGATGCGCCGGCATCGACACGGCAGGCACGGCGCGCCCTGGTAATGGAGGCCGGTCACGCGCTTTGGATGTTCGTGGTGCAGCGGGAGGCATGCGGCATGCGCGACAGCCGTCCCGTGATGCGTGACTATAAAGTGCCGGGCGAAGTGCAGCGCTGCATGGGGCTGGTCCCAGCTACATCGATGCGGCCTGCAAAGTGACTTGCCCAATCCAACGATCGCACGCGCACGCCCGCCCTACTCGTCGGCGAACTCGTCTTCCTCGTTGACCTTCTCGCGCTTGGCCTTGCGGCCGAGCGAGCCGGTCACGTAAGGGTCGCGCGTGTTGGCGTAGGGATTGCGCTGCTGCGCGCGAGCGGCGACTTCTTCGCCTGACACTGCGGCCGGCTGGCAGATCAGGCGGCGGCTGGCGCGGCGCATCAGATCGACGTGGATGTGATCGTAGTGATAGACGTTCGAGCCCGGCGCGAGCACGGTGGTGAAATGTGCGCACGCGCCTGATTGCACGTCGCGCAAAAAGCCCTGCTCTTCCGGCAGGCCGCGCCAGCCGTCCTTCACCGAGACGCGGCGGCCGTCGGCGAGCACGAAGGCGGCGATGTCGAGCGCGTTGCCGAAGGCGTGCTCGGAAATGTGGGCATGCGGATTGCCGTTCATGCCGCGGCAGGAATAGGCGGAGATCTGCTTGATCTCGACCACGCGTTGGCCGAACCAGCGCGTCGCCGACGGCTGCACGGTATCGGCCAGCCAGCGGTCGAGCTCGGACACGATCGGACAGGCGAGCGTCGCGGTCGGCTTCACCGCGACGGGACCAACTGCAGTGACGGGACTGCCCTGCGCCGGACCAAGACGCGGCGGCTGCGCGGGAGCCTGGGAATAAGGAGCGGCTGGCCGCGTCGGATAGCTCGGCGCATTCATGTAGCGCGCAGCTCCGGCGGCATCGGTGCCCTCGGGCGGCAGGTCGATCTCGTCCTCCTGCGGCGCCACGCCGGGCGCGCTCAGCGAGACCGGGCCGGAGGACGCGCCATAGCCCGACGGCTGGCGCACGGCGCTCTCTGGATAGTTCGAACGCTGCGGATAGCCGGACGATGCCGGGTAGGGCTGACTTTGCGGATAGCTCGACTGCGGCTGCGTCACCGGCCAGCGCGGCTGGCTTCCGATGTTCCCCGGCGGGCGCAATTCCTCGTCGGCAAAGCCATAGCTGCTCGAGCCTTCGCCGATGGCGGCGACCTTCAACGGAAATTCCGCGCCGCAGACGCCGGGGCCGGAGATCGGCTCGACGCGAACGATGTCCAGGCTCTCCTTCACCGCGCCCGACTTCAGGCACGCGGCTTCCGCCTCGGCCCGCCACGGTTCGCGCTCGGCCTGGAAGAAGCCGCGTCCGCAACCCGCAAGCGAAACAAGGACGATGGAGCCGACGAGATACAAACGAACTCCGCGCGTCATGCACGCACGTTCGGTGAATTTACTTAAAGACTCTTCAACGTGTTGATTTCGGCCTTCTTTAACCATGCCGCGCCGGCGCGCGGCGGATCAGCGACAGCGAGGCTGACTTTTTTGGGAAGAGACTCTCTGTTAACCATATGGGTTACTCCCAAAGCGACGCGAGCGGCGGGAGCATCTCAGGGAGCAACGTCATGACGTTCGTCGGAAGACTGAGCGTTGTCACTGCGTACCTTGCTATGGCCTTTGTCGCGGCCATCGTGCTCGGCATGATCTAGAAGCCTTTAACCGACCGCATCACAGATTTGCCCGGGCCGCCGGATCATCCGGCCGCCGGGCGTCCTGTTGCGTTCAGTAATTCGAGCACTCCGACCCCGTGATGCCCACGATCTTGAAGTTGCGGCACATCATGCCGGGATTGTCGGGATCGGGATAGCGATCATCCTTCTCGCGAACCGTGTGACTGAAGCGCCAGCCGCGCGCACGCATGCAACGCTTGTACTGCGCCGACGTCGCGCCGCCGTTCCGGGGCGCACCAAGCTGTGCATCGCAGAACGCGCCGTCCACATGCAGCGCATCGTCGCCGCGTCGCTGCTTCAGCATGTTGGTCCAGATGTTGGTGTCGGCATGGGCGGCGATGGCGCCGCCGATCAGCAGCGCGGCGGTGAGGCTGAGACGTTTCATGTTGGCTCTCCTTGCATGCGTCGTCAGCCATCGGTCGCGGGCAAGGGCGAGAAGGGTTCGGTGCGAGAGGGTTACAAATTGGACAGAGGGAACGCTGTCTTCCCTTCTCCCCTTGTGGGAGGAGGTGTCGCGCGCAGCGCGACGGATGAGGGGTTGCCGCAGCGAAATCAAATGCAAAAGTGGGTCGCGGAGAGAGACCCCTCACCGGGCTTCGCTGTCGCGAAGCCCCCCTCTCCCACAAGAGGGTTGCAGCGTGCTCGTGTCACCAAGAGTTACGACCTCGCACCATTCCACTGCTGCGACGTGGTGATCAGTTCTTCCCGCCTCTCCTCGATGCGCGTCCAGTCGTTGCCGAAGCAGAAGAAACGGAGCAACGCGCAGGCTTCGACATGGAGCTTGCCGGAAAGCTTCAGCGTCATCGTTCCGTAGTAGGTGTTGCCGCTGGCACGGCTGTAGATGTTGCCGGTCCAGACGCCGTCCGATTTCGGCTTCATGTTGACGAGCACACTCTCGCCTCTGCTCGAGGTTTCGGTCAGCGCGTAGCCACACAGCGCGGACCCGCAGCGTTCGATGCGCACCGTGCCCTTGGCGCCCTTGCTCTCCCATTGGCCGAGCGGCGTATCGGCGGGCTCGTCGCTGCGCTGCGCGATCGTCGTGACTTGATCCGTGTCGGGCTTCGGCGTGGCGAGGTGTGGCGCTTCGAGAAATGTCGACTGCGGGGGCTCGAGCTTGGGCGGTTCGAGCTGTGGTGCCGGCGGCAAGGTGACGGATTGAGAGACCGTGGGCGCAAGGATGGGCGCAGTCGTGGGCGCCGGTGGCGCAACGGGAATCGTGGCAACGGTCGGCTGCGGCGGCTTGACCGGAGCGGCGGGGCAGACTTGCGCCGGCGGAAGGGCTGCCGGCGGCGCGGGGCTCACGACGAGAGTCGTGTCGATATCTTCAGCGGGCCGAAAGCTACGACCGGACGAGATCGACACACAGGAGGTGGATCTGCAATTGCGCGGCGCCTCGACGTGAAACCGGTGCCCGCCGATCGCGAAGGAGTAGGAACCTGCCTCAGCCGACGATGTAACCATCGTCAGTGCGATCAATGTGCCAAGCCAATTCACAAATCCCTTCATCCACCCCTCCCGCTGTGTCGGGGCGAAGTTACGAAAGACGAACGGCAGCTGAATGTGCGCAGGCTCACGCCAGGCGGCGGAGCCGTTGTGACGTTCATCACAGAAGGTCGGGGCGGGCCGGCGTAGGGTCGAACCGCGCTCAGGTCGTCATCGACTTTCAGTCCATATCGGGACCAGCTTTTCGGGAGGTTGTCATGAACAAGCTCTACGTCGCCACCACCGCCCTCTTCCTCGCCTCGACCGCCGTCGCGCATGCCGGCAACTCGATCTCGTTCCAGATCGACGGCCAGCACGTCCGCATCGAGACGCCGCGCAACTGCGCTTCGCTCGACTGCGTGACCATCATCGCGCCGGGTCTGTCGAACAAGCCGATCAAGTTGAACAACATCAACCTCAACGGCCTCGGCTCCAAGGACGATGACGACGACACCACGCCGAGCACGACAAACGCGCAGCCTGCACCGGCTCCGGCGCAGCAGCCCGTGCAGCAGGCGCCGGTGCAGTCGATCGCTCCGGCCGCGCCCGCCGTCACTCAGCCCGTCGCGCCGGCGACAACGGTTGCCGCCGCGCCGTCCGCCAGCGTCGATACGACGACACAGCCCGCACCGGTCGCTCCCGCCGCTGCACCGGCCTCCATCGCGGCTGCTCCCGTTCCTGCGCGCGCTCCGGCCCCGGTCGCCGCCGCGCCGGCGCCGGGCACGCCGGCGCCGGGCACGCCGGTCGGCGTGTGGGCCACCGAAGAGAACAAGGGCAATGTCCGCGTCGAGCAGTGCGGCGCCAATCTCTGCGGCTATGCCGAGAAGTCCAATGAGCGGATCCTGATCAACATGAAGCCCGAGGGCTCGAAGTGGAGCGGCCACATCCACGATCCCGATTCTGGACGCAACTACGACTCCACGATCGCGATGAAGGGCCCGAACCTGCTCCGCGTGCAGGGCTGCGCCTTCGGCGGCATGTTCTGCGGCGGCCAGACCTGGAAGCGGGTGAGCTGACGGCTACCGCTGTCATTCCGGGGCGCGCGCGAGCGCGAACCCGGAATCCATCCGACCGCATCGTTGGTGGCGCAATGGATTCCGGGCTCGCGACTTCGTCGCGCCCCGGAATGACGATTGACAGGCGAGACGCTACGTCTCTTACGGCGTACGTTTGAACATTCGCTCCTCCCGTGCGACACACGTTCATCTGCCATTCAGCCAGCCCCGGCTGAAATCGGTCGATCTCGCCTCGTGTTCTCATCGGGACTTCATCGTGGAATTTTTGGTGGCTTGGCGCCGCTTCGTGTTCGCGCTTGCGCTGCTGGCCTTGCCGCCAGCCGGCGCGAGCGCTGCGTTCGCATCGGATACGATCGAGGTTGCACAGGCGCAGCCGACGCCCGAGCCGTCGCCAGCCCCCGCCGCATCGCCGACACCCGCGCCTGATGCGCAGTCCGCCGCCGAGGAACCCATCGGCAACGTCGCGACCGTAACCGGGATCGCCACCGTGATCCGCGACAAGAATTCGTATCCCCTCAAGGTCCGCGACGACATCTATCTCAACGACATCGTGCAGACGGCGTCGAACTCCTCGCTCGGCATCACCTTCAACGATGCGACCACGTTCAATCTCTCGGCCAGCGCCAAGATCAGCATCGACAATTACGTCTATGAGGACGGCGGCAAGCAGAACGGTGCGATCTTCGACATCGGGAAGGGTACCGTCGCGTTCGTTGCGGCAGCCGTGGCCAAGACCGGCGACATGAAGATCACGACGCCAACGGCAACGCTCGGCATCCGCGGCACCACCGGCGTCGTCGACGTGCCGGCGAATGCGAGCGCGACGGGAGCGACCGCGAACAACGTCAACATCAAACTCTATCCCGACGCCGACGGCCGGGTCGGACACATCGACGTCAACGACCGCACCAGTGGCACGCGGCTCGGCGCACTGACGCAAGGATCGAGCGGCTTCGCGATCCGGCCCGGTGCCGGCAGCCCCGGCAGCATGCGGTTTGCCGCGGTGCCGATCACGATTCCACCGCAGCAGATCGCGCGCGACCGCGGCTTCGTCAGTCAGGTGCATCTGGCCCAAACCACGGGCCGGCAGATCGTCACCGAGCAGCGCGACTTCCGCCGCGCCAATCCGACGGCGAGCCCGCGTATCCCGCGGCCGCTCCAGCAGCAGCGTCCGGCGACGGCGCCGGGACAGCAGCCGCAGCGGCCGAACGGCCTGCCCGGTCAGAACAATCGTCCGGGTCAGCAGCAACCGGGCACGCCCAACCCGCAAGGCCCGCAGCAGCCGCAACGGCAAGGCCCGCAGCCGTCGCAGCAGCGGCAAGGACAAGGCGGTGCAGTGCAGCCGGGCGCACCGCGCGCCGGCCAGGGTCAGCAACAGGATCAACAAGGCCAGCAGCAGCAAGGCCGGCAGCAGAATCAGGGCCGGCAACCGGGTACAGGACAACCGGCAGGCGTGCCGCGCGCCGGTCAAGGCATGCAGCCGGGCGGCACGCCGCAGGCCCAGCCGCCGCGCAGCGGACAGACTCCGTCGCAGCCCGGCGTCACCACCCCGCCGCAGCCCGGCACAGCGCCGCAGCCGCAACCGCCGCGCACCGGATTGCAGCCCGGACAGTCAGCACCGCCGCCCGCGGTTCAGCAACCAGGCGGCATCCAGCGCCAGGGTGGATTCCAGCAGCGCCTCCCCGGCGCGCAACGGCCCGGCGCGCCACGCAAACCGGCCCCCGCGCCGAAGGAAAAGAAGGAAGGGCGGTAACGAGCCGGCGGTGTCGCGTTCAACGCGCGCCGCAGGTTCACTTCCGCAATCTCGATTTCCAGGGAACCATATGCAGGGTCAACGCGTGCGGCCACATTGCGGCGCAGCTACGGAACAACGTTACATCGGAGAGATTCGCGGAACGAAAACGATCGCCAGTCTTTTCTGGCCTTTGGGAGGTGCCCATGACTTCTCAGGCCAAAGAAAGCGCATGTGCATTCGCTTGGCGGAACTACTTGCTGCTCAATAGCGGCATCAGCGAGAACGATAGCAGGCGTTCCGCCCTTTACCGCTACGTCGCCGATCTTCGTGGCATCGGCGAGGATGATTTCGATCTCCTGCAAATAGCGGCGGTCGCCTATTTGAGAAAACTGGATGAATTACATGACGACCGATGTGCGAGACAAGCGGCAGATCAAGTCTTGTCCGAGCGTTTGGAATCACGCGCCGCGATTAGTCCATAACACCAGAGAAGGAGCGAACAGCATGGCAGACAATTCCGCTAACGCAAACCGCTTCGCGCGCGACTCGCAAGGGCGCATCACCGCAGCGACAGCAGTCGGCATGAATGCCTTGAGGCCAATCATGCACT
This sequence comes from Bradyrhizobium sp. Cp5.3, assembly GCF_000426265.1. Taxonomy (NCBI): domain Bacteria; kingdom Pseudomonadati; phylum Pseudomonadota; class Alphaproteobacteria; order Hyphomicrobiales; family Nitrobacteraceae; genus Bradyrhizobium; species Bradyrhizobium sp. Cp5.3. The sequence continues at coordinate 345,645 of NZ_KE384515.1, read as the reverse complement.
TTCAGGTCTCAATGCTGAGGATGTGGGCCGACAGTATTGAGAGGTTTGCGAGCAATTACCAAAAGGGCGTGGAAGAAACCGCGACCGCCGCAGAGCAACAGTCAGACAAGGAACGCGCTGCGTAAACATTGCGCGGCAGCGGTCGTTCGTCCGCAAGGTTTCCGTGTCCAACGACTGGCCGTGGGCTCGCGGCGTCCCGACCCGATCGTGACCCAAGACCGGAGACGCTTGGCGGCTCCGGTCGCGGGCGTGTGGTCGCGATGGGCCGCAAGCGGCCATCTGCGATATTCCGGGAAATGTGCGATATCCCGGGAAATACGTGCGCTAGGCTTTGCGCTTCTGCTTTCGTATCTGGGCCACTTCGACCCAGGCGCGGCTCCGTCCCCACCAATAGCCGTTGAATGTTGGCACGATGGCGAACGATCACGTAGATGGCGCCTCCGATCACCAGCAACCGATAGGGCAACGGATGGTCGAAACCGCAAATAAGGACGATTGCCGTCAACGCCGCGAGCATCGAGCCAAGGGAAACAATCCGAGCAATAGCCAGCACGATGCCAAAGACCGTTGCAGCACCCAATCCCACTGGCCACGACATCGCCAACAACACACCCAGCCCGGTCGCAGCGGATTTGCCGCCCGTAAAGTTCAACCAAATCGAGCGGCTATGCCCCAACAGCACGTGTGTTGGTGAGACGCGTTGATCTCGGCGGTGGACCCGGAGGGCTCACCGCCTCACTCGGCCCTCGGTTACTTTAGCATCCTTGCTGCAGCTCACGCCTCGCCGCGCAGCCAGGCTCTTACCTTTTGCAAGAGTCCATGACGGAGCTCCTCGACGGACGCTGCTTCCGCAGGCGTCAGCGCCGGCATGACGTTGTCGACATCGTCGACGGCGAGCGGCGGCGTGGCATCGGCCGGCAGGAGGCCGGCAGCGGCGAGCGCGATCGGGCCGGTCTCAGTCAGGAAGGCGCGCTCATACTCGCGCGACAGCCGCGCGATCGCATCGTCCAATGGCAGCCAGTCGACGGCCTTGATGTCATTCATCAGCTTGCGGACGGGACCGCCCTCGGCCTCCATTCGCCAGAAATGCACCACCTTGGAGCGTCCGCCCGACTGGTAGACGAGCGTGCCCAGGAATTCATGGATGGCGACGTCGTGGCCGGTCTCCTCCAGCACCTCGCGGAGCGCGGCCTCTCTCGGCGTCTCGCCGTCGTCGAGCTTGCCCTTGGGCAAGACCCATTCATTGCGCTTGCGCTGGCGTACGACCGCAACCAGCGGCGTCGCGCCACGCCGCAGCACAATACCCCCCGCCGCCAGTACCGGCGCCCGTGCCATCACTCGTTACCTGTCGTGCCGCCGAATCGTCCCCGCGGACGATATAGGCGGCCGACACGGCGGATTGAAGGCTACTTTCTTCTCAACAACCCTTGACCCGCGCGAATGCGCGTGCCCTCGGCGATACCGTCGCAGAAGGTAAAATCGCCGGGCGCGAGAATGATGATGGTCGAGCCGTGCTCGAACCAGCCGAGCTCTTCGCCCTTCGTCACGTTGACATCGCAGGGGAAATTGACCGGGCCCTTCGTCTGCGCGTTCAGCACCATGTCGAGGAAATGCAGGCGGATGCTTGCGACCAGGATCGCGGCGACCGGCACGAGCGTCACAGCCTCGCCGGTCGCCAGGTTCGTGCGGATCACCGCGCGCTCGTTCTTGCAGAACAGGCGCTCGACCCGCTTCAGCGCGATCGGATTCACGTTCCAGACGTCGCCATGGATCAGCGTGACGCGCTCGATATGCGCATCATAGGGCGCGTGGAAGCGGTGATACATGCTCGAGGTCAGCCGCAGCGTCACGAACGAGCCGTTGCGGTGCTGATCGACCAGCGCGGAATCGCCGACGAGGTCGAGCAGCGAATAAGGCGCGCCCTTGACCTGGAACAGCTCGGTGTCGGCGATCCTGCCGTGGGCCCCGACGATGCCGTCCGACGGGCTTGCGATGATTGCCCGGTCCGGATCGAACGGCCGCAGGCCCGGCCTGAGCTGCCGCGTGAAACAGTCATGCAGGCTCTTGAAATGGGTCTTGCGCGCCTCCGACAGATCGAGGTCGGAGAACAGCTTCCACAGGGCGATCGAGGCGTCCCGCACCAGCGGGTTCTCGATCTTGGAGAACCAGCCCATGAAGCGGGTCAGCGCCGCGCGGGGGATGCGGTTGGTCAGCAGGAAGTTGATGTCTTCCTGCTGGGTGAAAGAGGCGATGAGGGCTTTGACTGTCATGAATCTGTCAGCTCGCAGGGTTAGCGCTTGTTGTCATGGAAACGACACTCCCGATTCTCTCTTTGTCCGTGGCCGCCGCAGCCTCCGCTGCCGCCGCCTTCCCGAAGCTGAAAGCGCGGATTGAGCTGTCCCGCGCCAAACACCGGTCGCTCTCCGGGCATTCCAAGATGTCGCGCCGGGTGGCGCGGCTGATCCCGTTCTACGAGTTCGACAGCAACGATTACTTCGCCTGCGACGGGGCGCCCGCGAACATCGCGACCCAGCGCAAGGACAGCTTCTTCCGCCTCGCCGCCCTCTACGCCGAGCGCTACCCCAAGGGCCGCGCGATGACGAAGGAAGCGGCGGAGAAGATCTCCGACCTGAATTTCACCGAGAGCTATCGCGTGCCGTTCCAGTTCTCGCGCCTGGTCCGCGAGCACCTGGGCACCTCGACCTTCGTGGAATCGTCGAGCGGCGTCACCGTGAAGGACGTCGACGGCAACGTCTCCTACGACCTCACCGGCTCCTACGGCGTCAACATCTTCGGCAACGACTTCTACAAGGAGTGCATCGAGGGCTCCGAGAAGCGGGCGCACGCGCTGGGACCGGTGCTTGGTCCCTACCATCCCGTCATCCTCGAGAACGTGACGCGGCTCTGCCAGATCTCGGGCCTCGACGAAGTCTCCTTCCACATGTCCGGCACCGAAGCGGTGATGCAGGCGGTGCGGCTGGCGCGCTACCACACCAAGCGCACCCATCTCGTCCGCTTCGCGGGGGCCTATCACGGCTGGTGGGGAGACGTGCAGCCCGGCGTCGGCAACCCGATCACCGCGCACGAGACCTACACGCTGGCCGAGATGTCGGAGAAGACGCTGCACGTGCTGCGCACGCGCCGCGACATCGCCTGCGTGCTGGTCAATCCGCTGCAGGGGCTGCATCCGAATGCCAACGCGCCCGGCGATTCCTCGCTGGTCGATTCCTCCCGCGGCGGCAGCTTCGATCGCGCGGCCTATACCGAGTGGCTGAAGAAGCTGCGCGAGGTCTGCACCGAGCGCGGCATCGTGCTGATCTTCGACGAGGTCTTCGTCGGCTTCCGTCTCGCGGCAGGCGGCGCCCAGGAATATTTCGGCGTGCGCGCCGACATGGTGACCTACGGCAAGAGCCTCGCCGGCGGCCTGCCGGTCGGCGTGGTCTGCGGCAAGAAGGAGCTGATGCGCCGCTTCCGCGACGACCGTCCCGCCGACGTCTGCTTCGCCCGCGGCACCTTCAACTCGCATCCCTACGTCATGACCGCGATGGACGAGTTCCTGAGCCGGCTCGCAAGCCCGAACTTCCGCGCTGTCTATGACGGGCTGGAGGAGACCTGGAACGGCCGCGCGCAAAAACTCAACCGGATGCTGGAGGGCGCCGGCGTGCCGGTGCAGGTGGCGAACCTGTCCTCGATCTGGACGGTGAAATACACCGAGCCGTCCCGCTACAACTGGATGCTGCAATACTATTTGCGCGCCGAGGGCCTGTCGCTGAGCTGGGTCGGCACCGGCCGGCTCATCTTCAGCCTCAACTACACCGACGCCGACTTCACCGAGGTCGCCGAACGTTTCGTTCGCGCCGCTGAGAAGATGAAGGCCGACGGCTTCTGGTGGCACGATCCGAGCCTCACCAACAAGGGCATCAAGCGGCAGATCCTCAAGGAGATGCTGGCCAAGCGCTTCGGGCGCTGAGGCTTCCGCGAACACCGCTGCCGCCTCCCCCTCTCCCCGCCCGCGGGGACGCGACGAGCTGCGCTCGCGCTGAGCGGGTTGGGGTGAGAGGGGCTCTCCGCACGGACGGTAACAGAGAGACTCGCGAAGACTCTCCCTCACCCGGATCACATCTGCGATGCGATCCGGCCTCTCCCCGCACGCGGGGAGAAGCGAAGGAGCCGCAACGGCAGCCCCCAAGACGTGGATGCCCGGCACAAGGCCGGGCATGACGTAACCAATCGACATCGGAGTGTTAGTTGGGAACAGCGCGCTCAGGCGTGCTGCTCTTCGAGCGCGGGCTCGGGGATGAGGCCCAGCGTGTGCTCGGGGTTGAGGTGCAGACCGGGGTCCATCAGCTCGCCGCGCATCAGCGCGAGCGGAGCCTTGCGATAGAGCATCAGGTCGTGGAAGGGATCAGTCAGGATCTTGGTCATCCAGACGAGACCGGTCTCGACGTCGCGAATGAAGAACAGGTGGATGGTGCGGAACAGGAGACCACCGGCACCGACCGCGAGCCAGATCTTGGCGACCTGCCGCATGAAGTCGGTGGCGCCAGCCCAGGGCTTGAACAGACCGAACAGCGTCGGATCGAAGAACAGCACCAGCGGCGACAGCGCCCAGATCGCCATCAGCACCACCTTGCGCTGCAGGTTGTAGCCGACCTTGATCTCTTCCTTGTACTCGTGCGTCGCCTGATTGATGTGGTCGTAATCGTGCGGCTCGAAGAAGAAGTGACCGGCCTGGCGCGAGGTCATCGAGACCAGCCAGCCGACCAGGGCCGAGATCATGGGATCGATGAACAGCCAGACATAGGCGAAGAGGAAGCTCAGCGCGCTGACGAAGTGCAGGCTCTGATTGATGCGGCTGTGGTGATAGTAGCGGTGGTCGTCCCAGCGCTGGATCCGCAGCTGCTCGAGGTAATTCTTGATCATGCTTTCCCCCAAAATGCTTTCGGGTACGGGATTACAGGGATTCGATGTAGGTCGTGTGACATCATCATTTTGTCATATGACGATGTGCAGCGACGCGATGACGCACGGTCCCCTCCGCCTGAGGGGCGCGGAACGCGCGTCTCGAAGGATGAAGGCCGAGGTGTGGCAACCGGGACCATCATGGTTCGAGACGGCGCTGCGCGCCTCCTCATCATGAGGGGCAACAGCAGTTCACGCTGCCTTGGCGACCTCGACCTTGCGAAAGCGCACCAGCGAGAAATGGCCGAGCGGCGGGATCAGGCGGCGCTCGGCGAGCTCGATGCCGTCGGCGCCGGCCAGCCATTTGGCGTAGCGCGACCAGGCGAACTCGGCAGTGCGGAAGCCGAGCGGACGCACCACCGGCTGCAGCTTCTGCTCGATGAAGCGGCGCATGCCGGCGTCGGCGCTGACGCGGGTCAGGATGATCAGCTCACCGCCGGGGCGCAGCACGCGGGCGAATTCGTCCAGCGCCTTCTCCGGGTTCGGCACGGCGGTGACGACATATTGTGCCATCACGACGTCAAAGGAATTGTCGGGGAATTCGAGCTTCTCGGCATCCATCACCGCGAGGCCTTCGACGTTCTTCAGCTTGCCTTCGGCGACACGCTGGCGCGCCTTGTCCAGCATCGCTTCCGAAATGTCGGTGCCGAAGATGCGAACATTGCTCGCGTACATCGGCAGCGAGATGCCGGTGCCGACGCCGACCTCGAGCACGCGGCCGCCGATCTTGTTGGTCGCCGCGATCGCCGCCTGGCGGCCCTTGGCGAACACGCCGCCGAACACGAGGTCGTAGACGGGCGCCCAGCGGTCATAGGCCTGCTCGACCGTGCCGCGGTCGAGGTCAAGCTGCTGGGCGCCGTCAAGGTTCATGATCTTAGCCATCGATGTGGTTCTCGCTGTGGTTCAAAACGATAAGGTCAACCGCGCACCGGCCGCCGCGCCATGACCGGCGAAGCGCGCAGGATGCGGCTGGGCTGAAGTGAGGTGAGATTGCCGACGAACTGACGCGCACTGTTCTCCCAGGAGCGCTCGAGAGCGAAGTTGCGGCAGGTCTCGCGCGACATGGTGAGCGCGCGCAGACAGGCGGTGCGCAAATCGTGGTCGATCGCGCCGATCGGATGATCGGCGATGACGTCCTTCGGACCCGTGACCGGAAACGCCGCAACCGGCGTGCCACAGGCGAGCGCTTCGAGCTGCACGACGCCGAAGGTGTCGGTGAGGCTCGGAAACACGAAGACGTCGGCGGCGGCAAGATGAGCGGTGAGATCCGCGCCCTTCTTCTCGCCGAGGAAGACGACATCCGGATACTTCTTCTCGAGCTGCGCCTTCTGCGGGCCGTCGCCGACGACGACCTTGGTGCCGGGCAGATCGAGCGAGAGGAACGCTTCGAGATTCTTCTCCACGGCCACGCGACCCATGGTCATGAAGATCGGCCGCGGCAGATCGAGCTTTGCCGGATCGTCGGGATGAAACAGTTCGGTGTTGACGCCGCGCGTCCAGAAGCCGAGCCGCTTGAAGCCGCGCTCGGAGAGCTCCTGCCGCAGCGAGGGCGTCGCCACCATGGTCATCGCGGCGGCATCGTGGAAATGACGCAGCACCGCGTAGCCGACGGCGTCGGGGATGCCGGTCCGCACCGAAACATATTCCGGAAAGCGCGTGGTGTAGGAGGTGGTGAAGGCGAGCCGGTTGCGGCGGCAATAGGCGCGCGCGGCCCAGCCGATCGGGCCTTCGGTCGCGATGTGCATGGCGTCCGGCGCCGCCTTCTCGATCCGCCGCGCAATCTCCTTGGCCCTCGGCAGCGCGATGCGCAGGCCCGGATAGGTCGGCAACGGCCACGACGGGAAGCCGTCGGGGGTGAGGAATTCGATGTCGACGTCGAGCGCCTTGGCCGCGCCCGCCAGCGAAGTCAGTGTCCGGACCACGCCGTTAACCTGCGGATGCCAGGCGTCAGTCGCGATTAATACCCGCATGGGGAAATCCCGAGAGTTTGATGATTCTCGGCTTTCGACCTTCAACCATGGATATTTCAGGCGTGTGACGTCACATAAGTGTCGGCAGACTGTTTTGTTCGTTAACGGGCTCGCGGAGCCACGAAACTGTCATGAAACAATCCTTGCCGCGACGAAACCGTTTTCGGTTTTTCGCGCAAACGTCCCGAAACTTATTTCCGTTAGTGATTTAGGCAACGGAGCACCGAAACGGTGCCGCGGTGACCAAGAACACCGAGCAAACAGGGGCGATCAATGTTCAATCTGGACACGTTCAAGACGTATTCGCGCGCCGTTGCCGTTGGCGCAGTCGCGATCTCCGCGATCGCGTTCGCAGGCCCGGCCAAGGCCGCGCCCGTGCAGCTCTTCCCCTTCTTCCGGCCGCTGCCGCCGATGGCCGCGCCTCAGCAGCCCTATCAGCCCTACCAGGCAACGCCGTATCAGGCCGCGCCGTCCGAGGATCAGGACTCAGTCGAGATGCCGGCACGGTTCCGCCGCCAGACCGTCTCCTACGCGACGCGCGAGGCACCGGGCACGATCATCATCGATACGCCCAACACCTATCTCTACTACGTGCTCGGCAACGGCCAGGCGATCCGCTACGGCATCGGCGTCGGCCGCGATGGCTTCACCTGGTCCGGCATCCAGTCGGTGACCAAGAAGGCCGAGTGGCCGGATTGGACCCCGCCGCCGGAGATGATCGCGCGCCAGCCCTATCTGCCGCGCCACATGGCCGGGGGCCCCGGCAACCCGCTCGGCGCACGCGCCATGTATCTCGGCGGCACCATCTACCGCATCCACGGCACCAACGCGCCCGAGACGATCGGCAAGCATGTTTCCTCCGGCTGCATCCGCCTGACCAATGATGACGTGACCGACCTCTACTCCCGCGTCAGCGTCGGCACCAAGGTCGTGGTGCTGCCGATGACGGAGCGCCGCGCCGAGCTCGGCAGCGCAACGCGGTAAGCGACAGGACATCGTGACGCAAACGGCCCCGGAACCCACCGGGGCCGTCTTCGTTGGCACGATGCTCTCCAAGCTGTCTTGCTTTGAGGAGCATGGGCGCGATCCCCGATGGAGGCGCAGATGCAACCGAGCCAACGAACCTCGCGGAACAGATGGATGCGCCTGATCGCTGGAGCCGGATTGGCGTGGCTGCTGTCAGCGCCTGCGGCTCTCGCGCAGCAACCAACCGCGGCCAGCGATGACGCGGCCCATCAGGCTTTCAACAATTCATGCCGCACCTGTCACTCCGTGAAGGAGGGCGACAATCGTCTCGGTCCAAATCTCAACAAGATCGTCGGACGGAAGGCAGGCTCGCTGCCGAACTACAACTACTCCCCCGCGATGAAGGATGCAGGCTTCGTCTGGGACCAGGACAAGCTCACGCGCTTCATCGTCAAGCCGGACGAGGTCGTGTCGGGCAACAAGATGCAGCCTTATGGCGGCGTCTCGTCGGAAGAGGCGGCGAAGGTGGTTGCCCATCTGCAAGCGGCTGCAGAGCAGCACTAAGCAGACGAGCGAGAAAAATTGGCATCGACGGCACAAAGTCGCGACCGCCAGTTAGCCTCATCCTGAGGAGCCGCGGAACGCGGCGTCTCGAAGGATGCGGCGGGCATGATGCGGAAATTATTGGCCAGTGCGCGGGGGTGAGATCGCGACGCGGCACCAACGGAGCGTACCCCAACTCATCCTTCGAGACGCCCGCCTATGGCGGGCCCTCAGGATGAGGAGCGGAGTTCGCGGCAACAGCGGCGAGCGCACCATCATGAACCGAACGCCCCTCCAAGGCACGCGGGGGCCGTTCGCCTTTGCGTCGGCGGTCATCCGCTCCTACCCGCGCGCGGCGCGGCGTCGGTCCGAGATCAGCTTCAGCCACGCCGATGAGTGAAATGCGCTCATCAGGAGATACATCGGAATCATCCCGCTTAGCAGCGACGCGTGCCCGGCGGCGCAGAGCATGTCTGCCGGACCACCGCCGAGAACGGCCGTCAGCAGGGCCATGATCGCGAAGGTCGGCGTGGCGGCGAGAGCCAGCCATCTGGCGAGGTCACGCGCGGCCGTGACGGCCCTGCCGTCACGGTTCGCGCCAGTGGCTGAGCTCAGCGGACAGGCCTCGGTCACGTCGTCGTGCCCGCGGACTCCTCGCGGAACGCCTTCTCTCCGGCGTCCGACACCTCGACCCATCTCTTGTCGGGCGCGGCGCCTTCCACGTAGCTGTCGTGCCAATTCCACCATTTGTAGGTGGGGGTCTGAGGATAACCCTGCGGCGAGTCCTCCCAGACCTCCTGCCGGCCGAGCGGCGTGATGTCGAGGTAGTTCCAGGTGCCGCCCATCTGCTCGTCGCCGCGGCTCTTGATGAAGTAGGTGCGGTAGATGCGATCGCCGTCCCGGTAGAACACGTTCGTGCCGTGCCATTCGTCCACGCCGAAATCGGCGTCGAAACTGTCCGTGATCGTGACCCATGGCATGGTCCAGCCCATCCGCTTCTTCAGCCGCGCGATGTCGGCCTGGGGCGCGCGCGAGGCGAAGACGAGGGTGGTGTCGCGGGCGTTCAGGTGCGAGACATGGGCGACCTGGTCGGCGACCATGGAGCAGCCCCGGCACGCGTGATCGGGCCAGCCGAACACTCCGGGCTCGAAAAAGGCGCGGTAGATGATGAGTTGCCGCCGACCCTGGAACATATCGAGCAGACTGACCTTGCCGCCGGGCCCATCGAACGCATAGGTTTTGTCCACGGCCATCCACGGCATTCGCCGGCGCTCGGCGGCCAGGGCATCGCGGGCGCGGGTATGTGCCTTTTCCTTCACGAGCAGTTGCTGACGGGCTGCCTCCCAGTCTTGCGGCGACACCACCGGTGGTGTGTGCATGACAGGCTGTCCGTCGTTCCGTCCGTTTTCAACTGATGTCATCATGGCTTCTGGAACCTCTTGCTTGGGCGATCGTCCCGCGCCGCGCTGTGACAGGCGCAAGTCCGCTCGCCGCTCACTGCACATCGTCGGTCGTGAACTCTTTCTGGCACCGGAGGGTTGCGCGGTGGGAGTAACAAGTGTGGCGGGATTTTCATGGAGTCGCTGATTACGGCCGCGGCGCGTGCGCTCGAGGCCGGCGATCCGCTCGGCGCCCTGAACCGCGTGGCGCTGCGCAACGATGCCCCCTCGCTCGCATTGCGCGGGATCGCGATGGCGCAGCTCGGCGATCTCGCCCGGGCCAAGACGCTGCTGCGCAGCGCCGCACGCGCCTTCGGTCCGCGGGAGGCCGTCGCCCGTGCAAGATGCGTGGTTGCCGAAGCCGAGATCGCGCTCGTCTCGCGCGACCTGAGCTCGCCGGCCAAGACGCTCGCGGCCGCGCGGTCGACGCTGCAAGATCACGGCGATCTCGCCAACGCCGCCCATGCCGGTCACATCGAGGCGCGCCGGCTTCTGCTGCTCGGGCGCCTCGACGAGGCCGAGCACACGCTGGCCGAGCTCGGCACCGCACCACTGCCGCCTGCCTCGCGGGTCATCCACGAGCTCGTGGTCGCGGGCATCGCGATACGGCGGCTGCGGACGAAGATCGCGCGTGCGGCGCTCGGCCGTGCGGCTCGCGCAGCGCAGCTGGCGGGCATCGCTGCGCTCGCGGCCGAAGTCGAAAGCACGAATCTCGTCCTCGATACGCCGGCGGCGCGCCTCATTGCCCGCGGCAAGGAGCGGCCGCTGTTGCTCGCCGAGGTCGAAGAGCTGGCGACGTCGGCGGCGCTCGTCGTGGACACGTTCCATCACGCCGTGCGCAAGCAAGACCGCGTCGTGCCGCTCGGCACGCGGCCGGTCTTGTTCGCGCTCGCCCGCATCCTGGCGCAGGCCTGGCCGGCAGATGTGTCGCGAGAGACGCTGATTACCGGCGCGTTTCAGGCGAAGCACGTCGATGAATCGCACCGTGCGCGGTTGCGGGTCGAGATCGGGCGGCTCCGCACCAAGCTCAGGACGCTGGCCGATGTGAGCGCGACGAGGGAGGGTTTTGTGCTGACACCGCACAAGACACGGCAGGTCATCGTGCTGGCACGGCCCGTCGAGGAAAAGCACGCCGCCGTGCTCGCCTTTCTCTCCGATGGCGAGCCCTGGTCGAGCTCGGCGCTGGCGCTTGCGCTTGGCATGAGCCCGCGCACGGTGCAGCGGGCGCTCGACGAGCTCGCAAGATCGCACAAGGTGCAGTCCTTCGGACACGGGCGGGCCCGTCGCTGGATGACCCCGCCCGTCCCGGGTTTCCCGACAGGCTTGTTACTCCCTACGCCGCTCCTGAAGACGTAGCATGGCTCAGTTCACAGGGATCACACACATGAAACGTTCAGCCGCCGAGATTATCCAGGAGTACGGACCGTTTGCCGGCGTCGACAGCGTGCACGGCGTCACCTATGACGGCACGCATGTCTGGTTCGCATCCGGCGACAAGTTGAATGCGGTCGACCCGGCAAGCGGCAAGATCGCACGCGCGATCAATGTTGCCGCACATGCGGGAACGGCGTTCGACGGCCGGCACCTGTACCAGATCGCCGAGGATCGCATTCAGAAGATCGACGCCGCGACCGGCAAGGTGCTGACCACCATCCCGGCGCCAGGCGGCGGTGGCGATTCCGGATTGGCCTGGGCCGAGGGCTCGCTCTGGGTCGGACAATATCGGGAGCGAAAGATCCATCAGGTTGATCCGGAAACGGGAGCGGTTCTGCGCACCATCGAGAGCAAGCGCTTCGTGACCGGAGTCACCTGGGTCGACGGTGAGCTCTGGCATGGCACATGGGAGAACGATGAAAGTGACGTGCGGCGGATCGATCCCGAAACGGGAAAAGTGCTGGAGCAGCTCGACATGCCTGCCGGGACAATCGTCTCGGGATTGGAATCCGACGGCGGCGATCGCTTCTTCTGCGGCGGCGGCAGCGGCGGCAACGTGAAAGCGGTCCGCCGTCCCAGGCGCGCCGCCCCGCGATGATGGGTTGGATACGCGGCAACGACGCGTCCGCGGACGTTAACTTGTTCGCCCCAATTCCACCCCATCGGTGCGCTCTAGCGCCCTCCTCTCCTGCCCTGTAGACTCCTGCCCCGGGGCGGCTTGGGGGATTGATGCGACTAACGTTGAACTTGAAGACTGTCCTGGTCGCCGTGGCGGTGATCGCGGGCTCTTTTTTCATCAGCCTGAAGGCGATGGACTGGCTGTCGCCAAGCGCGACGGGACCCGCGCCGGTGGTGGCGCAACTGCCGCCGCTGCCACCGGTTTCGAAGAGCTCGATCATCGTGGCGCCGGTGGCCATTGCGCTGTCAGCGATCCGCGAGCAGGCCGAGAAAGCCGCGCCGCGCAACTTCGCCGGCAAGGCGGATAATCCGATCTCGCAGATACTGGAGAACGCCGACATCGGCTGGTCGGCGTTGCGCGGACCGATTTCGGCTGTCGGCGACAAGGACGTGCTGACCCTGTCGACGCCGATCAGCGGCAAGCTGAACGTCACGGGATCGCTGTCGTCGAAAGCCACCGGCGCGCTCGGCGAGGCGCTCGGCAGCGTGCTCGGCGGCAATGCCGCCAAGCAGATCGGCGCGGTCAACATCAAGAACCTGAACGCGAGCGCCGAGATCAAGGGCAACGTGGTCATCACCTCGCGCCCCAAGCTCGCGGCGGCCTGGCATCTCGAGCCCAATCTCGGCGCCCAGGTCAATCTCGGCGATACCAACCTCTCGGTCGCTGGCGCCAAGGTCAACGTCCCGGGGCAGGTCAAGCCGCTGATCGACAAGACGGTCGGCGATCAGCTCAACATCGCCGCCGAGCGCATCCGCAACGACCCTAGCCTGCGCGAGAACGCAAGGGCGCAATGGACCAAGGCCTGCCGCTCGATCCCGCTGCAGGGCACTGGCTCGTCGGCCGCGCTGCCGCCGCTCTGGCTCGAGATGAAGCCGATCCGCGCCATCGCCGCACAGCCGCGGGTCGACGCGCAGGCCGTGACGCTGCTGCTTGGCCTCGAAGCCGAGACACGCGTCACCACGACACAGACCAAGCCGGACTGCCCGTTCCCCGACAAGATCTCGATCGTGCCGCCGACCGGCACGGGCGTGAGCATCGGCGTGCCGATCGACGTGCCCTTCACCGAGATCAACAAGCTCATCGCCGCGCAGATGGTCGGCCACACCTATCCCGAGGACGGCTCCGGACCGGTCGACGTCACCGTGAAGAGCGTCAACATCGTCCCGTCGGGCGAGCGGCTGCTGATCTCGCTGCTGGTGCGCGCCAAGGAGAAGAAGAGCTGGCTCGGCCTCGGCGCGGAAGCGACCGTGCACATCTGGGGCCGGCCGGTGCTCGACCAGGCACAGCAGACGCTGCGGCTCACCGACGTCCAACTCGCGGTGGAGTCCGAGGCGGCGTTCGGCCTGCTTGGCGCCGCCGCACGCGCGGTGGTGCCGCAGATGCAGCAGGCGCTGGCGCAGAAAGCGACTCTCGACCTGAAGCCGATCGCCGCCAATGCGCGCGAGAAGATCGCGGCTGCGATCGCCGACTACCAGAAGAGCGAGGACGGCCTGCGCGTCGATGCCAGGATCGACAGCCTGACGCTCGCCGACATCGCCTTCGACTCGAAGACGCTGCGCGTAATCGCGGAAGCCGGCGGCTCGCTCAACGTGTCGGTGACGAAGCTGCAGGGGATGTAGCCTATCTCAATCGTCATTCCGGGACGCGCCGTCAGGCGCGGGCCCGGAATCCATTCATCCGGGTTCCCTGCTGCCCGATGGATTCCGGGTTCGCGCTGCAGCGCGCCCCGGAATGACGAGAGAGCCCCCTTCTCTTTTTGCATTCCGCTATGGCGGGGATTGCTTAGCTTCGGCCGCCGATAGCCGCTAGAACAGTCCCGTACAACGAAGCTCGAAGAACAACGCTCAGGGAGAACAACCATGCACAAACTCATCGCCGCGGTCGCGGCCGGCCTCGCCATCACTGCCGCCAGCGGCACGGCGCAGGCACAGATTTCCGACGACGTCGTCAAGATCGGCGTGCTCACGGACATGTCGAGCCTCTATGCGGACGCGACCGGCAAGGGCTCGCTCGCCGCCGTGGAGATGGCGGTTGCCGATTACGGCGCCAAGGTCGCCGGCAAGCCGGTGCAGGTGGTCGCGGCCGACCACCAGAACAAGCCGGACGTCGGCGTCAACATTGCGCGCAACTGGTACGACAACGACAAGGTCGACGCGATCTTCGACGTGCCCACTTCCTCGGTGGCGCTGCCGATCTCGGCGCTGACCCGCGAGAAGAACAAGATCAACATCAACTCCGGGGGTGGCTCGTCCGACATCACCGGCGCCCAATGCTCGCCGAACACGGTGCACTGGACCTACGACACTTACGCGCTGTCGAACGTCGCCGGCAAGGCGATGGTCAAGCACGGCGAGGACACCTGGTTCTTCGTCACCGCCGACTACGCCTTCGGCATGGCGCTGGAGCGCGACGCCGCCAACGTCGTGAAGGAGAGCGGCGGCAAGGTGCTCGGCGACGTCCGCCATCCGCTCAACTCATCCGACTTCTCCTCCTTCCTGCTGCAGGCGCAGGCTTCAAAGGCCAAGGTGGTCGCGCTGGCGAATGCCGGCGGCGACACCACCAACGCGCTGAAGCAGGCGGCCGAGTTCGGCCTGACGCAAGGCGGCCAGAAGATGATCGCGCTTCTGCAGGAGATCACCGACACCCATTCGCTCGGTATCAAGGCGACGCAAGGGCTGATCGTCACCGACGCGTTCTACTGGGACATGAACGATGAGACGCGCGCCTTCTCCAAGCGCTTCAACGAGAAGGTCGGCCACATGCCGACCATGATTCAGGCCGGCCTCTATTCGGCGACGATGCACTATCTGAAGGCGATCGACGCCATCAAGAGCGACGAGGCGCCCAAGGTGATGGAGCAGATGCGCGCGACGCCGATCAACGACTTCTTCGCCAAGAACGGCAAGATCCGCATCGACGGCCGCATGGTCCACGACATGTATCTGTTCGAAGTGAAGAAGCCCGAGGAGTCCAAGGGCGAGTGGGACCTCTACAGGCTGATCGCCACCGTGCCCGGCGACGAGGCGTTCCGTCCGCTCGACAAGGGTGGCTGCCCGCTCGTGAAGAGGAATTGAGTGTCTTCTCCCTCTCCCCGCTTGCGGGGAGAGGGTTGGGTGAGGGGGAGTCTCCGCGAGGACGGCGACAGTTGGGCTCGTGGAGAGTCCCCCTCACCCGAATTCGATCTGCGATCGAATTCGACCTCTCCCCGCAAGCGGGGCGTGGTAAGAACGACACGACAGCGCGCCCGGTGAAAACCGGGCGCGCTTCGTTTCGCTGATCAGCTCAGCCGCATTACTCCGAGTACTTGAACTCGGGCATGTTCTTCAGCTCGTCCTTGGATGCGTTGAACACGGCGTGGTCCGGATACCACTTCGACGAAGACGACTTGCTCGTGGTCGTCGAGGTCTTGTCGGTGCCGGTCGCAGCGCCCGTCGTCGTCGACCCACCAGGCTTGGCGTTCGAGTTCGTTCCGGTGCCGGTGTAGGCGACGGCCTCGTTGGCGAACTTCAGCTTCTCGAAGGGCACGGCGACCAGATGCTCACCCATGCCGAGGAAGCCGCCGACGCCGATCACGGCGATCTTGACGTTGCCGCTCTTGTCCATCAGCAGATCGTTGATCGAGCCGATGTTCTCATTGGCGTCGTTGTAGACCTTCAGGCCCGACATTTTCGATGCGCGCCACTCGTTCGACGCCGACGTGGTCGTCGTTGTTGCCGCGGTCGGAGCCTTGTCGGCGGTCGGCGATTGAGCAGGCGCTTGTGCAAACGCTACGGTCGCAAGCAGCGCGGTCCCGGCGAGGCCGGCCGCGATCGATTTGATCAACATCTTGTCCTCTCCTTCAACAAGAAAACTTGTGCGGAGAAAACAGCTGGCGTCAGTCGCAGTTCCGATCCTGCGGCAATTTCGTTGCCACTTTCGCGTGCCGCTGCATTGCGACGAATGTTCCCCAATCCGCAGGAACATGTGCGAGGCTCGGGTTCCCCGCCGACGATCTTGCGCCCTGGGAAGAAGCAAGACCGCGGCGAGGAACGCGCCAACCTGCGTCGCTCAGGTCAGCTCTTGTAGTCGATCAGCAGCGCGGAGAATTGCGAGCCGCTCGACGAGCTGGTCGCGCTGCCGGAGGCGCCGTAGGACGACGTCGACGACTGCGACTGCTGCAGCGCCTGGAGAAACTGCTGGAGTATCTCGGCCGTGGCGGAGTCGCTCGAAGAGCTGCTCGTCGAGTCCGTGGACGACGAATCCGAGGAGCTGTCATCCGGTGGCGGACCGGGCGGCGGGCCGCCAGCACCGCCGGCGCCGCCGGGGCCGTTGGCGAAAGCGGACTGAAATACGCCCTTGAGCTCGTCGGCCTGGTCCGAGGTCAGAGTGCCGTTCGACACCTCGTTGGCAATGAGGTCGTCGATCTTCGACTTCATGTCGTCCTTCGACGGCCGCGTGCCGCTGGACTCGTCGCTGGCGCGGCTCTGCTGTAGCGCCGTGTCGATGTCGGTGAGCGCCGTCGAAAGTGCGGACTGGTCCGATGACGAGATCGTGCCGGCGGAGACTTCCGATTGCAATTCCTGCTGTAGCCGCTGTAGCGGCGACTGGTAGCTGCTGCTTGAGAGCGACGAGATCGTGCTCATGATGGCTCCGGGGTTTCTACGGTATCTTGCGCGACACTTTGACGGTATGGTTAACGGTGTTAACGAGACCTTGCCGTGCCCCAGCCGGGCTGTTGCCGGCTGTTGCGAGCGGGGCAGCCAGAAACGAACTGAAACAAAAATCTTCGCCATTCGGCCCGAATCTTGGACAAACAGAGGACATGGCAATTCCCTCGCCCAACATCCTGGTCGTCGAGGACGACCGCGAAACCCGGACGTTGATTGCGAAGTACCTGCGCAACAACGCCTGCAACGTCACCGCCGTCAGCGACGGCCGCGAGATGTCGCGTGCGATGGCCGACCATCGCGTCGACCTCATCATCCTCGACGTCATGCTGCCCGGCGAAGACGGCCTCAGCCTGTGTCGCAAGGTGCGCTCGGAGACGCAGACGCCGATCATCATGCTGACTGCGCGCGGCGAGGACGTCGACCGTATCGTCGGCCTCGAGATGGGCGCCGACGACTATCTGCCGAAGCCGTTCAATCCGCGCGAGCTGCTCGCGCGCATCAACGCGGTGCTGCGCCGCCAGGCGGCGGCCCAGGCCGCAAGCTCGATCGAAGGCGCGAGCACGCTGGCGTTCGAGGGCTGGCGCATCGACCTGCGCCTGCGCGAATTGCGCAATCCCGAAGGCGCACGCGTCGCGGTGACCAGCGCCGAGTTCGATCTGCTCAGGACGTTTTGCGAGCGGCCCGGCCGCGTGCTGTCGCGCGACAGCCTGCTCGACCTCACCCAGGGACGCAACACCGGCTCGTTCGAGCGCTCGATCGACGTGCTGGTCAGCCGCATCCGCCGCAAGATCGAGCCCAACCCGCAGGACCCGACCATCATCAAGACGGTCCGCTCCGGCGGCTATCTGTTCACGCCAAGGACGGAAGCGGTCACGGCGGCCCTGAGCATTTGAGGGGACGCCGGCCATGAAGCCGTTCCGGTTCTTCCACTTCAGGGGCATCGGCGGGCAGATCGCCGCGCTCGTGCTGGCGTCGACGGTCGCGCTGCATCTCGTCGTCACCACTGCCTTCCTGATCGGCCGGCCGGACCGCCCCGACACGCCGCCGGACGGCGCCCATCAAATGACGGATGCCGCACTGCTGCTCGCGGCCGCCAGCGAGAGCGAGCGGCCGCGCCTCATCGCCGATCTCGCGCGCGCCTTTCCCAGGCTCGGCCTCGAGACGGTCGCTCCCGGCACGGCGACGACCGTCGCGGAGAGCGAAGGCGCACACCTGCACGGGATGCGCCGTCACCTCGGCCGCGGCTACAAGGTGGTGCAACTGGCGCCGGACGGCGGCATCCACCGCGTCGGCGTGGAGTTGCCCGACGGCAGCATGATCGCGGGCCGTGTCCGGAACGGTCCGCGTCCGTGGTTCTGGGGCGCGCCGTGGCTGATGACGCTGATGACCGCTTTCATCTGCGTCACCGTGCTCGGCCTGTGGGCGGCGCGTGCGCTGGCGACGCCGCTGTCGTCCTTCGCCAAGGCGGCCGAGAATTTCAGCCTGGACGGGACGGCCGAACCGCTGCCCGAGCGTGGTCCGGAGGAGATCCGCCAGGTCGCGCGCGCGCTCAACCGCATGCATGAGCGGATCGCGCGGTTGATGTCCGACCGCACCAGGATGCTGGCGGCGATCAGCCACGATCTGCGCACCCCGATCACGCGCTTGCGGCTGCGCGCCGAGTTCATCGAGGACGAAGGCAACCGCAAGCGCATGCTGATCGATCTCGACCAGATGCGCTCGATGCTGGAATCCGTGCTGTCGCTCCTGCGCAACGACCGCAAGATCGAGGCGATAACGCTGGTCGACGTCGCGAGCACACTGCAGCTCATCGCCGACCAGTTCGGCGACATGGGCCACGTCGTGCATTACGACGGCCCGCTATCTGCGACCGCCGCGGCGCGTCCCGACGACCTCCACCGCGGCATCACCAACCTCGTCGAGAATGCGGTGCGCTTCGGCGCCGAAGTGACGATCCGGCTCGAGGTCGAAGGCACCCGCTTCAGGATCGACGTCGCGGACGACGGCCCCGGCATTTCGGATGCGCGCAAGCAGGAGATGCTGGAGCCGTTCGTGCGCGGCGACGACGCGCGCACCATGGACGACCAGACCGGCTTCGGGCTCGGCCTGTCGATCGCGCGCGCGATCGCACTCGCGCATGGCGGCGAGTTGTCGCTGCACGACCGCGAGCCGCACGGGCTGATCGTGCGGATGCAATTGCCGATGTGGCAGCAGCCGCGGCTCGCGGCGTAAGTGTCGGCTTAAGCGGCGAGCGGCGGATGCTCGATCGCGGTGTGATCGAAGATCGCCACTGCCTCGAAGCGATAGCCGCAGGCGCTGCACTTCCAGAGATAGGAAACGCGCCCTTGGCCCGGTTCGATCCAGTCCGGGAACGGGATCGGCATGCCGCATTGGGCACATGGGTTCTGCGTGGGGATGTCGTCGATGTGTGCTCGGGTCATGGACGTCCTCCCGAATTGCCGTTTTTTGACTTGCCGCTTTTGGGCGAAGGCGCGCGAATGGACAGGCCTGCTGTCGCGCAACGCGCTCCGCCAGTCGTGCTTTTAACCTATGTTTGAGTCGTAAAAACGACGACGCGACCAAAATCGCCATTGGCGGCGTTTCGCCACATCATCGCCGTGTTCCCACGGCCTAACGCGCACGGGCGCAGGTCCGTTCTGCCGAGGAACATTTTGATGAAAATTTTGCGTATTGCCGCGCTCGTCGCGGCCGGGCTGATGATGGCGCAGGCGGCGAATGCCGGTGAAAGTGAATACGCCGAGATGGTCGCGGCGCACGCGCGCGCCAACGGCGTGCCGGAAGCGCTGGTGCATCGCGTCATCATGCGTGAAAGCCGCTACCAGCCGGGCCTGATCGGCCGCGGCGGCACGATCGGGCTGATGCAGATCAAGCTCGCGACCGCCCGCGGGGTCGGCTACACCGGCGACGCCGCCGGCCTGCGCGATCCCAACACCAACCTCACCTACGCGGTGAAATATTTGGCCGGCGCCTATCGCGCCGCCAACGGCGATCACGCGCGAGCCATTCGTTATTTTGCGGGCGGCTATTACTACGCTGCAAAGCGGCAGCGGCAGGAGATGGTGCGAGAGGCCAATGCCGAGAGCTGGCTGGAGCCGAACGGCAATCCGCAGCCGATGCTGGGCGCTACGCCGCACAAGAGGCTGGCGCAGGGCGTGCGCAACGCACGGGCGCAGGTTCCCCACGACTGATCGTCATTCCGGGTCGGACCGCCCGACCGAACCCGGGATCTCGAGATTCCGGGTTCGATGCTGACGCATCGCCCCGGAATGAGTGTTCTGTGGTTAGTGCGTTGACACAGGCCGTCACTTGCATACATTAGCGCCGTTCCGAGGGGTGCTCCGAGGAGGAGCTGAGATACCGCTAAATGGGTCAGAAGGCCCAGGACCGCGGTGACCCTTTGAACCTGATCCGGGTCATGCCGGCGAAGGGACAGGGATGTACCAGACGACCAAGCGACCGGATTCCCCGGTATCCATCATCGGCGCAGGCATTGCAGGGGCGTGGCAGGCACTGCTGTTCGCGCAGGCCGGCCATACCGTGACGTTACACGAGCGTGGTGACGCCGCAATGACGGACTCCACCAGCCACTGGGCCGGCGGCATGCTCGCCCCCTATTGCGAGGCGGAAGTCGCCGAACCCATCATCAGCCGGCTCGGCCTGCGCTCGCTCGACATCTGGCGGCGCGAGCTGCCCGATACCCCCTTCAACGGCTCCCTCGTCGTGGCACATCCGCGCGAGCGCAACGACTTTGAGCGCTTCGCACGCATGACCGAGGACCATCAGCGTCTCGATGCCGCCGGCCTCGCCCGGCTGGAACCGTCGCTCGAAGGCCGGTTCCGCGAGGCGCTGTTCTTCCCGACCGAGGGCCATGTCGAGCCGCGCCGCGTGCTGCCGAAGCTGCATGAGCGCATCCGCGCTGCCGGCGGCACCATCAAGTTCTCCAGCGACGTCAACACCAAGGACCTCGACGGCATCGTGATCGACTGCCGCGGCCTCGCCGCGCGCGAGGAGCAGCCAAGCTTGCGCGGCGTCAAGGGCGAGATGATCCTGATCGAGACCGGCGAGGTGCAGCTTGCGCGCCCCGTGCGGCTGATCCATCCGCGCTGGCCGCTCTACGTCATTCCGCGCGAGGACAATCTGTTCATGCTGGGCGCGACCTCGATCGAGGCCGAGGATACCGGCGTCAGCGTGCGCTCGGCGCTGGAGCTCCTGGGTGCCGCCTACGCCGTGCATCCCGCCTTCGGTGAGGCCCGCATCGTCGAATTCGGCTCGGGCCTTCGGCCCGCCTTCCCTGACAACCTGCCACGGATCGGCGTTCGCGGCGGCAGGATCACCGTCAACGGGCTCTACCGCCACGGCTTCCTGATCGCGCCGGCGCTCGCCGAGCTGACGCTCGCCTATGTCGAGCGCGGCCAGATCGACAATGAGGTGATGCAATGCGGGTGATCGTCCAATGCGCTTGATCATCAATGGCGAGCAACGCGAGGTGAACTCGGCGAGCGTGGATGCGCTGCTCGCCGAGCTCGACTACGAGGGCACCCATTTCGCGATCGCGCTGAACTACGACGTGGTGCCGAAGGGCCGCTGGGCCGAAACGCAGCTCAAGGCCGGCGACGAGATCGAGATCATCACGCCGCGGCAGGGAGGGTGAGGATGAAGAGCACACACTCTTTTCCCACGTCGTCCCGGTGCCCGCGCCACACTCCGCGGTCATCGCCCGGCAATAGCGCGAAGCGCGTCTTGGAAAACGAGACCGGGCGATCCAGTACGCCGCGGCCTCTCCGTTTTACGGCACGGCCTCTGGAATACTGGATCCCCGCTTTCGCGGGGATGACAGCTACACTAGGGGAGACACCGACCAAATGGTGACCTTCTACGGCAAATCCTTCGCCTCCCGCCTCCTGATCGGCAGCGCGCTCTATCCCTCGCCGGCGGTCATGCAGGCGGCGATCCGCGCATCCGGCGCGGGCATCGTCACGGTGTCGCTGCGCCGCGAGGCGGCCGGCGGCAAGACCGGCGACGCGTTCTGGAACCTGATCCGCGAGCTCGACGTCGCCGTGCTGCCGAACACCGCCGGCTGCCGCAGCGTGCGCGAGGCGGTGACGACCGCCAAGCTCGCGCGCGAATTGTTCGGCACGTCCTGGATCAAGCTCGAAGTCATCGCCGACAACGACACGCTGCAGCCCGACGTCGTCGGTTTGGTCGAGGCCGCCACCATCCTGATCAAGGACGGCTTTGAGGTGTTCCCCTATTGCACCGAGGACCTCTCGGTCGCGAACCGTCTGGTCGACGCCGGCTGCAAGGTGGTGATGCCGTGGGCCGCCCCCATCGGCAGCGCGAAGGGCATCACCAACCGCGACGCGCTGAAGCTTCTGCGCGAACGGCTGCCCGACATCACGCTGGTGGTCGATGCCGGTCTCGGTGCGCCAAGCCACGCGGCGCAGGCGCTCGAGCTCGGCTACGACGCCGTGCTGCTCAACACCGCGATCGCGAAAGCCGCCGATCCCGTGGCGATGGCCAATGCCTTCCGCCTCGGCGTCGAGGCCGGCCGCACCGCCTACGAAGCCGGGCTGATGGATGCCCGCGACTTCGCCTCCCCCTCCACCCCTGTCGTTGGGACCCCGTTCTGGCATGCCGTATCCTGATCGTTTCTATCCCGTCGTCGACAGCCTCAGTTGGGTCGAACGCCTGACCAAGCTCGGCGTCGGCACCATCCAGCTGCGCGCCAAAGACCTGAACGACGCCGACGCGCTCCAGATCGTCAGCGACGCGCTGGCGATCACGAAGGGCACGCAGACCAAGCTCGTGGTCAACGACTACTGGCGCGCGGCGATCGTCGCGGGCGCGCAACATCTGCATCTCGGCCAGGAGGATCTGGTCGATGCGGATGTGAAAGCCATCCGCGAGGCGGGGCTGACGCTCGGCGTCTCCACCCATGACGACGCCGAGCTTGCGACCGCGCTCGCGGCAAAGCCCGACTACGTCGCGCTCGGCCCGATCTTCTTCACCACGCTGAAGTCGATGCGCTTCGAACCGCAGGGCATTCCCAAGATCACGGAATGGAAGAAGCGCCTCGGCGGCATCCCGCTGGTCGCGATCGGCGGCATCAAGTTCGAGCATGCCGCGGAGATCTTTGCCGCGGGCGCGGATTCCATCGCCGTCGTCAGCGACGTCACGCAAAACGCCGACCCCGATGCGCGGGTGCGGCAGTGGCTCGGCCTGTCCGTGGAAGCGGCGTGATGCCTCTCACCGCCCGTCGTTGCGAGGAGCACTTGCGACGAAGCAATCCAGACTGTCTCCGCAGCGAGATTCTGGATTGCTTCGCTGCGCTCGCAATGACGGAGCAAGACCTCACCAGCGTCGCCAGACGCACACACATACGAATTAAAAGGAGGATCCCATGAACATCCGCTCCAATCCGGAAAAGACCATTCCCGCCGTCACCACCGGCCCGCTGCCCTCGTCGCGCAAGATCTTTGCGTCGCCCGAGGCCGCGCCTGACGTGCGCGTGCCGCTGCGCGAGATCATCCTCTCCGAGGGCGCGGGCGAGCCGAACCTGCCGGTCTACGACACCTCCGGCCCCTACACCGATCCGTCCGTGACGATCGACGTCAACGCCGGCCTCTCGCGCAACCGCAAGGCCTGGGTGCTGGAGCGCGGCGGCGTCGAGGAATATGATGGCCGCGCGATCAAGCCGGAGGACAATGGCGGCGTCTCCGCCGAGAAGGCCGCGCGTGCGTTTTCCGCCTATCACCAGCCACTGCGCGGGCTCGACGGCCACAAAATCACGCAGCTCGAATTCGCCCGCGCCGGCATCATCACCAAGGAGATGATCTACGTCGCCGAGCGCGAGAACCTCGGCCGCAAGCAACAGCTCGAGCGCGCCGAGCAGGCCCTTGCCGATGGCGAGAGCTTCGGCGCCGCCGTGCCGGCCTTCATCACGCCGGAGTTCGTGCGCTCCGAGATCGCGCGCGGCCGCGCCATCATCCCCTCCAACATCAACCACTCCGAGCTCGAGCCGATGATCATCGGCCGCAACTTCCTGACCAAGATCAACGCCAATATCGGCAACTCGGCGGTGACCTCGTCGGTCGAGGAGGAGGTCGAGAAGATGGTGTGGGCGATCCGCTGGGGCGCCGACACCGTGATGGACCTGTCGACGGGCCGCAACATCCACACCACGCGCGAGTGGATCCTGCGCAACTCGCCGGTGCCGATCGGCACCGTGCCGATCTACCAGGCGCTGGAGAAGTGCAACGGCGATCCGGTGCAGCTCACCTGGGAGCTCTACAAGGACACGCTGATCGAGCAGTGCGAACAGGGCGTCGACTATTTCACAATCCACGCCGGCGTGCGCCTGCAATACATCCACCTCACCGCCAACCGCGTCACCGGCATCGTCTCGCGCGGCGGCTCGATCATGGCGAAGTGGTGCCTCGCGCACCACAAGGAGAGCTTCCTCTACACCCATTTCGACGAGATCTGCGACATCATGCGCAAGTATGACGTCTCGTTCTCACTCGGCGACGGCCTGCGTCCGGGCTCGATCGCGGATGCCAACGACCGCGCGCAATTCGCCGAGCTCGAGACCCTCGGCGAGCTCACCAAGATCGCGTGGGACAAGGGCTGCCAGGTCATGATCGAAGGCCCCGGCCACGTGCCGATGCACAAGATCAAGATCAACATGGACAAGCAGCTCAAGGAATGCGGCGAGGCGCCGTTCTACACCCTCGGGCCGCTGACCACCGACATCGCGCCGGGCTATGACCACATTACGTCGGGCATCGGCGCTGCCATGATCGGCTGGTTCGGCTGCGCCATGCTCTGCTACGTCACGCCGAAGGAGCATCTCGGCCTGCCCGACCGCAACGACGTCAAGACCGGCGTCATCACCTACAAGATCGCCGCCCACGCCGCCGACCTCGCCAAGGGCCACCCCGCCGCGCAGCTCCGCGACGACGCGCTCTCGCGCGCGCGGTTCGACTTCCGCTGGACCGACCAGTTCAACCTCGGCCTCGATCCGGACACCGCCAAGAGCTTCCACGACGAGACCCTGCCGAAGGAAGCCCACAAGGTCGCGCATTTCTGCTCGATGTGCGGCCCGAAGTTCTGCTCGATGAAGATCACGCAGGACGTCCGCGACTATGCGGCAACGCTGAACGATCCGAACAACGTCGGCATGTCGATGGCCGGCACCATCGAGGACGGCATGGCCAGGATGAGCGAGAAGTTCAAGGAGATGGGAAGCAGCGTGTATCTCGATGCGGAGAAGGTGAAGGAGAGCAATCGGGCGCTGTGAGGCCCGTTGCCCTCTCCTCTTCTCTTCGCCAGAAACCAATTGGAAAAGGCCGGGCGAAAGCCCGGCCTTTTTCAACGAGCCACTCGTAGGATGGGTAGACTTGCCCGAGCCCACTCTCGACCGCCTCCCCGACCAGCTCCGCGAAAACCTCCGCCTCGTCTTCGTCGGCACCGCCGCGAGCACGCGCTCGGCCGCCGTCGGGCACTACTACGCCCATCCCGGCAACCGCTTCTGGCGCGCGCTCCATGAGGCCGGCATCACGCCGCGCCGCTATCAGCCGAGCGAGTTCGCCGCGCTGCTCGCGCTCGAGATCGGCTTCACCGATCTGTCCAAGTCCGGCGCCGGGATGGATCACCAGATCGAAGCAGCATCGATCGACGTGCCCGGCTTCAGGGCCAAGGTCGAGAAATATCGGCCGAGGACCATTGCGTTCACGAGCAAGAAGGCGGCGAGTTTGTTCTATGGCAAGCCGTCCAGCGTGATTTCGCTGGGGCGGCAGCAGGCTGACGGGCAGTTCCCCGACGTGTTCGTGCTCGCCTCTCCGTCAGGCGCCGCGTCCGGCCGTTGGACGCTGGAGCCGTGGCGCGAGCTTGCGGCGTGGATCGCTGCGTAGGGTGGGTTAGCGCAGCGTAACCCACCACGTCTGTCCCCGCGGATGCTGAAGTGGTGGGTTACGCCGAGCGGACTGCGCTTCGCGCAGCCGCGGGGCTAACCCACCCTACTGGAGCGGGGCACCCACGCAGACCTCATCCTGAGGAGACCGCGGAGCGGTCGTCTCGAAGGATGGCCGCGGGCGAGATACGGGCCTTCATGGTTCTCGCGGCAATGCGAAAGCATCGTCCGCGAGACGGCGCTTCGCGCCTCCTCACATGAGGGTTTGGCACCCCCGCCCCTCACCCCGCATACGCCTTGTCCAGATCCGCAATCACGATCTTCTTCATCTGCATCATGGCCTGCATGACGCGCCCCGCTTTGGTGCGGTCCGCGTCGCCGAGGTAGCGGCCGAGCGCGGTCGGGATCACCTGCCAGGACAGGCCGAACTTGTCCTTGAGCCAGCCGCACCGGGATTCTTCACCGCCGTCCGCGGTGAGGCGGCTCCAGAAATAGTCGACCTCACCTTGCGTCTCCACGCTGATGAAGAAGGACACCGCTTCGTTGAAGCGGTATTGCGGCCCGCCATTGAGGGCGTTGAAGCGCTGACCTTCCAGCTCGAACACCGCCATGAAGTCGCTGACGGTCTCGACCTTGGCATTGGGAAACACCGATTTGTAGAACGCAACGGCTTCCGGGACGTTGTTGTCGAACCAGAGAAATGGCGTGATGGAGGTCATGTTTCCTGTATCCTCGGGCTTGAGACGGGACGTGCAGGCGCGCGCCTGCCCGTAGGACGAACAGGAGAGCGGGCCGCCGACAGGTGCCGGATCATTTTTCTTGGGCTTTCCTGTATGATGGGCTCCGAGTTGCCCGGTCGAGGAGCCCGCCCATGCTGACCCTCTATTCCTACCCCGAACTCTTCGGCGTCGCCGACAACAACGGCTACGGCCTCAAGGTCTTCGCCTTCCTGAAGCTCGCGGGCGTGCCCTTCGTGCACGAGCACGTGTTCGATGCTTCCGCCGCGCCGCGCGGGCAGCTTCCCTATGTCGTCGACGACGGCGAAACGATCGGCGACAGCGAGACGATCATCGCGCACGCAATCGCAAAATATCACCTGACCATCGATGCCGCGCTTTTGCCGAGCGAGCGCCGGACCAACCATTTCGTCACGCGCATGCTGGATGATCTCTACTGGGTGATGTCGTATTCGCGCTGGAAGGACGATCGCTATTATCCGGCATTCCGCGACGCGTTCATCGCGCAGCATCCGCAGCTCGACGCGGCGGGGCTGGAGAAGGCGAAGGCGTACAACGCGCAGCGCTATCATTTCCAGGGCATCGGCCGCTACACGCCCGAGCAGGCCTATGCGCGGGGACTCGCCGACCTTCAGGTGCTGGCCGAGATCGTGCCTGCACAGGGCTTCGTCCATGGCGAGGCGCCGACCAGCGTCGATGCCGGCATCTACGGCTTCATCGCCAACATCTACTTCTTTCCGATCCCGACGCCGCTGAAGGCGTTCGTCGATGCGCACGCAAATCTCGTCGCGCATTGCGAGAGGATTCATGCGGCGGTGAGCAAATCGTAGGGTGGGTTAGCGCAGCGTAACCCACCTCTTTGCTTTCCACACGGAGAGAGAAGTGGTGGGTTACGCCGAGCGGACTGCGCTTCGCGTAGCCGCGGGGCTAACCCACCCTACCCAGCCCTACCGCATCGTGATCGCAAGCCCGCTCAGGTCCGCGTTCGCCATCAGGCCGACCTGCGTGCCGGAGAGTTCCAACACGGCGCCCTTCTGGTTGGTCAGCACGATGGCCCGCGCGCCGGCACCCACCGCAAGGCCCGCACCGGCGGCACCGTAGACGCCGGCGACATCGGAGGGACGGTTGATGTTGGAGACGCGGCCGCGCAGCACGGTCTTGGAGCCGCCGAAGACGAGGCCGTAGTCGAGCCCGCCGGTCGAGAGCGCGTAGGAGCGGCCGCGGAAGTTGAGCACGCCCGAGCCGCCGGAGCCGCCGATGATCCAGCCCGCTTTGTAGATCGTCAGCACCACCGTGCCGCCGTCGGCCTGCGCCGCGGTCGAGAGGCCGGCAAGAGCGGCGATGGCGACGAGGGCAGCGCGAAGAGTGGATGCGATCTTCATGGAGGGCTCCGGGGGCTAATTTTCAAGGCAGGAATCGAATCAGACGCGGCAAATCTATCCGATCGATCGCGGCGGCAAAATGATGGGCATGTCTTCTCCCTACAGGCGGCAGGGCGATCGCATATGACCGCTGGGGCCTGCCGGACGAGCTTGGCCTGCATGGTTCGAGACGCCCGCTTTGGCGGGCTCCTCACCATGAGGGCCTGATATCTCGCCGCAGAACGCGACCTCATCCTGAGGGCCCGCCGCAGGCGGGCGTCTCGAAGGATGGGGTGCAGGCTAGCTCTCCGCCACGTCTCTCTTGATAGCGATCGCCCTACCGCAGGCGCGGAGACTCGAAGCAACATCAGCGCCATCATGGCATCGTGCAGGTGTTTTGCCCGACGTGTCAAACGTCTTTCCCGAGCTCGTAGGAACCAACCAGACCAAGCATTTCTACTTTGCATGGGGTTGTTTTCGAGATTTTTGTTGGGCGCGAGGTTCGCGGCGGTATTTCCCCCCGGGCGACGCCAGCAGCGAATGCGGTTGCAACCGTCCCGCATGTCGCTACGCTCATGCGGGTTAAGCGACCGTCCTGATCCGAGGTGACCCATGCCGATCCAGCATTTTGCACCCCCACCGCATGTCAAGGCACCGCCGCTCTCCTTCGCCACGCGCGTCGGCGATCTCCTGTTCATCTCAGGCATTCCCGGCTTCGACGCCGATGGCGCGCTGCCTGACGGCTTCGAGGCGCAGTTCGGCAATGTCGTCATCAACATCAAGCGCGTGCTGACGGAGGCCGGCGCGACGTTCCACGATCTCGTCAAGGTCAACGTGCTGCTGACGCGCGCCTCCGACGTCGCGACGATGAACGCGCTCTATGCCGGCGCGTTCGGCCCGCCGCCCTACCCGGCCCGCACCACCTGCGTGGTGCACGCCCTGCCGAACCCGAAGATGCTGATCGAGATCGAGGCGGTGGCGTCGCTGGCGAAGTGAGCCACGCTCGCTTGTGTGGCTTGCCGGGCACGCGGCCAAGCCAAGTGCCGGAACGGGTCTGACATATCCGTGAAACGGCAGCTCCTCGGCTTGCAACGGACCTGCTTTTACCGCACGAGTTTTCGTCTCACACGTCGCCACAAGGAGATACTTCATGCGTCGCGTTCTCGCCCTCTGTGCCGCT
The DNA here is from genome assembly GCF_000426265.1 of Bradyrhizobium sp. Cp5.3. Taxonomy (NCBI): domain Bacteria; kingdom Pseudomonadati; phylum Pseudomonadota; class Alphaproteobacteria; order Hyphomicrobiales; family Nitrobacteraceae; genus Bradyrhizobium; species Bradyrhizobium sp. Cp5.3. The sequence continues at coordinate 316,793 of NZ_KE384515.1, read as the reverse complement.
GCCGGCATTGCCACGTCCGTCTTTGCCGCGCCGGCTTCGGCGGCGGTCGGCTATTACGTGATCCGTTGGGACAACACCGGCATCTGCCAGGTCTGGAACGAGGACCTGAAGTACAAGCCCTTCCAGTGGGGACCTTCGACTTACAAGGTCGTCAGCAAGCCGCTTCCGACTTTCGCCGCTGCCTCTGACGTTCAGATCAAGCTGCGTGGGGAGCGCCGCTGCACGCTCTGAGACTGGCGAACAGGCGGATTGATTTGCAAGGCGGGTTGCGCGTGCAGCCCGCCTTTGCTTTTGGACGGTCGCGCCGTCTCTCCAGGTGTAGCGCGACAGCGATCGGAGCGCGGCGCCTCGAGCGCCAACGCCCGCGTTTTGCGGCCAAATTCCAGCCTTTCCTGCACGCACGCTTTGAACCTGATCGTTGCACGGAACTACTCACATCTTGTCCGGGGCGCACTCCCCCAGCGTCCCGCGCCACCCTCCCCATCATTGTCGGGAGGTGCATCACATCTCTCATTTGAGGAGCTGATCCATGCGTCGTATTTCCATGCTGTGCGCTGCCGCTTGTCTTGCCGTCACCGCCTTCGTTGCCGCGAGCCCGGCCGAAGCCGGCTATCACCTGATCCGCTGGCAGGACACGGGCTATTGCCAGGTCTGGGACGAGAGCATCCCGACCACGCCGTGGCCGGCCGGGTACGCCCGCGTCAGCGCGTCCGTTCCGACCTTCGTCGATGCGCTCGCGGTCAAGGATCACGCGCTGCGCCACGGCCACTGCACCTGGTAAAATCTCGATCGGCGGACGATACTCAAAGCCGGGCAAGGGCGCATCGCCGCGCTCTTGCCCGCTCGTGTTTTTACCTCGCAAGGGTTCGGAGCAGATCGATGCGCGCGCTGACGAAGGCAACACTCCTTTTCGCATCGCTTGCGCTCGCCTCCATGGCGCAAGCCCAGAGCCCGCCATCGTTCCGCGTGATCTCGCCGATCTTCGGCCAGCTTGTCACCTTCGCGATGCCGTCGGATTTCGTCGCGGTGTTCGAGAACACCAAGGGCGGCCACTACATCCGCGAGGCCGTGCTGAAGGGCGAGACGCCCGAACGCTGGACCCAGATGATCACGGTGACCGGCGAGAAGGGCATGTCCTCCAACCCCAACGCCTCGCCCGAGACGTTCGCGAGCACGATCACCGGTGGATTCCAGTCGGCCTGCCCCGACAGCTTTGCGGCGAAGTCGCTCGGGGCCACGACGCTCGGCCGCTTCGAGGCCTTCATCGCCGTGATCGGCTGCGGCCAAGTCGATAGCGGACCGACCCGGCACAGCGAGACCGCGCTGCTGATCACCGTGAAGGGCGCGACCGACTATTACACCATCCAGTGGGCCGAGCGCGGGCCCGAGAGCGACGCGCCTTCGGTCAATGACGAGCGATGGCAGGAGCGCCTGCGCGCGCTCAGCCCGATTGACCTCTGCCCGATCGTTCCGGGCGAGGCCGCGCCCTATCCGAGCTGCGTGGCGAAGAGCTGAGAAGTCGCAGACATCGTAGGGTGGGCAAAGGCGCACTTGCGCCGTGCCCACCGTCTCTCCGCGACCGCAAACGAAGCGGTGGGCACGCTTCGCTTTGCCCACCCTACAAGATCTCGCTTGTCGCCCTCACGCGTCCTTGTGCGCGCCGGGATGGATCAGGACGTCGCGCGCGGCGGCAAGGTCGATGAAGGCCTGCGCGCTGCCGCCCTGGTCGGGATGCATGCCCTTGGCGGCGCGGCGATAGGCCTGGTTGATGTCCTCGCAGGTGAGCTGCACGGCGAGCGGCAGGCCGAGCGTCCTGCGGGCGCGCTCCTCGTTGGAGAGCTTTTTCGGCAGCACGTTGCGGCGACCGAAGCGCGGCGCGGTCAGATCATGGATGACATCGAGGATCACGCCGACGCGGCGCTGGGCCGCCACCGTGACGCTGTGATCGTCATTGTCCACGGCCTGGCGCAGCACGGGAAGCGCCTGCTCGGCCGCCTGCCGCAGCATCGTATCCGTGCTCATCCGCACGATCTCGGCCACGAGCCGGCCCGCCTCGGCCCAGTCGGCGGACTGCCCCGACCGCAGGCGTTCGAGCGCCAGTTTCCAGGATTCAAGTCGTTCCATCATGCGCGCAACGTTTAGCAACAAAGATCAGTATGCCAAGGCGGCCGTTTCCGACCCCTTAATTTCGAGTTAGCCTTTCATGAAACTTCGAAATGAATCCGGGAGGAAAATGTCATGGCTTTGCTCGCAAACCACATCGCCGTCGTCACGGGAGCGGGCTCCGGCATCGGCCGGGCGATCGCGGCGGGCTACGCGCGCGAGGGCGCGCAAGTGGTGCTGCTCGACGTCAATGCAGACACGATCGCCGAAGCCGCGCAGGAGATCCGAAAGGCAGGCGGCAAGGCCGAGAGCTTTGCGCTCGACGTCACCAAACGCGAGGACTGTTTTGCGCTGGCAAAGCAGGTCGCAGACAAGGTCGGACAGGTGTCGATCCTCGTCAACAATGCCGGCATCACCCGCCGCAACGCCTTCACCGCGGAGACGGAGACGGTGGCGAAGGACTGGAACGACATCATCTCGCTCAACCTCAACGGCGTCTTCAACATGACGCAGGCCTTCCTCGGCCCCCTGCGCGCGAGCAAGGGCCGCATCGTCAATATCGGCTCGATCCAGTCCTTCGTGCATCTGCGCACGCCGAGCTCGGCGGCATACACGACGTCCAAGCATGGCGTGCTCGGCTTCACCAAGGCGCTCGCGGTCGAGCTCGGCAAGGACGGCGTGCGCGTCAACGCGATCGGCCCCGGCTTCATCGAAACCAACATCAACGCCAATGTGCGCGCGACCAATCCGGCACTGGTGCAGGCCTTCGTCGACCACACCCCGCTCGGGCGCACCGGCAAGCCCGACGACATCGTCGGCCCCGCGATCTTCCTCGCATCAGATCTGTCGGCTTACGTCACGGGAACGATCGTGATGGTGGACGGCGGATATCGCACGGTGTGAGGGAGAGACTCACTCCACATATGCGATGTCATCGCCCGCCTTGTGCGCGATTGCGCACTGGGGCGGGCGATCCAGGAGAGACGGTTGTGATTCCTCGATAGGCCGCGGCGTACTGGATGCCCCGCCTGCGCGGGGCATGACAGTGAATGCGTGCCGCGAGATCAGTCCACATCGATATGCACCTCGTGCCAATCGCGGCGGCTTCGCGGTATTCCTGGGGTCAATTGGTGCGCCGTCCCTGCAATTAACCTTTCGTTAACCAAACCCGCCCACCGTGGATCTACGGCTTGGGGGTCGTTTGTTCTCGATCCGCTTTCCACGACGGAAGCGGGCGTTGGTCGGGAGGTGTGTTGATGACCACTGTTCATGTCGCCGCGCCGCAGGGCGCGCAATTCCTTGCCCCAAATCAGATCGTTCCGCTGCTGATCGGTGCGACCGTCGACGAGGTCGAGCGCGAGCTCGTGCTCCAGACACTCGCCCGCTGCGACGGCAACCGCACCCGCGCAGCCCGCGTGCTCGGCCTGTCGGTGCGCACGCTGCGCAACAAGATCAGGATCTACGCCGCCTCCGGCATCGAGGTGCCTGCGTATCACGACTGACGCGCGACGCCGCACTCACTCCGCGCGGCGAAGCGTCCGACGCAGCCACATGCCGGCCTGGATCGACAACGCGATGACCGCGACCCAGGCCGCGATCAGCTCGATCGCGCGCAGCAAGAAGGCCGTCAGCACCGCCCAGGACGGCTGCGGCTCGTCGGCATAGCCGACCGCCACGACATCCGGCACGAGGAGATGCGCCAGCCCGAGTGCAACGGCCAAGACGACGGCCGACAGCCAGAAGACTTTCCATCCCGCGCTCATCGACTGCTCCCGCCTGCTTTGGCACGTCATGCCATGCCACGGCGCCGCGTGGGGCCGATTGATGTTGATCAACCCCGTCGAGACGCCGGGCGGAATTGCTGCTGTCGTCAAACGCCGCTAAGTAGCTTGCTTCCGGTAGAGGGAGCAGTGGCGTGGCAGACGAGCAGAGACGGCAGGGATCTCAGGGACCGCGTGGGCGGCAGGGCGAGCCGGGACGGCCGGGACCGCAGGGCCATCCCGGCCGACGGGGGCCGGACGGCACGCGCGGCAAGCCGGGGCCGCAAGGCAAGCCGGGCCCGCTTGGAAAGGCCGGACCGATCGGCAAGGCCGGGCCGCAGGGCAAGCAGGGCGAGGCCGGTGCGCGTGGACCGGTCGGAGCGCAGGGGCCGGCCGGACCGCAGGGCCCGCGCGGCGAAGCGGGTCCGCCCGGTCAGTTGCCCTCGATCGAGCAGGTGCTGCCATGGCTGGAGCAGCTCTTCGACGCCTGGGACGAACGCCGCCGCCAGCGCGAGCAGGAGGCCGCCGAGCGCGCGGCGCTGGAAGCCGCCGTGCAGCACGAGGACGACGCGATCGGCGATAATGACAACGACGACGGCGAAGACGACGATCACAAGAAAAAGAAGAAAAAGAAGAAGCACGGCAAGGACTAGCGGCACGCCTTGCCCCGGACGGAGTACGGCGCCGAAAGCGCTGCACCGTGGCCGGGACACCGGGCCTCGCTCAAGAGGATGAGTCGTCCTTGCGCGTCAGCATGCCCATGCGCTCGAACTGCCAGCGCATGGCGCGATACCAGAAATAGCCCACCGCCGCGCCGCACAGCATCAGGATGATCAGGTTGGCGCTGCTGAACGAGCCGCTCCACCACAACATCCACGCTGTCCATAGCAGCGTGAAGGCGATGGCACCTGCTTTCAGCGGAAGTAGGGGGCGGCTCATGATCGGACTCCGGGCTGTCAAAACCCCGGCGAACATGATCGCGCGGCGAGACGCTTCAGACCGTGAGCCAGATCACGGAGCGGCGGCCCGCGGAGCCGCTAGCCGAAGCGCAGGCGCGAACGCTCCTTCGCGCGCTCCGCCTCGACCTCGCGATCCCGTGCCGGCGCGTGGGTATGCAACGAAGTCAGCAGCCGCCGCGCTGCGTCCGACACCTCAGCCACCGCGCGGTTGAAGGCCTCCTCATTGGCCTGCGAGGGCTTGTTGAAGCCGGACAGCTTGCGCACGAATTGCAGCGCGCTGGCATGGATTTCATCCTCCGTCGCCGGCGGCTCGAAGTTGAACAGCGTCTTGATGTTGCGGCACATAAGTTCCTCCTGAAAGGCGCTTCTGTTCAAGGACGATCGGCGTCGGCCCGATGCTACATGCCGCCTCCGCCGCTGTCATCGGCACCCGGCATCCCGGACACGACACGTCAGAACGGAATGGGGACGCCAAGCCGCGCGAAGAAGGCGCGGCCCTTCGGCGTGAGGCGAAGCGCGCGTGGAACGCGATGCGGCGTCAGCGCATGCGTTTCGACCAGCCGCTTCAGGATCGCATTGGCAAACGCGCCCGCCAGATGCGGAACGCGCTCGGTCCAATCGTTGCAGAGGCGCATGTGCGGATCACGGCCCGGTTTGACGTCGATCGCCTCGGCTCGGCACCACGCCAGGCCATTCTCGGTGAGTGAGCCCTCGCGGCCGCGCAGCGCAATCAATTCTCGGCACACCAGTCCGTCCAGCAGCGCCACGCCGAGCTGGCCGGCGAGATGACAATAGCAGGTCCGCGACTGCCGTAGCTGTGCCGGCACGCCGCGCGTTCGTTCAGCATGATCGGCCCTCGCGGCGACATTGACGAGGTTCTCGATCAGGCCCGCGACCTCATCGTCGGCAATCCGATAGTATCGGAACCGGCCTTGCTGCCACACCGAGAGCAGGCGCGCCTCCGTCAGCTTCTGCAAGTGCGCGCTGGCGCTTTGCGGCGACACGCCAGCAAGCGATGCCAGCTCGCCTGCGGGCAGGGCCTTGCCGCCGAACAGCGCACTCACCATGGCCTCGCGCGCGGGATCGCTCAAGGCCTCGGTGGGCCGCGAAAACCCCGATTGTACCGACCTTCGTGCCATCACCATTGAGAACTCCCGCCCCTGATCTGGGCCTGCTGCCGCGTCATCGCAACCACGCCAAAGCCGGTCATTTCAGAATTCCGTGAAACTTTGCCGGTGCGTTCTCTGCGATCCCCAGGCGATGTCACCCCGGAGGATACCATCATGAACAACGAAGCACGCCAAAGCGACGCCGAACGCATCTGCAAGCTGTGGGATGAAGCCCTCGGCAACAAGGACCTCGAAGCATCGCTTGCACTCTATGCCGATGACGCATCCATCGAAAGCCCGCTGGTCCAACACCTGATGAAGACGCCGACCGGTATCGTCAAAGGCAAGGACAATCTGCGCGCCTTCATTGCACGCGTGTTCCAGACCAATCCGCCACAGCGCAAGCGGTTCAAGCAAGGCTTCTTCACGGACGGCCGTATCGTCACCTGGGAATATCCACGGCTCTCCCCGGATGGCGACCAGATGGAGCTGGTCGAGGTCATGGAGATCGACAAGGGCCTGATCCAGCGCCACAGGGTTTATTGGGGCTGGTACGCGCTTGGCTTTCTCAGGCACGAATGAGCCCGTCCCGCCTGGCGCCGAGATATTCCGCTGGCGCGATGCACCGCATCATGTGCGGTGCGTCGACGCCGCATATTATTTGAGCATGCAAGGCGACGGCAGCTCGGGCTTAATCGCGTCAACGACACGAATCGACGGGCGGGACAACCGCGCGCGAGTAGCGTGACACGCGATGAGGAGGATCGCATGCGCAGGCTTGCACTCTGGATGGCCGCTATGCCCGCGCTTGCGAGCAGCGCTCTCGCATTCGACAACGGGCAATACGACAACGTCCCACCCGATATCCGCGCCTGGTTCAAGAGCGTGATGGCGCCGAACGGCGTACCCTGCTGCGACATCTCCGACGGACACCGCACCGATTACGACGTTCGCGACGGCACCTATTGGGTGCCGATCGAGGGCCAATGGATGGCGGTGCCCGAGCGCGCAATCATCCGCGACCGCGGCAACCCGGTCGGCCAGGCCGTGGTGTGGTACGTCCACCACCGCGGCGCCATCATCATCAGTTGCTTCGTGCCAGCGGATGCGGTGTAGCGCAGAGCGGCATGGCGGATTGGCTGGGGGGGCCCGATCAGGTAGTTTGACGCGAAGCTGATCCGGAGGCACGCTCTTGACCGATCTTTGCGCCGACGACCTCACCGCCATCTATCCGAACCCGTCTCCACGCGTAATCGCGAAAGCGCGTCCCGCGGTCGATGCGCATGCGAAGAAGTTCATCGAGATGTCCCCGTTCTGCGTGCTCGCGACATCAGGCGCCGACGGCAGCGTCGATGCCTCGCCGCGCGGCGGCAGCACGGGCTTCGTCCATGTCGCCGGCCCTAACCAGCTGCTGATGCCCGATCGTTCCGGCAACAACCGCATCGACAGCTTCAGGAACGTCGTCGAAGGCTCGGGCTTCGTGCATCTCTTGTTCTTCGTGCCCGGGATCGACGAGACGCTGCGCGTCGGCGGCCGCGGCACGCTGTCGGCCGATCCGGACCTGCTCGCCTCGATGGTGGAATTCGGCAAGCCGCCGCGCGCGGTGCTGAACGTCGCGGTCAGCGAAGTCTATTTCCACTGCGGCAAGGCGCTGATGCGCTCGAAGCTGTGGTCGCCGGATGTGAAGGTGCAGCGCTCGGTGATGCCGAGCATCAGCCAAGTGATCCACGATCAGACCAGCCTGGGCGAGCCCGAAGGCCAGGACGTGGTGGAAGCGCGGTACAAGACACAGCTTTAGCTGGCGCACCAAGCAAAACGTCGTCGCGGCCCCGCGCGCAATTGCGCACTAGGCCGGGACGACATGGGAGTGTGTGGCTAACGCGGAGTCTACGGCGACGCCGCGGCTTAATGTCCCTCGCCCTCGAGCCCGCCGACGTGCTTCTGGGTGTAGAGTTCGAGGCCGATGCGGCCGATCAGGTCGAGCTGGGTCTCGAGGAAGTCGATGTGGTGCTCCTCGTCGCTCATCAGCTTCTCAAAAAGGTCGCGCGTGACGTAGTCCTTGACGCTGTGGCAATAGGTGGCCGCTTCCTGGTAGAGCGCTCGCGCGCTCATCTCGGCAGCGAGATCGCAGTCGATGATCTCCTTGACGTTCTGGCCGATGCGCAGGGGATCGAGCACCTGCATGTTCGGGAAACCGTCGAAGAACAGGATGCGCTCGGTGAGCTTGTCGGCGTGCTCCATCTCCTCGATGGACTCCTTGCGCCAGACCTTGGCCATGTCCAGGAGGCCCCAATTGTCGAGGAAGCGGTAGTGCAGCCAGTACTGATTGATCGCAGTCAGCTCGTGACGCAGTGCCTTGTTGAGATATTCGATAACTTTTGCGTCGCCCTGCATGATTCACTCCAGCTCTTGCGGCTAAATCGGTAATAAACCGAATTTAGAACGCTTCTAAAACAGTTTCGGGACGAGGGCAACCGGCCACGCGGCCGCAGCCGGGGATAAGCTCAGCTGGCGAAGGTGAGGTTTTCAGCAGGCCGCGAGGGCGAAATCGGCCGGCTCGGCGGTCTCGTCATTGGCGGCCACCTGATGATTGTGCGGGCAACCGGCACAGCAGGCCTTGGCGCAGGGACCGAGCGCTTCGTCGATGATGGTCTTGATGGTGCGGGCACAGCGGCCGCATTCGGCGCTGCAGCCGAGGCATCCATAGACCTGCTTGGCATGACGTATGGCGTCGTCGGAATCGCCGACGGCGGCGCGGATGTCGTCATCGCTCAACACGTTACAGGAACAGACGATCATGGAAAGCAGCAGGCCCTTCAGTGATGCGCCATTATCGATATTTAACGGGCCGTCCGGATGCAAAGGGAAAAACTGGTATTTGAAGCTATTCCAAACTGAGCCGGACAAAGCCTAGAACGGCTCTAAAATGCGGTATTGCGCTGGATCAAGATTGGACCGGATGCGGCCTAATCGCCGCCACCGCCTCCGCCGCAGCTATCTCCACCGCCACCGCAATCTCCGCCACCGCTACTGTCGCTGCTGGAGCAGCTCACGCTGTCGCTCGAGCTGCCCGAACTGTCGCTGGAAAACCAGCTCCCCAGCGAGAAGCCATCGCTTGTTCCGGAATAGCCGTCGCTGCTGTTATCAGCGCCACCGCCCGCGCGCGCCCGCCGGCGGTCGCTGTTCTCCACACGTGTTATCAGGACATAGCCGATCACGGCCGCGATCCCGGCGCCGATCAGGGCATTCATCAGCAGGTTGCTCATCGTTTCTCCCCGGACAGGTACCCATTCGTCGTGCCCGGCGGAGCCGTCGTTCATTGATCATTCAAACGAAGTATGGAACCTTGCCCCAAAGAGTTCCGTGTGTGAAAGGTTATCCCTATGAAGAAGTCGTTCCTGGCAGTCGCTGCCGTCGCCACCCTGGTCCTGACTGCCGGGACCCCGGCCCATGCGCAGCGCGGTGTCGCTGCAGGCGTGGCGGCCGGGATCATCGGCGGCGCCATTGTCGGCGGTGCCCTGGCATCTCCGTATTACTACGGACCCGGCCCCGGCTACGGCTACTACGAGCCGGGCTACTACCCGCCCCGCTACTACGCGCCGGGCCCGGGCTATGTCGCCGACGACTATTACGGCGGCTGCGTCTGGCAGAGGCAGCGCTTCTGGGACGGCTATGCCTGGCGCTCCCGCCGCGTGAGAGTCTGCGGCTGAGGCGCGAGAAGCCGGTTCATTAATGGCGCCGTTCATCTCGGGGCCTGAAAAAGACCGCTTTTTCTCGTCACAGCTCCGTGCGCGTTTACCGGGGATTGACCATTTGCGCGCTTCCTAGCCCAGAGGCCAATTCCATCAGAGTCTGCGTGAACCTTTGAACCCCTGGCGTTCCTAACAAGGAACGTCCCATCTCCCAGGAGAGCCAAGAGCATGAAGAAGACTTTAGTTGCCGCCCTCACGGTTGCGACGGTCGCCGGTTCGCTGGTGACCGCCACTCCGTCCGCGAAAGCCGGTGACGGCGTCGGCGCCGGCATCGCGGCCGGCCTGATCGGCGGCGCCATCGTTGGCGGTGCCATCGCGTCGAGCCGTCCGGCCTATGGCGGACCGGTCTATGTGGCCGAGCCCCCGCCGCCCGCGCCCTGCTACTGGCAGCGCCAGCGTTACTGGGACGGTTACGGCTGGGTCATCCGCCCGGTTCGCGTCTGCTACTGATCTGATCGCATGGCGCAAACGCGCCGCGATCGAAGCCCGGCCGAACACATCGGCCGGGCTTTTTTCTTTGAGGGAGAGTAAAGCTCGCTAGCGCGCCGCCTCGATCGAGCGCAGCACCTCTTCGCTCGGCCAGCAATCCATCTTCAGTCCCGCCGACTTCTGATAGACGCCGAGCGCAGCACGCGTGAGCATGCCGGCCTTGCCGTCGATCTTGTCCTTGTAGAGCCCAATGCGCGTCAGTCCGCGCTGCATCGCCTCGACATCCTTGGTCCGCAACTGTTTCGACGCAGACCACGGCGTTGCGAACGGCAGCGGGCTGGTCATGCGGTCGCTGAGATGGCCGACGAACAGCACATAGAGGTCGGAGAAATTGTATTCCTTGATGACGAAATAGTTCTTCGTGGTCAGGAATGCCGGACCGTAAATGCCTTCCGGCTGCAATAGCGAGGCCGGCTGCGCCTGCTCCGCGGCGCTCAATTTTTGCCCGCGCACCGGCGCAAAACCTTCGCGCAGCCACTGGCCGATCGGCTTCGTCACCTCCGGCACGCCGATGCTGCAATCAACTTTCGCCGGCGCCTGCACCTCATAGGCCCAGCGCAGGCCGCTCTGCCAGCCCTTGTTGACGAGCTGCTGCGCGGCCGAGGCCAGCGCATCCGGCACCGAGTGCCAGATGTCGACGCGGCCATCGCCGTCGAAGTCGACGCCATGCTTGTAATATTCGGACGGCAGGAACTGCGTGAGCCCGGTCGCGCCGGCCCAGGACGAGCGCATGTCCTTGCGCGTCACCACGCCCTCGCCGAGGATTTTCAGCGAGAGGATGAACTCGCTGCGATACGTGTCCTTGCGACGACCGACATAGGCCTGCGTCGCGAGCACGCGGACGAGATCGTAGGGCAGCGTGTAGCGGCCATAGTCGGTCTCGCGGCCCCAGATCGCGAGCATGACGGTGGCGGGCACGCCGGAGCTCTTCTCGATCTGCGTCAGAGCGGCGCTATATTTTTGCAGCAGCCGCTGCCCCTCGCCCGCAAGCCGCGCAATCGAGGCTTCCTTGATGTAGTCCGCCGGCACCTGCACGAATTCGGCCTGCGACGGCGCGCCGGTCGCGGGCCGTCCCGGCAGGATCAAATCAGGCAGCTTGTAGTCAGGCTCGAGCCCGCGCGTCTGCTCGTCGAACGTCGCGCGCGACACGCCGACGGCCTGTGCCTCCGGCCAGAGCGAAGCGATGAACTGGGTGAAGGCGGCGTCAGCGGCGCGGGCGGGTGACCCGCCGCAAGTGACCACAATCACCGCAGCGATGAGCGCCCGCCACATCATGATCAGATCACCGTGTCAGCTTCTTGTACTTCACGCGGTGCGGAATGATGCTGTCCTGGCCGAGCCGGCACATCTTGTCCTTTTCGTAGTCCTGGAAGTTGCCCTCGAACCATTCGACATGGCTGTCGCCTTCGAAGGCCAGGATGTGGGTCGCGATGCGGTCGAGGAACCAGCGATCGTGGCTGATGATGACGGCGCAGCCGGCAAAATCTTCCAGCGCCTCTTCGAGCGCGCGCAGCGTGTCGACGTCGAGGTCGTTGGTCGGCTCGTCGAGAAGCAGCACGTTGGCGCCGGACTTCAGCATCTTGGCGAGATGCACGCGGTTGCGCTCACCGCCGGAAAGCGCGCCGACCTTCTTCTGCTGGTCCGCCCCCTTGAAGTTGAACGACGAGCAGTAACCGCGCGAATTCACTTCCTTCTTGCCGAGCAGGATGAGCTCGTTGCCGCCGGAGATTTCCTCCCACACGGTCTTCTTGCCGTCGAGCGCATCGCGCGACTGGTCGACATAACCGAGATGCACGGTCTCGCCGACCGTGATCGTGCCCTTGTCCGGGGCTTCCTGCTTGGTGATCATCTTGAACAGCGTGGTCTTGCCGGCGCCGTTGGCACCGATCACACCGACGATGCCGCCGGGCGGCAGCTTGAAGGTGAGATCGTCGATCAAGAGGCGATCGCCAAAGCCTTTGCTGAGGCCTTCGAAGTCGACGACATTGGCACCGAGCCGTTCGGCGACGGGAATGATGATCTGCGCGGTCTGGGCCTGCTTCTCGCTCGCCTGCTTGAGCAGCTCTTCATAGCGCTGATAGCGCGCCTTGGATTTGGCCTGACGCGCCTTCGGCGAGGACGCGACCCATTCCTGCTCGCGGGCGAGCGTCTTCTGGTGCGCGGCATCCTCGCGGCCTTCCTGCTCGAGCCGCTTCTGCTTCTGCACCAGCCAGGACGAGTAGTTGCCCTCATAGGGAATGCCGCGGCCGCGATCGAGCTCGAGGATCCAGCCCGTGACGTTGTCGAGGAAGTAGCGATCGTGGGTGACGATCAGGATCGCGCCGGGATAGTTGCGCAGATGGCCTTCCAGCCACGACACCGACTCGGCGTCGAGATGGTTGGTCGGCTCGTCCAGCAGCAAGAGCTCGGGCTGATCGAGCAGAAGCCGGCACAGCGCGACGCGGCGGCGCTCGCCGCCGGAGAGTTTGGTGACGTCGGCATCATCGGGCGGACAGCGCAGCGCGTCCATGGCTTGGTCGACCTTGCTGTCGAGATCCCAGAGGCCCTGGGCCTCGATCTCGTCCTGCAGCTTGGTCATCTCGTCGGCGGTCTCGTCAGAATAGTTGACCGCGAGCTCGTTGTAGCGGTCGAGGATCGCCTTCTGCTTGGCGACGCCCTGCATGACGTTCTCGCGCACGCTGAGTTTGGGATCGAGCTGTGGTTCCTGCTCGAGATAGCCGACGCGGGCGCCCTCCGCGACCCAGGCCTCGCCGGTATACTCCTTGTCGAGGCCGGCCATGATCTTGAGCAGGGTCGACTTACCCGAACCGTTGACGCCGAGCACACCGATCTTGGCATCCGGATAGAAGCTCAGGTGGATGTTATCGAGCACCTTCCGGGTCGGGTAGCTCTTGGTCAGGCCCTGCATGAAATAGATGAACTGGCGCGCCATCGGTCCCGTGAAACCTTCGATTTGAGGAAATTTGCTTGCCGCCGATGTAGCGATCCCGCCCGGAAAGGGCAATGTTTTCCGTCCGTTCACCACGGATGGATACGGAATGGACACCATGCGGGCACAGATCCGTACAATTGAAACCATTTTTTAATAAAGCAGGCCAAAGCTCGCCTCAGCACTGAAAAAAGTGCCACCCGCGCAGAACGAGCGGGGACAACAATGAGGCTGCGTCATGGCTCTGATCGAAACCACTTCCTTTTCCGTCCCGGCAGAAGCCGGCCGTTCCGCCAGCCTCATTGCGGAGATCAAGAGCTTCTGGAAGGGCTTTTTCGCCACCGCCTTCAACCCCTATCGCCCCGAGCTGCACTACATGCGCGGCCCCGGACCGGCCTGGCGCGCCAAGCACGGCATGGATGCGCCGATCCGGCTGAAACCCCGCGATCTCTGAGCCTCTTGCCTCATCCCCTGTCGGATTTTTGAACACGCGAGCGGCTTGCGCACGCCGCTGATTGCGCGCAACCATGCCCCGGTTCCGATGATGGCGCCCCCGCTTGCGCCGCCACCTCTCGCCATGGATGAACGCTGATGACGCGGCTGCGCTGTGCAATTCTCGACGACTATTTCAACATCGCCCTCAACGTCGCCGATTGGGACAAGCTCGCCGACCGCGTCGACGTCACCGTGTTCAGCCATCCCTTCGCCTCCGAGCAGGCCGCGGCCAGCGCGCTGGCCGACTTCGAGATCATCTGCGCGATGCGCGAGCGCACCGCATTCCCCCGGAGCCTGTTCGAGGCGCTGCCAAAGCTGAAGCTGCTGCTCACCTCCGGCATGCGCAACGCCTCGATCGACATGGAAGCAGCCAAGGCGCGTGGCGTCGCGATCGGCGGCACGCAATATTCGCGCGATCCCACCGCCCCGCTCACCATGGGCCTGATCCTGGAACTGACGCGCGGCATCGGCCGCGAAAATGCGCGCATGCACGCGGGCGAGCCCTGGCAGACCTTTGCCGGCGTCGAGGTCGAAGGCCTCACGCTCGGCGTCGTCGGGCTCGGCAAGCTCGGCAGCAAGATGGCGGGCATCGCGAAGGCGTTCGGCATGAACGTGATCGCCTGGAGCCCGAACCTCACGCCCGAGAAGTGCAAGGAGGCCGGCGTCGGCTATGCCAGCAAGGAGGAGCTGTTCGCCAAGGCTGACATCATCACCATCCATGTGGTGCTGAGCGAACGTTCGCGCGGACTGGTCGGCGCTGCGGATCTCGCGCGGATGAAGCCGACAGCCTTTCTCGTCAATACCGCGCGTGGGCCGATCGTCGACGAGGCGGCGCTGCTGGAGGCGTTGCGGCAGAAGAAGATCGCGGGCGCCGGCATCGACGTGTTCTCGGTCGAGCCGCTCCCCGTCGATCATCCTTTCCGCAAGCTCGACAATCTCGTGCTGACGCCGCATCTCGGCTACGCGACCGAGGACGGCCTGCGCATCCACTACGGCCAGATGGTCGAGGCGATTGACGCCTGGACCAAGGGCAGCGACCTGCCGCGCAAGCTCGCCTGACGACCAAACTGACCTGAAACGAAAAAGGGCGTGCCCGCGGCACGCCCCTCCGTAATCTGAGTTCTCGCTAAGCGCTTAGCGCACGGTGACCGGTGCGGGCAGCGGCGGCACCACTGTCGGCTGTGTGCCCCCGACCGGACCGGCCTGGGCCGCCATCGGTGCCTGCGCGGCAGCACCGGGCGCCGGCGCAGCCGAGGCCGTCGCCGTTGGCGGGTTGCCCGGCATCACCACCACGCGGGTGCCGACCTTGACGCGATCGAAGAGGTCCGAGACGTCCTCGTTCAGCATGCCGATACAGCCGGAGGACACGAACTTGCCGATCGTCGACGGCTGATTGGTGCCGTGGATGCGATAGACGGTCGAGCCGAGATACATCGCGCGGGCACCGAGCGGATTGCCGGGGCCACCGGCCATGAAGCGCGGCAGATAGGGCTGACGCTCGATCATCTCCGTCGGCGGATGCCAATCCGGCCACTCGGCCTTGCGGGTGATCTTCTGCACGCCGGTCCAGGTGAAGCCGTCGCGGCCGACGCGCACGCCGTACCGGACCGCGCGGCCATTGCCGAGGACGTAATAGAGGTAGGTGTTCGGAGTATCGACGACGATGGTGCCGGCCGGCTCCTTGGTCTGGAACGCGACTTCCTGGCGGCGCAGGTTCGGCGCCAACTGCGCCGGCGCAGCGTCGGGCTGCTCCTCGGGCGGCAGCGAGGCGACCGTCATCGGACGGCCGTCGCTGCCGATGGCGGGCTGCTGCCCGACCGCGCCGGGACCGTTGACCGCCTCCGGCGGACGCAGGCCATCGTTGGCAGGCGTCTGGGCCGGACGGTCGGCATAGATCACCGGCGGCGGGCCATCGCGGCGGCCGTAGCGCGGATCGTCGGGTGACATCACCGGGCCCTGCGGCGCGGCCGAATAGGTCGGAGCGCCGGCGGGACGTCCATAACGGGGATCATCCGGCGACATCACCGGGCCTTGCGGCGGGGCCGCTGAATAGACCGGCGGCGCACCTGCGGGGCGGCCATAGCGCGGATCGTCGGGCGACATTACCGGGCCGGTGGGGCCAGGCGGCGGCAACGCCGCCTGCGGCATCGCGTCGTCATCATCGTCCAGCGCGTCGAAATTCGGCGTGCGGTCGCCGGGACGATATTGGGACGGAGCACCATAGGATGGCGCCTGCTGTACCGGATACGTCTGGGCCTGTGCGAGCGAGGTTCCCGCCGCAGCGACTGTTGCGGCAGCGCATATCGTCAGAAAATGTTTGATCATCATCGCTCTTGTGTAGTCCCCAGGCCCTTCCGGACCGCCAACGGGCAGATGACCGAAGATAGCGGCACATTCAAGACATATCCGGTTTATTTCGCCCGCTTTGGCGATTTGTGATCCCAGTTGACCGTTGCAGCGGCGCATCACGGGGCGGAAATCGCATCAAGCCGTAGATTGCCGGAGTTCTCCGCCTTGTTTTTGAGGGAATGCGCGGAAGCGTTGCGGTATGGTCGAATCAGCCTGATTCGTCTCCGATTTGAGCTTCGACCCCCGCGTGGCGAACGCGGCAATCAGTACCGTCACCGCGTTCAGATGGCTCAAGGGCCCCGGCGGTCAGCCGCCAGGGCGGAAATCCGTATCCTTCGATGCTTCCCGGCTTTCGCTTCCTGTTTGCCGCGATCCTGCTGTCAACCTCAGTCTTGGTGTTCGGCTTAGGCGCCGCCGCGCTGCTGCGGGCGAGCCATGAGGAGTACGTCAACAACCCCTCCTGGCGGAACGGTCCGCAGGAGCAGGTGTTTGCGCAGAGCTCCGCGCCGGTCCTCGCCGCCTTGCGCGCGGAGCCGGAGCCGGCGGCCGACGAGGCCACGCCATCGCTGCGAGACCAGGTCCCGTCCATCGCCATGCCCGCGGTCGAGGCCAAGCCCGAGCAGATGGCCGCGGTGACGCTTGAAACAAATGCCCAGCCTCCGCAACAAGTCGCCGATGCGGCGCCGACAGCCGTGGCGCCGCCGGCCGCTGAGGCACCCGCCGCCGAATCGGCCAGGACGGAGACCGCGCCCGCGGCTCCCGCTGACACGCTCACCCCGGCCGACACCAAGGCTGCCCTTCCCGAGGACAAGCCGGCGCCGGTCGCTGCCGTCGCCGAAGCACAGCCGCCCCAGACGACGGCTGCCCTGGCCTCGCCTGCCAGCGACAGTGCGACGGCCAAGTTGGCCGCGCTGAACGAGCCTGCGACTACGACGGTGAAGGATGCGCCCGCGCTGGCCAAGGCCGACACCAGCACGCCGGAAAGCAAGGCGACCAAGCCCCGCGCGCACAAGAAGAAGCGGCACCGCATCGTGCGGCGCCCGCCGCCTCCTCCGGTGCAGCAGCAGACCTACTACTATCCGTTCATGCAGCCGCAGCCGACGCTTGCCGCGACGCCCACGCGTTCCCGCCAATAAGGCTTACGCCGGCCCGGATGCTATCGGCGGGCCGCTCTCCTGGCCCCACTCCGACCACGAGCCGTCATAGAGCGCAGTCTCGGTGATGCCGAGCCGGTAGAGCGCGAGCGTCAGCACGCCGGCCGACACGCCGGAGCCGCAGCTTGTCACGATCGGCGCATCGAGCTTGACGCCGGCGCCGGTGAAGGCGGCGCGCAGATCATCGAGCGGCTTCATCTCGCCGGTCGCGGCATTGAACAGGCCGGCATAGGGCACGTTGCGGGCGCCGGGGATGTGGCCGGAGCGAATGCCCGGCCGCGGCTCGGCCGCGCGCCCCTCGAAGCGCTCGGCCGGACGCGCATCGATCACCTGCTCGGCACGGCTTTCGACGTTGGCGACCAGCTGCTGCATGCTGCGCACGCGCTTCGGATCGTAGCTCGCCTTGAACGTCGCAGGCTTCGGCTTCACCTCGCCGCTGTCGACCGGACGCCCCTCGGCCCGCCACTTCTTCAGCCCACCGTTGAGAATGCGCACGTTGTTGTGGCCATAGGACAGGAACATCCACCACGCGCGCGGCGCCGCGACCCAGCCGCCGGCATCGTAGATCACCACCGTGTCGGCATTGCAGATGCCGAGATTGCCGACATCGCGGCCGAACTGCTCGGCGGTCGGAAACATGTGCGGCAGCGGATTGGAATGGTCCGACACCGCATCGACGTCGAAGAACACCGCGCCCGGCAGATGCGCGGCGAGATAGTCGTCTTTCGGCAGCGGCAGCACGCCCGGCAGCTTGAAGGTGGCGTCGAGCACCTTCATATTGGCGTCGCCAATGTGGGCAGCGAGCCATTCGGTCGAGACGAGGGGATCGGCGGGGGTGGTCATCAATGCATTTCCTTTTCGTCATTCCGGGGCGCGACGAAGTCGCGAACCCGGAATCCATTCACCCACAAGCTCTGCTGCCCGATGGATTCTCAGATGCGCAATTGCGCATCAAAGCTCGCGCTACGCGCGCCCCGGAATGACGGGAGGAGAGAGCGAGGCGGTATCTCTCAGCCCTTCTTCTTCGGCTCCCACGCCTCCGTCGGACCACCGGCGTCGCGCCAGGCGGCGTAGCCGCCGGCGATGTGGGCGACGGGTTTCAAGCCCATGTCCTGTGCAGTCTTGGCGGCGAGCGCGGAGCGCAAACCGCCGGCGCAGTGGAAGACGAACTTCTTGTCCTCCTGGAAGATCGGCTTGGCGTAAGGGCTCTGCGGATCGATCCAGAACTCGAGCATGCCGCGCGTGCAGGCGAACGCGCCTGGGATGCGGCCGTCGCGCTCGATCTCGCGGGGATCGCGAATGTCGACGATGACGACGTCGCCGTTCTTGGATATCTCGATGGCGTCCTTGGCTGCGAGCGTCTCGATCTCGGCATTGGCCTCGTCGATCAGCGCCTTGATGCCGCGGGTGATGGTCTGGGGCATGTGCTTCTCCCTCGTTTCTCTCTCGTCATTTCGGGGCGATGCGAAGCATCGAACCCGGAATCCATTTCTCCACCAACGCCGCGGCCAGATGGATTCTCAGATGCGCAATTGCGCATCAAAGCTCGCGCCACGCGCGCCCCAGAATGACAGCGGATGCTAGTGCGTCAACTCCTTCATCGCCCCCTCAAGCCCCTCGATCGTGATCGGGAACATGCGGTTGGCGAAGATGCGGCGGATGATGGTGGTGGATTCAGAATAGTCCCAGTGCTTCTGCTGCACCGGATTGAGCCAGACCGCATGCGGATAGGTGCGGATGATGCGGTCGAGCCAGACCGAGCCCGGCTCCTCGTTGACGTGCTCGACCGAGCCGCCCGGCACCATGATCTCGTAAGGGCTCATCGAGGCGTCGCCGACGAACACGACCTTGTAGTCGTGCGGATATTTGTGCAGTACGTCCCAGGTCGGCGTGCGGTCGGTGAAGCGGCGCTTGTTCTGCTTCCACACGCCTTCATAGAGGCAGTTGTGGAAGTAGAAATACTCCATGTGCTTGAACTCGCTCTTCGCCGCCGAGAACAGCTCCTCGACCTGCTCGATATGCGAATCCATCGAGCCGCCGATATCGAAGAACACCAGCAGCTTGACCGCGTTGCGCCGCTCGGGGCGCATGACGACGTCGAGATAGCCGTGATTGGCGGTCTCGCGGATCGTATTGTCGAGATCGAGCTCGTCCGGCGCGCCGGTGCGCGCGAATTTGCGCAGGCGCCGCAGCGCCACCTTGATGTTGCGGATGCCGAGCTCGACATTGCCGTCGAGATCCTTGAACTCGCGCTTGTCCCATACCTTCACCGCACGGTTGTTGCGGTTCTTCTCCTGGCCGATGCGGACGCCTTCGGGATTATAGCCATAGGCGCCGAACGGCGAGGTGCCGGCGGTGCCGATCCACTTGCTGCCGCCCTGGTGGCGGCCCTTCTGCTCCTCGAGGCGCTTCTTCAGGGTCTCCATGAGCTTGTCCCAGCCCATGGCCTCGATCTGCTTCTTCTCTTCCTCGGTGAGATATTTCTCGGCGAGCTTCTTCAGCCACTCCTCGGGGATCTCCGCCTTTTCCATGGCGTCGAGCAGGCTTTCCAGCCCCTTGAACACCGAGCCGAAGACGCGATCGAACTTGTCGAGGTTGCGCTCGTCCTTCACCAGCGCCGAGCGCGACAGGTAGTAGAAGTTCTCGACCGTATAGTCCGCGAGGTCGGCGTCGAGCGCCTCCATCAGCGTGAGGTATTCGCGCAGCGTCACAGGGACCTGCGCATCGCGCAATGAGGTGAAGAATTGCAGGAACATGAGTGACAGATTGCCCGTCGGGTGGCTTCCGTCAAGGGGCGCCGGCCGCCTCTCGAAGCTGGACCGGGACGCTTTTTGCTCTAGAATTGGGCCGCTTGAGGCTTGGTTTTGGGGATCTTTGTCATGGGAATCATCGCAGCGCTGATCATCGGCGCGATTGCCGGCTGGCTCGCCGGCAAAATTGTCCACGGGGCGGGATTTGGCCTCATCGGCAACATCGTGGTCGGCATCATCGGCGCGCTGGTCGCGAGCTGGATCCTGCCGCAGCTCCACATCGAGCTCGCCAGCGGCACGTTCGGCGCCATCGTGGACGCCACCATCGGCGCGGTGATTGTGCTGGTCATCCTTTCGCTGATAAAACGGGTCTGAAAGCTTGACCGAACCTTCGAACGGCCGCTTCGAGCGGCCGTTCCTATGTCTGGCCGAGGCCAACCCTGACGGACTTGGCCTCGCGCCGACGACCAACTAAGGACGCGCAATGAAATTTACCGGCACCAAGGACTATGTTGCGACCGACGATCTCAAGGTCGCCGTCAACGCCTCGATCGTGCTGGAGCGCCCGCTCCTCGTGAAGGGCGAGCCCGGCACCGGCAAGACGGTGCTGGCCGAGGAAGTGGCGAAGGCGCTGAACGCGCCGCTGCTCACCTGGCACATCAAGTCCACCACCAAGGCGCAGCAGGGCCTCTACGAGTACGACGCGGTGTCGCGCCTGCGCGACAGCCAGCTCGGCGATGCCCGCGTCTCTGACATCAAGAACTACATCAAGCGCGGCAAGCTGTGGGACGCCTTCACCGCCGAGCAGCGCCCGGTGCTCTTGATCGACGAGATCGACAAGGCCGACATCGAGTTTCCGAACGACCTCCTGCTCGAGCTCGACCGCATGGAATTCCATGTCTACGAGACCGGCGAGACGATCAAGGCGAAGCAGCGCCCGATCATGATGATCACCTCCAACAACGAGAAGGAGCTGCCGGACGCCTTCCTGCGCCGCTG
The DNA here is from genome assembly GCF_000426265.1 of Bradyrhizobium sp. Cp5.3. Taxonomy (NCBI): domain Bacteria; kingdom Pseudomonadati; phylum Pseudomonadota; class Alphaproteobacteria; order Hyphomicrobiales; family Nitrobacteraceae; genus Bradyrhizobium; species Bradyrhizobium sp. Cp5.3. The sequence goes on along the minus strand of NZ_KE384515.1, from coordinate 295,945 downwards.
CTTCTTCCACTACATCAAATTCCCCGACGCCGAGACCATGGGCCGGATCGTCGACGTCCACTTCCCCGGCATCAAGAAGCGCCTCGTCGAGGAAGCCTTGCGCATCTTCTTCGAGGTGCGCGAGGTGCCCGGCCTGAAGAAGAAGCCCTCGACCTCCGAGCTGCTCGACTGGCTGAAGCTGCTCCTCAACGAAGACATGAGCGTCGAACAGCTCCGCGAGCGCGACCCGCGCAAACTGATCCCGCCGCTGCACGGCGCGCTGCTCAAGAACGAGCAGGACGTGCACCTGTTCGAGCGGCTGGCGTTCTTGAGCCGGCGGGAGGTGTAGGACGACTCCTCGTAGGATGGGTAGAGCGAAGCGAACCCCATCAAGCCCTGTCCGAGGGCAACAACGGTAATGGGTTTCGCTGCGCTCTACCCATCCTACGAAAGCACCCTCATGCCACCGCCGCTTCCGGAATCCGCGCGGCTTCCATCGGCTGCTTGCCGCGGATCAGGTCGGAGGCGCGGTCGGCGATCATCATGGTCGATGCATTGAGGTTCGCCGAGATCATGCGCGGCATGACGGAGGCATCGATCACGCGCAAGCCTTCGAGGCCGTGGACGCGGAGCTGGTCGTCGACGACCGCCCAGGTGGAATCCGCCGGACCCATGCGGCAGGTGCAGCCGGGGTGGAAGGTGGTGGTGCCGCGCTCGGTCGCAGCGTTCAGGAATTCGTCGTCCGTGTTGACGTTGGGGCCGGGGAAATCCTCGTAGGCGTAGTAGGGCGACAGCGGCGCGGACTTCAAAAGACGGCGCGCGAGCTTCATACCGCCGACGATGACGCGGCGGTCGAGCTCGGCGTCGAGATAGTTGGTCTGGATGATCGGCGGCGCAAACGGATCAGCCGAGCGGATGCGCACATAGCCACGGCTCTCGGGGCGCTGCTGCCAGGAGGCAACCGTCATGCCGGGCTCGTCCTCGAGTTGGCCCTGCACGCCTTCCTTGTAGGACGCGGGCGTGAAGGTGAGTTGGAGATCGGAGCTCTCCGCGCTCTCGCGGGAATGCCAGAAACAATAGACCATGGTCGGCGACAGCGACAGCAGGCCTTTGCGCGCCGTCGCCCATTTCAAGGCCTCGACCCAGAGATGCCAGCCGCGGCGAAGCTCGTTGATGGTCTTGATGTCCTTCACCCGCGCCACGGTGCGCGGCGCGTAATGGTCCTGAAGGCCCTCGCCGACGGGAAGCGCATGACGCACGGCGATGCCGTGGGCCTGCAGCAGGTCCGGCGAGCCGACGCCGGAGAGCTGCAAGAGCTGCGGCGAATTATAGGTGCCGCCGGAGAGGATCACTTCCTTGTTGGCGCGCACCTCGACCGGCTGGCCGCCGCGGCCGCCCTTCGTGTAGCGCACGCCGACCGCCCGCTTGCCCTCGAAGATGATCTCGGTCGCATGCGCATGCGTATGCACATGCACGTTCGGCCGCTTCATCGCGGGCTTGAGGAACGCAGTCGAACCGGAGACGCGCAGGCCGTTGTTGATGGTGCGCTGGCAGTAGGAGACGCCTTCCTGCGTCTTGCCGTTGTAATCGGGATTGCGGGGAATGCCGAGCGAGACCGCGCCTTCCATGAAGGCTTCGCAGAGCGGATCGCGCCAGTCCATGGTCGTGACGGTGAGATTGCCGTCGCGGCCGCGATAGGTGTCCTCGCCCTCGCCGACACGCTTCTCCAGCCGCTTGAAGTAAGGCAGCACGTCGGCATAGCCCCAGCCGCGATTGCCCATCTGCGCCCAGGTGTCGAAATCCATGCGCTGGCCGCGGTTGTAGATGTGGCCATTGATCGAGGACGAGCCGCCGAGCGTCTTGCCGCGCGGCGCATAGATGCTGCGCCCACCGGTCCAGGGCCCCGGCTCTTGCTGGTAGGCCCAGTTGATGCTCTTCATGTGAAAGGTCTTGATGAAGCCCGCCGGCAGATGGATGTAGGGATGCCAGTCGCTGGGCCCGGCCTCGAGCACGCAGACGCTGGTTGCGGGATCTTCGCTGAGCCGGCTGGCGAGCACGCAGCCGGCAGAGCCCGCGCCGACGATCACATAATCAAATCTATCCATGGTATCCGCCAGAAGCCGCTCAGCGCGGCTTGTCGTTGAGTTGATAACTCAAATGCGCCTTCACCGTCGGCCATTCCGCGGCGGTGATGCTGTAAACCACGGTGTCGCGCAGCGTGCCGTTGGGCGCGACCTGATGGCTGCGCAGGATGCCGTCCTGCTTCGCGCCCAGACGCTCGATCGCGCGGCGGCTCTGTTGATTGAAGAAGTGCGTGCGGAACTCGACCGCGATGCAGTTCAACGTCTCGAAGGCATGGGCGAGCAGCAGCAGCTTGCACTGCGTATTGAGTGGCCCGCGCTGCGCGCTCTTGCCATACCAGGTCGAGCCGATCTCGACGCGGCGGTTGGTGGCATCGATGTTCATGTAGGTCGTCATGCCGACGATGTTGCCGGCGGCATCGAACACCGTGAACGGCAGCATCGAGCCCGCGGCCTGCAGGCCGAGGCGGCGATCGATCTCCTTGCCCATGTTCTCCGGCAGGGGAATTGCGGTGTACCAGAGCTTTGAGAGCTCGCCGTCCTTCACGGCCTCCACCAGCCCCTCACGATGCTGGTGCGACAGCGGCTCGAGACGGGCATGCTGTCCGCGCAGGGTGATGGGATCGGGCCAGGGCATTGATGTCTACTCCAGAAAAAATCACCGGTCATTCCGGGGCGACGCGAAGCGTCGAGCCCGGAATCCATTCAACCACAAATTCTGCGGCCCAATGGATTCCGGCCCTGGGTGCTCGCGCACGCATCCCCATTGCGCGAGTGCGCAATGTGGAATGACGAAGGTATGTATCGGCACATCTTGTACATTCACTTGTTCAAAAAGTTCAACGGCAAACCACCGCGCGGCCAGTCCATGGCGATCAGTTCGCCCTTGCCCGACAGCGTGATGTAGGCGGTCTTCAGCTCGGGGCCGCCGAAGGCGATGTTGGTGGTGACGCGGTCGCCGGTCGGCACTTGCTCGACCAGCGCGCCGTCGGGCGCGATCACCGAGATGCAGCCGGAGACGAGGGTCGCCACGCAGACATTACCGTTTGCCTCCACCGCAAGCGAGTCGAACATCTGATAGCCGCCAAGGCCGCAGATCGGCTTGCCGCGCTCGCCGCGGTAGATCGCGTCGCGCGGCTTGAGCGTGCCGGGCGCGGAGAGCTCGTAGGCCCAGAGCCGCCCCGTGGGCGTCTCCGCGATGTAGACGGTGTTCTCGTCCGGCGACAGGCCGATACCGTTCGCCGGCAGCACCCCGTGCACGACCTCGACGATCTCCTTCATGCCGGGCTTGAGGTAATACATGCCACCGACGTCCATCTCGCGGGCGCGGCGCTTGCCGAGATCGGAGAACCACAGGCCGCCCTGCTTGTCGAAGACGAGATCGTTCGGGCCGCGCAGATCGTGCTCGCCGCACTTGGTGACGACGGTCTCGACCTTGCCGGATTGCAGGTCGACGCGCTGGATCGAGCCGCCGAGATAGTCGTCGGGCTGCGGGCCCGGCATGATCGTGGTCCGGGTCGGGATCCAGGAGAAGCCGCCATTGTTGCAGACGTAGATCTTGCCGTCGGGCCCGAGCGCCGCGCCGTTCGGACCGCCCGGAATCCTGGCGACGATCTCCTTGCGGCCGTCAGGATGGACGCGCGTCAGGCGCTGGCCGCGGATTTCCACCAGCACGACCGAGCCGTCCGGCATCACGACCGGCCCTTCGGGAAACTCGAGGTCGGTGGCGAGAACGCGGACGTTGGACATTCTGGGACCCTCCCGGCTGCTTGTTATGGCTTGCACGGGATGTCCGGCACGGGGCCCCGCAGGCAAGCTTTGCCTGCGGTTATGACAAAGTCACTGAGCCTTGCCAAGCAAGCGGGCAGGAATGCCAGCCTTGCGCGGTCCTACTCCTTCACCGGCACCCAGATCTCGAAGCCGCCATTGCCGGTTGCGGGATCGAACCTCTCATCGTAGCGCTCGAAATTCGGCGCGTCGGCGGCCTTGAGGCTAGATGCCGGCAGCCACTGATTCCAGATCGTATTGACGGTGCGGCGGATCGAGGCGACGTGCTCGGTGTGGGTGAACACCGCGTAGCGCTGCTCGGGAATGCGGATGCGGCCGAAGCGCCGCGGCAGGTCGGAGAAATCGGCGACCTCGACGCCGGCGATGTAGTCGAAATTGCCGGCATCGTCGCCGTTGCAGCAGACACCGTAGGCCACATTTCCGATGCGCGCTGGAATATCGGCGACCTCCTGGTGGAAGCGCTGCCACAGGCTGGGGATGATCGCGCCGTTGTCGCAAGAGATGCGCTCGGCGGGACCGGCGACGAGGAACGCCTTGGTGGTTTCGAAACGCGGCGGCGCGAGATTGTCGAGCATGGTTGAATCCATGAGGATCGGCTCCTGAAGCTTGAGGTGGTTGATGCACGTTGCCGCCCTCACCGCTTCGGGGGTCTCACCGAAATGGTCGCGGAACGCGCGGGTGAATGCTTCGTGCGAGCCGTAGTCGGCCTCCAGCGCCAGCGACAGGATATCGGGGGCGCCTTTGGCAAGGAGACGCGCGGCCTCCGTCAGCCGCCGCGCGCGCACATAGCGCATCACCGGAAGCCCGGTTGCAGCGGCAAACGCACGCACCATGTGGAACCGCGACACGCCGCCGATCGCAGCGATCTCGTCGAGCGCCATCGGCTCGGCAAGATGGCTCTCGATATACCAGAGCGCGCGCTGGGCAGGGTTCATGACGTTTGGGCTCTCGTTCGAAGCGTGGCCATGATGCGCGCAATGCCGCCCGCTTCGCTTGATCGGCGTTGCTGTCCTTTCAGAAGGATAACGCCGGAACAGCCACTGGCAACGTCCGGGCGTTCATGGCTACACTCAAGACTTTCCGGAGACCCGCTCACGAGAAAGCAGGAGGAACCGCGTCATGAAGATCACCGATGTGCGGGTGCACCATATCCGCATCCCCTATGACGCCGGTGTCGCGAGCTTTCGCCAAGGCGCCTCCGCGATCACGGCGCTCGACATGGTGATCCTCGAGGTCACGACCGATGCCGGGCTGACCGGCTGGGGCGATGCCTTCGCCTATGTCTGTCCCCGCACCACGCGCAGTGCCGTCGAGGAGATGATTGCGCCGCAGGCCCGCGGGCTCGAGGTTCCCGATGCGGCCGGCATTCCCGCGGTCATGGAACAGATCCAGCGCAACCTGCATCTGTTCGGCCGCTACGGCATCACCATGTTCGCGATCTCCGGGCTCGATATCGCGCTGTGGGACCTTGCTGCGAAGATCAAGGGGGTGCCGGTGCATCGCCTGCTCGGAGAGGTCAGGCGCACGGCCATTCCCGCCTATGCGAGCCTGCTACGGATCGGCTCACCCGACAACATCGCCGCCGAATGCAGGAAGGCGCTCGCACTCGGCTATGGCGCCATCAAGCTGCACGAGACCACGGCGCCTGCGGTGTTTGCCGCGCGCGAGGCGATTGGCCCCGGCATTCCCCTGATGGTCGACATGAACTGCCCGCTCAGCGGCGAGCAGGCAATCGCGTTCGCGAAGACGTGTCAGGATGCGCAGCCAATGTTTCTGGAGGAGCCGGTCTGGCCGCCGGAAGATTTTGCCACGCTCGCCGACGTCCGCAGCAACGGCGGGCTCGGCGTCGCCGCCGGCGAGAATGCCTGCACGGAATATCAATTCCGTCAGATGATGACGGCGGGCGCGGTGAGCCACGCCCAGCCGTCGGTGATCAAGGTCGGCGGCATCACGGAATTTCTGAAAGTCGCGGCACTGGCCGACCAATTCGGCGTCAAGATCGTCCCGCATTCCCCGTATTTCGGACCGGGCCTGCTGGCGACACTGCATCTGCTGGCGCTGCGCGACGACGGGCTTGTCGAGATGTTCTACCTGAAGCGCGAGGCATGCCTGTGGGATGGCCGCGCCGATGTCGATGCCACCGGCCATGTCGCGGTGCCGACGGGTCCGGGGCTCGGCTTTGAACCCGATCGTGGCGTGATGGAGCGATATCGCGTCACATGATCGCGAGCCCTCGCGCCTATTTCGTCGCGTCCTTATTTCCTTCCTTGGCCGCCGGCGACGCGTCCTTCGCGGGCGGCGCATCCTGCTTCTTCTTGACGTCCTCCGCCAGCTTCGCCTGTGCGGCCTGGAGATCGCCGAGCGTTTTCTGCAAGCCGGCGACGGTGGTCTTCAGCGCGTCGATCTGGCGGTTGGCAGCGTCCAGCTTCTGCTGATGATCGAGGGTGAGCTTGGTGATCGTCTTCTGCAGGAAGTCGACATTGCTTTGCAGGCAGCTCGTGCGCCGCTCCATGGTCTTCTCGACCGTGCAGATCTCGATGCCCGGCACGTCCTGCGCGCGGACCTGCGCAGGCGCCAGCGTTGCGAGCGGCAACATCACGAAACAAATGGCAGCACTCCTGCACAGCATGCGGGTTCCCTATTAAATCGATCACAGCAATTTGCGCAGCTTGCGCCCTGTGCACTGAAGCTACCACACTGACACCGCATTCTCGCGTTGAGCTTGCTGCGTTCCCTTGGGCGGGGAGCAATGATCCGCATGCGGGGAGACGTGGATGGTTTCTTCGCGGCTTTCTTTAGGGGAGATTTTTGGAATGGCAACTCGCGAAAGACGTTTGGCGGAATTCGACGGCGCCGGAGAACCACCGCCCGGCATGCCGCTCGAAGTACTCTGCGAGGATCATAGCGGAACGTATAAATTGCCGTTCGCATGCCGTTACGTCGAGGGTCGCTGGCGCAACGACGAAGCGGGAATCGCGGTGGAAGCAACCGTCATCGGCTGGCGCCTGCCGCGCGTGAAGCAGACCGCCTGACGCCCACTGTCTCAAAATGCAACGGCGCCGCGCGCCGCCTTAACCTTCGGAACGCGGCCTGAACGAATCACGTCCGAATCAGCCGAGCGGCTCTGTACGCGCCTGTTCACGGCTAGATGTCGACAACCTCCTGCGCGCGCGTACCATATCTGCGCGACGCGCGCGCAGGCGTAAGCCGCGGCTCGCTAACAAAAGTTAATCGCTTCAGCTAATGGCACCCCCGGGCGAAGTGTCGCCGCGGGCCGGCGCGCGCCGGGAGTTTGGCCGCTGCCCCCGCCCCTGAAACGGGCAGATCCCGCGAGGCCTGCCTAATATTCGACCTCGAGCTCCTCGATCTCGGCCGGCTCCTCCCGGGCCGCGGCGATCCATTCCTGCATCTCCGCCATCGTCATGATCGTGTCGGCATAGGCCTTCAACCGCGGCTCGAGCTTGACGTCATAGGTGACGAAGCGCGTCACCACCGGCGCATACATCGCATCCGCCATGGTGCGCGTCTCGCCGAACAGGAACGGGCCGCCCGACTTCTCCAGGCAGTCCCGCCAGATGAACCAGACCCGGTCGATGTCGGCCTGCGCGCGCGACCAGATCTTGAAGCCGGGAAAATGGCCTTTCAGATTGACCGGTAACGAAGCGCGCAGCGTGGTGAAGCCGGAATGGATTTCGCCGCAGATCGAGCGGCAATGGGCGCGCTGGATGCGGTCCGCCGGCAATAGCCCGGCATCTGGCCTGAGCTCGTTGAGATATTCGGCGATCGCCAGCGTATCCCAGATCGTGGCGCCCTCGTGCCGCAGACACGGCACCAGGATCGACGACGACAGCAGCAGGATTTCGGCGCGCGCGGAGGGATCGTCGGGCGCGGTCACGATCTCCTCGAAATCGAGCCCGGAGAACTTCGCCAGCAGCCAGCCACGCAGCGACCAGGACGAGTAGTTCTTGCTGCTGATGGTCAGTGTCGCCTTCGCCATATGGCCCGTCCTCGCGCCTGAATTCCTGCCCCCGCCATGCCGTTATGCGCGGTGCCCGCACTTTGTGCTTCCCCGTATTCCACAGCAAGCGACATGCCAGTTTTCAGGGCGAATTGACTCGAATCTGGCGTCGATATTGCATGGTCGCCTGGGGTCAGGGTGGGCGTTTCAGTATGATGTCGATGTACTATCAGGCCTTTCAGAACCACATGGATCTGACGGCGCCATGGCGAGCGGGGGCCTCTTCGGCGCTCAGGTATCTCAACCTGGTACCGCAGGGCAGGTCCGACCAGATCGTCGGCCGGCTCGCCGCGGCGCTGGAGCTGATCTCGCGCTCCACCCTCACCTATGACCGTCCCGCCTATGGCATCGATCGGGTCATGGTGGGCAATCGCGAGGTCGCCGTCACCGAGGAGATCGCCTACGCCACGCCGTTCGGCTCGCTGCTGCATTTCAAGAAGCACGATGTGCCCGAGCAGCCGCGCATGCTGCTGGTGGCGCCGATGTCCGGACACTTCGCGACGCTCTTGCGCGGCACCGTGAAGACGCTGCTCCAGGACCACGACGTCTACATCACCGACTGGCACAATCCGCGCGACATTCCGCGCAGCGAAGGCCGCTTCGGGCTCGACGACTACACCGATCATCTCATCGATTTCCTCGGGCAGCTTGGTCCGCGCCCGCACATGGTCGCGATCTGCCAACCGTCGGTCTCGGCGCTCGCAGCCGCGGCGATCATGTGCGAGGACGACCACCCGTCCCGGCCGGCAACGCTGACGCTGATGGCTGGACCGATCGATACGCGCGTAGCGCCGACCAAGGTCAACGAGTTCGCCAAGAGCAAGCCGATCACCTGGTTCGAGCGCAACCTGATCAACTACGTTCCGGTGCAGTGCCGCGGCGCGCTGCGAAAGGTTTATCCGGGCTTCGTGCAGCTCACCGCCTTCGTCTCGATGAATCTCGAGCGCCACATCAAGCAGCACCTCGATCTCGCCAACCACATCGCCAAGGGCGAGAAGGACAAGGCCGAAACCATCAAGACCTTCTACGACGAGTATTTCGCGGTGATGGACCTGCCCGCCGAGTTCTACATCGAGACCGTGCGCGACGTGTTCCAGGAGCACCTGTTGCCGCTGGGCAAGCTGATGCATCGCGGCCGCGTGGTGAGCCCCCGGGCGATCAGCCGCATGGGGCTGATGACGGTCGAGGGCGAGAAGGACGACATCTGCTCGATCGGCCAGACTCTCGCGGCGCAAGACCTCTGCACCGGCGTGCGCGCCTATCGCCGCGTCCACCACATGCAGGCCGGCGTCGGCCATTACGGCGTGTTCTCCGGCAAACGCTGGAACAACGAGATCTATCCGCTGTTGCGGGATTTCGTGCACGTCAATGCGTGAGGCGCGCGCTGGCGCGCCGTCCGCGATCGCAGCGTTCAGATCGGACGGGACTGCCTGCGCACCTCGTCCGCGACGGGCCTCAACGATTGAGGAGCGGCGCGGCCCATCAGACTGTATCCCAGCCCGTCTTCGGCCCATGCGAAGCCTCCGACGTCGCCCTGCGATTGCAGCGTCATGGGTGCGTTCTGGTCCGCGCTGCTCATCGCCCGGATCAGCACGACGATCCGGCTGCCACGGTCGTCGTCATACATGAACATGGCGGCCGGACCGTGCGGGCTGGCGACAATGCGCCCTCCCATCAGCCGATAGCCCGACATGGTCAGATCCGGCGCCTTCACCGGTCGGTGCAGCCGTTCGGAGACCCACTGCACGAGTTCGGCGCTGTCGGAAGCACGAACCTCGACGGGCCGGACGCGATCCGGCGCGTAAACGCTATAGGAGGCCGCCGCCTCCTGACCGAGCGCGGCCAGTCCGCCCGGCGATGCCTGCAACGCACCATGCATGGACCAGCCACCGATGCCGCCGATGCTCAACAGCACCAGCGCCGCCGCAGCCCAACGGACGAAGGAGGGCTGTCGAGCCCGCCGCTGCTCGATGATGCGCGACAAATTGAGCGCCGCCGGCAACGGCTCCTCGGCGACAGGCGCGAGCGCCGCGCGCAACAGCTCGCGCTGGCCAGTGAAGGCGGCGACGCGCTTGGCGACATCCGGATGATCGTTCAGATAAGCGGCGACCTCGGCTTGCCGCTCCGGCTCGAGGACCCGATCCACATAGCCATGGAGATCATCTTCCGTGATCGGACGATGGCTCATTCTCTTGCGCTCCGGATTGACACGATTTTGCTTGCTTCGCCGTTCGAGGGACCCTCGAGCTCCTGCTGCAGCCTTTCGCGCGCGCGGGACAGCCGCGACATCACCGTGCCCACGGGAATGTCGAGCACTTTGGCGGCATCCGCATAGGACAGGTCCTCGACGGCGATAAGCAGCAGCACCGCCTGCTGGTCCTTGGGAAGCTTCGCGAGCTTGTTCATGACATCACGATACATCAGCTTCTGGTCCTGTGCGGCGGCCTCGCTGAAATCGTCCTCATTGCTCTCGTCGATCGGAACGTGGCTGCCGCGCGCCGCCGATTGGCGAAACTGATTGATGGCGAGGTTGTGCAGTATCGTGAACAGCCAGGCGCGGACGCTGCCATCGCGCCGCTGGTGCCAGCGGCTGACCGCACGCTCCAGGCAATCCTGGACCAGATCGTCGGCGGCCGCACGTTCGCGAACGAGCGAGCGCGCGTAGCGGCGGAGCGCGGGGATCAGCGGCTCGACCTGAACCAGCATGTCCTGCATCGCGCGCTCCGCCTGCTCCCGGCCGCCGTTCGAATGAACCTCACCGGATCTCGACCTGCACCGGCTCGCCCGGCTTCGCCGCTTCGCCTGACACAATGACCAGGTATCGCTTGTCCGTCTTGGACGTCTGGTCGACGATCTGCCGGATCGGGCCTGCGGCATTGACGATAGCAGATCCGGCCGGATTGGTCATGAAGGCAGCCAGCGGCTGCAACGGGCCGCTGCCATCTTCATGCCTGGCGAGCGCCAGCACATATTTCTGCTTGGGCTCAAGCCCCGTGACCGAAGCCTGGAGGATCTGGATCAGGCCCTGATCGAACAGCGACACGCTGGTCGGCGCCTTGCCGCCCTTTGCTCTCGCCTTCGGCGCCAGCGTGAGGTGCGCGACCTGGCCCGCGACGCCGAGGGTCTGCAGGTTCTGGCGGTCATCGGGATTGGGCGCGGCATTCGGCACATAGGCGATCGCCTGCGGCGCCTGGCCGATCGGCACATTGGCGATCACCTTGTTGGTCGCGGTATCGATCGCGGCCAGCGCATCGGCGTTCTCCAGTCCGACATAGACACGCGTGCCATCGCCCGAAGGCCATACGCCGTGCGGAAGATTGCCGACCGGGATGGTTGCGACCTGCGAGAAGTCATCCGTGCGGAACACCTTGACCTCGTTCAGCCCGCCCACCGTGACATAGGCGAACGTTCCCTTGGCCGTGTGGGCGAAATTCACGTGATTGGTGATCGGTCCGGTCTCGATCGTCTTGATCAGATCGAACGGCGGCCTGGCGTTGAACACCTGAGTCTTGCCGATGTCCTTGAGCGTGAACCACACCTGGTCGCCTTCCGGCGTGGCCGCGATGTTCGGGCAGAACGGACTTTCCTGCTTCACCGTGGCGACGATCTTGTGCTCGGCCACCGAAACGACGTCGGTCTCCGGATTGAAGGACGAGCAGATGTAGCCGTACTTGCCGTCCGGCGAGAATATCTGCATGCCCGGGCCATTCGGCGTCGTGATCCGGGTCTTCTCCTCGAAGCTTTCGGGATCCAGCACGGAGATGTAATTCTCGCCGCGTACGGTGACCCACACCTCCTTGCCGTCGGGAGTGAAGAACGCCTCATGCGGCGAGCGGCCGATATAGGTCACGTGCTTGACGGCATTGGTCGCCGTGTCGATGAAGGTCACCGAATTCGAGCCGATCGAAACCACGGCGAGCGTACGGTGATCGGGCGAATAGCCCATGCCATGGACGAGCACCTGGCCCTTGTAGAGCGGACTGAAATTGCCGGGCTGCGGATCGCCCAGTCTGATCACGCCAAGCAGCCTGTTGTCGACGGGATCCGTCACCGAAACCGTATTGGAGAACTGCTCGGCTGCATAGACGCGGTCATGATGGCTGATCGGGACATCGGGCGATTCAAGCGCGCCGGGCGCTTGTCCTGCCCATGCTGTACCGCTGGTCGCCAGCATTGTGGCCGCCAGGAAAAATGTCTTCCAGGTCTTCATGTTTGGCTCCTAGTGCTTCGTTCCGGCGGACATGTTCATTGGCATGCCCGAATGGTGATCGTGCGCCGGCGGAGGAGTGAGCTGCGGCTGGGTCGGCGCCGGCGTGGTCTCGGTCGCGGGCTCGCCGATCGCGAGCTTCATGGCCGCGATCTCCTGCATCTGGTCGACGATGATCTCCTGCGCGATACGCCGAAGCTGCTCGTTCTTGCCGTAGCGCAGCTCGATCACGGCCATGTCGATGGCGCCCTGATGATGCGGGTTCATCATCGCGACGAAATCGCGATCGATGTCGCCGGTCGGCTTCGCCGCCATGTCGTTCATCATCTTGGTCATGGCCGCATCGTTCTCCTTGAGGAATGCGCTCTCATCGGCGTTGAGCGCCGCAGCCTGGCCGGCCGGATGACTTTCGTGAGCGAGGAGCAGCGACGGAACAGCAAAGGCCACGAGCAGCCGCGCGCCGAATGCGGCTGTGGCGAGACCAGGTCGCCGAACCTTGCCGGCGAGCGCCGTCGTGAGCTTGCGAAAATTTGACCTGTGCATTCTGAACTCCGCGGGTGTTGCATGGAGGGGTGGACGTCTCGCAACGCCTGTTATTCCGTCACGGCTTCAAGATTTTCGCGGGCTCCGGTCGCGGTCATCCCAGCAGCAGGGATGAGAGCGGATCGTCGACCGGCTTTTGAGGTTGCGGCCTGAACGCGTGCGGCGCAAAAATCGGGGCCATCCTGTGGATCTGCGATCGCTCCGCGGCCCTGGTATGGACATGTCCGGGGGTAGCCGCGACAGCGGCGGGCGCGGCAAGCACACTGGCGCCAAGGGCCAGCGTCGTGAAGACCAGAACAGCACATCGTGATTTTCCAACGGTCATTTCGATTCTCCGTCCTCTGGCAACACCGAAGCGCGTTGCTTGAAGGGGAGACGTGCCGGGGCCACGTCCTATTCCGTTGGGATGACCAGAAATTCCGGAGGGCGGGGGCGCGGGTGCAAAAAGTGCAGGCGTTACAAACACTAAGCATCGCCGGCAAATCCGATCACATGAACGTCAGCGTTGCCGGCACGCACACCCGCTGTTGACGAGATGGTGAAGTCGTTCGGGAGGCGCGTGATCGGCCGAGCGCCTACGGGCGAGCGATGCGGATGCGCCGACGCTGGCCGCTGGGAGCCGCGCCTTCGGCACCGCCAATGACAAGCCCCCGCAATCCGCGCATTCCCGGATTTCGCTGCGCCGCGTGCGCGCTAAGATCCTGCAGAAGGCGCCGCCCCGTGTCAGCCTGGCAGCGCCGAAGATTGACCATCGACGGCGGTGAGCTGAGCCTGTAGCTACATTGCGTCGGCGGGGCGGCCGCTCCCGCGGCCGGAGCTTGGTATTGGGCTAATGAAACTCAGGGGCGTTCTGACGCTCGCGATGGCCTTGCAGGCTGTGGTGACCGCCGCGGCGCTGCTGGCGTCCTATGCCTTGCCTCGCACGGCCGAACCGCAAGCGTTCGGCCCCGCTCAGCTCATCGCGCTGCTCGCAAGCGGCATCATCGCGCTCCTGCTTGCGCTGTACTGCGCGCGCCGGATCGAGAGCCGGCAGAAGAAGCTCGCCGAATGGCAAATGGCCGGCGACACAGAGGCACGTCGCGCACTCGCGGAAAGCGAACGACAAACGCAAGCGGTGATCGCAACCGCGCTCGACGCCTTCGTCCAGACCGATGAGAACGGTATCGTGGTGTCGTGGAGCCCGCAGGCCGAAGCACTGTCGGGGTGGACGCGCGCGGAGGTGATCGGACGCGACGTGGTCGACCTCGTCATTGCCGAGCCGCTCCGCGATGCGTTCAGGCTGCGCGTGAAGCGGCGCATGTCCGAATTGTCGGAGGCCCCTGGCGGCATGCGCTTCGAAGTGGTCATGGTCCACAGGAACGGCGACGAGATCCTGGTCGAGGCGTCCAGCACCGGCCTGCGCCTCGACGGGCGCTACATCGTCAACACCTTCGCGCGGGACGTCACCCGCAAGCGCGCCGCCGAGGAGCAGCTGATCCAGGCGCAGAAGATGGAGGCGGTCGGTCAGCTCACCGGCGGCATCGCGCACGAGTTCAACAACATGCTCACCGTCATCACGGGCACGATAGAGATCCTCGCCGAGGCCGTGAAGAACGATCCGCATCTGTCGACCATCACGAAGCTGATCAGCGAAGCGGCCGACCGCGGAGCCGCGCTGACCTCGAGCCTGCTTTCGTTCGCAAGAAAGCAATCGCTGCTGCCGAGCGAGATCGACGTCAACGAGCTGATCGAGGAGGTGGCGAGACTCCTGCTCGCGACTTTCGACAAGACGATCGAGATAGCGATCAAGCTCGATCACGAGGTCTGGCCGGCGCTCGTCGACAAGGGGCAATTGAGCTCGGCGCTGCTCAACCTCGCGCTCAATGCCCGCGACGCGATGGCGGGCGGCGGCAAGCTCACGATCACGACGAGCAACGTCGTGTTCGGGGTGCGTGACGCTGCGGCGGCCGGCGTCGGCTATGCCGGCGACTATGTCGAAATCGCCATCACCGACACCGGCACCGGCATTCCGCAATCCAACCTCGGCAGGATTTTTGATCCGTTCTTTTCGACGAAGGAGGTTGGAAAAGGCACCGGGCTCGGGCTCAGCATGGTGTTCGGTTTCGTCAAGCAGTCCGGCGGCGGCATCAAGGTCTTCTCCGAGGAGGGCCGGGGCACGACTTTCAGGATCTATTTGCCGAAGGCGGAGACCGGCGCGCACCGCGCGACGGGCGACAGCGCGCACAGGATGGTCGGCGGGCACGAGACCATTCTCTGCGTCGAGGACGACCACGACGTCCGCAATTACGTGACGCTTCAGCTCAGGAGTCTCGGCTACAAGGTCATCACCGCCGCCAATGCGGCCGAGGCCCTCGCCATTGCCGCCGAAGGCACGCCCTTCGACCTCCTGTTCACCGACATCGTGATGGCCGGCGGCATGAATGGACAGGAGCTCGCCGAACGTCTGGTCGCCGCGCGGCCGTCATTGCGGGTCCTGCTCACCTCGGGATACGCCTACGACTCGCTGCATGCGCCGGGACGCGCCGGGCATGGCGCGCCGCTTCTGACCAAGCCCTACCGCAAGGCCGAGCTCGCGCGCATGCTGCGCCGCTGCCTCGACACCGCCGTCGATTCCGTCGGCGATCCGATCCCGCTGCCCTACTCGGTCCAGCCCGAGGTTGATCGCTTCCTGCGCAAGCAGACGTCCGACGAGAACGGCACGACGCGATCGCGAAAGTAGGCCTTCCCCGCTAGCTCATCCTCCGCCTGAGCGTCGCCGAGGGCGTCTCGCCGAATTTTGCGCGGTAGACGCCGGCCATGCGGCTCAGATGCGTGAAGCCGAGATCGAAGGCGATGTCGGTGATGGAGGCATCGGGCGCAGCTTGCGACAGGCGAGCGTGCAGATGAGCGAGGCGGATGTCGCGCAGCATCTCCGAGATCGACAGGCCGAAATGTCGGCGGAAGCCGAGCTGCAGCGCGCGGATGCCGATGCCGGACACGCAAGCGAGCTGCGCAAGCTGGAGCGGCTCGGCGGCATTGTCCGCAAGATAGTCCCGCGCCGCGCGAAGCGCGCGCGGCAGGCGTTCGGCCTGACCCGAGAACGTCGCGATCGCATCGGACAGGTCATGCCGATGGCGATTGAGAAGTTGGTCGAGCAGCGTCTCGCGCCAGTCGGCCATCGCGACCGGCGAAATCCTGCCGGATGGTCCGAGACGTTCGGCCAGCGTCATCAACGCGTCGAGCTTCACCTCGAGGCCATGTGCTGCCGGTGCGCAGAGGTCAATGACCGAGTCGAATTCGACAGCCGCGGCCGCCCGGCCAGACAGCGCCGCAGCGCGTTGCTCGACCATGCGGCGGTCGAGCAGCAGGATCGCCTGCGCGCAGTCGGTCCACACCATCCGGGTCGGGATCGTCGGCGACAACAGCGAGGCCGCCCGTCCCGGCGCGGTCGCGATCTCGCCGGCGCCGACGCGTATCCGGGCCGTACCCTGCAAGGGAATCTGAACCAGGAAGAAGCGTTCGAGGCAGCCGGGATCGATGGTGACCGATCCACCATAGCTGACATAGCTGATCGAGAAGCCGTCGAAGACCGCGCAATTGTGTCGCGCCGAGAAGCCGGACGCCCGCGCCTGCATCGGCTTGAGATCATGCGGACAGAAAATGCGCCCGACCTGCTCGGCCGCCTCGTCGACATCGGCTGTGCTGACGCGGGCGAACGCCGCGAGCCTTTCGGCACCGGACCGGCACGCGCTCATTTCCAGCTCGGCTGCGGACATCAGCGACCACGCTTCCCGTCACGGAATTGTTTTAAGCCTATAATAGTTCCCGGCCGCCGGAAAGAGCCGTGTCGCAAAATCGTCGTGCTGCACGGCGGCAGCCAAGTCCGATGCCATGCCCGGATTCGTTTAGCGGATAGACAGCGGGATGCGCGTGGCCGAAGCTCCACCCCCGCCGGAATCCATGAGGAGGCGAGCCATGACTGCACTCGAAAAGGGCATTACTGCGAACGGCACGGGCTATGGCGGCAAGAGCTGGAACATACTGGGCCAGCTCTATTTCCCCAAGGCCATCACCGACTCCACCTTCGCGTTCGAGACCAACAGCGAGCCCGGCCAGTTCGTGCCGGTGCACATCCATCCGACCCAGGACGAGTTCATCCTGGTGCAGGAGGGCGTGCTCGACCTCAAGCTTGACGGCCAGTGGGTCAAGGCCAAGGCCGGCGACCTCGTGCGCATGCCGCGCGGCATCCCGCATGGCTATTTCAACAAGTCGGACAAGCCGTGCCGCGCGCTGTTCTGGGTCTCGCCGATGCAGAAGCTGGAGGCGCTGTTCAATCAGCTTCACAATCTGACCGACCCCGCCGAGGTCGTTCGCATCTCGGCCCAGCACGAGGTCGACTTCCTGCCGCCCGAGGCCAACGACTAGGTAGCCGGCCCCGGCGTCTCTTTTCGTTTGACGGCAGGTCCACCCGGCCGCGCATTGCGCGCCGAACGTGGACTTGCGCCTCAAGGAACACCTGAAAGCCCCGATTTGCGAGCAGTCTCATGGTCAGCCCCAAGCATGTCTGCGTAATCGGCGCCGGCGTCTCCGGCCTTGCCGCCGCAAAGGCGTTCTCCACCCGCGGCCACCGCGTCACCATCATCGAGCGCAGCGGCGATCTCGGTGGCGTCTGGGAGCCGGCGCGCTCCTACCCGGAGGTGCAGACCCAGAGCCCGAAGGAGCTCTATCGCTACACCGACCGCGCCATGCCGGAAGCCTATCCGGAATGGCCGACCGGACCGCAAGTCCATGCCTATCTCACCGACTATGCGAGGAGCTTTGGCGCCGACCGCATGCTGCGGCTCAACACGGCCGTCGCCGGCATGGCGCGGCGCGCCGACGGCAAGCCGGGCTGGACCCTCGCGCTGACCGGCAAGGACGGCGCGACCACGAAAGAGGATTTCGACTTCGTCGCAATCTGCACCGGGCAGTTCAACGAGCCGCGCGAGCTGCACTGTCGCGGCGAAGGCAGCTTCCTGGACCAGGGCGGACAGATCCTGCATTCGTCGAAATACAATGACCCGCAGCTCGCGAAGGGACGCCGCGTCGTCGTGCTCGGCGGATCGAAATCGGCGACCGACATCGCGGTGAATGCCGTGAAGGCCGGCGCGCGCGACGTGACCATCGTGATGCGCGAGGCGGTCTGGCGCATCCCCTATTTCATCGGCGGGCTCGTCAACTTCAAACGCATACTCTACATCCGCGCGCAGGAGCAGATGTTTCCGGGCTGGGGCGCGAGCGCGATGGCCCGCCTCGCCCATCGTCTCGCCGCGCCCATGGTCTGGGCGAACTGGCGCGGGCTGGAAAGCCTGTTGAAGGCGCAGCTCAAGCTCAAGGCATGCGGGATGGTGCCGAAGGAGCGCATCGAGGACGGCGTCAACTGCTCGGTGCCGATCGCAACACCCGGTTTCTATCCGATGGTGGCCGACGGCCGCATCAAGGCCGTGTTCGGCAGCTTCGATCATTATGAAGGCGACACCATCGTGATGAGCGGCGGCGAACGCGTGCCGGCCGATGTCGCGGTGCTCGCGATCGGCTACAAGCTCGGCGTGCCGTTCCTGCCCGCGGCGTATCAGGAGAAGCTGGTCGATGCGGACGGGCAGTACCGGCTCTATCGCCTGATCGCCAATCCCGATCTGCCGGAGCTCGGCTTCGTCGGCTTCAACTCGTCGTTCTGCACCGTGCTCTGCGCCGACCTCGCCGCCAACTGGCTGGTCCGCTACGCCGACGGGCAGCTTGCGCGCCATCCGACGGCTGAGCAGATGCGCGACAACATCGAGATGATGCTGCACTTCAAGCGCGTCGAGCGGCCGGCCGCGGGCGTCTATGGCGGTCTCTGCGTCGCGCCCTATCACTATCGTCATTTCGACGAACTGATCGCCGACATCGGCGCGAAGGAGCACAAGCGCAGCGGCCTCGCCGAACGCTTCCTGCCACCGGACGCGGATGCCTATGCGAGGTACCTCGCCTCGGCGCCGGATTACCGGGCAGTGGCGTGAATTGCGGCTGAGCGGGATTTTGCATCTCGCCAGCCCTCGCGTCTGATGCTTACGATCCCTTGGGCCATCGAATCGACGAGCCCTGGGGAACCCGCCATGGGACCGAGATGTCTTGCCGCCGCAGCGTTGGCGGCTCTTGCCTTTCTCTTCGCGGCGCCCGCTATTGGACAGCAGGCCGCGTTGACCGCCAAGCAATCGGATGCGCTCGCCGCCTATGATCGTGCGCTCGCAAGTTTCAAAGCAGTCCTCGCCGAGCGGCGCGGCCAGATCGAGGCGAAGCAGCCGCTGCCGAACCTGCCGGGACAGGCGCTCTATCTCGCGCGTGTCGCCGTAATCAGCAGCTACAAGGATCTCACGGACGCTGTCCCGTCCAGGATCGGCAAGCCCAACAAGTTCGAGATTCCGCCGGCCTATTTCGACGCCGAGATCGAGCCGCTGGTCGACGAATATGGGCGGCTGTTCGACATCATGGAGGCGCCGCCGGCCGACGCGCAGAACTCGGCGACGCCGTTCAAGGATGTCGTCGATCTCGCGGTTGCAATCGCCCGGGCCAAGGGACTGTCACCGGCGCAAGCTGACGCCGCCGGCCGCATCAGCCTGGGGCTGTTCTTTGCGGAGACCAACGGCAAGCAAAATGTCCGCAATGGGCGCTCGAACACCTACATGGGCAGCCTGCAGACGGGTCCGTCCGAAGACCGCAACGGCCGCAGGAAATGGGAGGCCATCAAGCCGGCGATCGCGGCGGCCGATCCCGACTTGAGCGCGCGCGATGACAAGGAAGAGGCGCGGGCCCGCGGCACCGATCACCGCTTCAATCACTGGACCAACGTGCGCGACGGGCTCATGAACGCGCATGCGGAGCTCTTCGCGGAGATCCCCGCGATCGTGAAGGTGCTGCCGGATCCGATCGACCAGATGAAGCTGTTCGAGCTGATCCAGATCGTCCCGACGCCGACGCGGTCGGCGCTGAGGTCGGGCAACCTGCTGGACTACAGGGTGTCCGATGCCACGGTCATGAGACATCTGCGCAACAACAGCATCTTCGCCTTCGGACAGGCCGACAGGGGGAGGACGTCGGCAAGCTTCCGCGATATCCTCGGCGCGATGTGGCTGTTCAACCGGAAGTTCGAGCGCGCGATGGCGAAATACGCGGAGATCAAGGCGCGGTAAGGATCGACAGGCCACAGGCGAGCCGATTCGACATCTGCCACCGGAAATTGCATGATCGTGATCCCAACTCTCGAGGCGCGGTCTTGGGAGCATCAGATGCTGCCATCCTAACGGGAAGTCTCATGCGCTTGCTCATTCTCGGCGGCAGCCAGTTTCTCGGCCGCGCAATCGCCGCCCATGCCTGCGCCGCCGGCCATGACGTCACCTGCGCGTCGCGCGGGCTTGCGGGGCCGATCGCGGCGGGCGCCCGCTTCGTTCGGATCGATCGCAATGTGGCGGACGGTCTTGCGCCGCTGACCGGCGAAGACTTCGACGCCGTGGTCGATGTCTCGCGGCATCCGGGCCAGGTCCGCCGCGCGGTCGCGGCGTTGAAGCGGCCGACGGTGCACTGGACTTTCGTCTCCACCGTCAGCGTCTATGCGGACAACCGCACGCCGGGGCAGCGCGCCGACACGGCGCCGCTGCGCGAGCCCGCCGCGCATGACGTCGAGCAAAGCACCGAGGCCACCTATGGTGCCGCCAAGGTCGCCTGCGAGAAGGCCGTCGGCGACGATGCCTTCATTTGCCGGGCGGGCCTCATCGCCGGGCCGGAGGATCCGACGGGACGGTTCGCCTATTGGCCGGCACGGCTCGCCCGCGGCGGCGAGGTGCTCGCGCCGGGAACGCCGGACGATGCCGTTCAGTTCGTCGACGTGCGCGATCTCGCGCGATGGATCGTGCATGCGGCGGCGGTCCGCCTGACCGGCACCTATGACGGAATTGGACCGATCCTCACCCGCGGTGAACTGCTGGCCGCTTGCGCATCCGCGGTGGGGTCATCCAGCACCTTCACCTGGGTCGACCGCACATTCCTCGAAGCGCACGACGTCAAACGTTGGGCGGGCCCACGATCGCTGCCGCTGTGGCTTCCCCTGCCCGACTTCGCCGGCTTCATGACGCGCGAGACCTCGCCGGCGCGCGATGCCGGCCTGACGTCGCGGCCGCTGGCGGTCACTGCGCGCGACACGCTTGACTGGCTTCGCACCAGCAATGGGCCGGTCGTCGGCCTCAGCGCTGATGAAGAGCAGGCCGTGCTCGCCGCATGGCACGCAGCCAAAGCGACTTAAAGCGCGATGAAAGTCATCGCGCTTTAGCTTGTTGTTTGAGCATGATCTTTCCGGAAAAGCACTGCACACTTTTCCGGATCATGCTCTAATTCTGCGCCTTGTAGCCGTCCGTCAGCGTCTTCAGGAAGGCGATGATGTCTTCCTCGTCCTGCTCCGTCACCGCCGGCTTGTCGCCGAGATGGCGATCGAAGGGCGGATCGCTGACATCGACATTGGCGCGATACTTCGCCGGCAGGTCGTCGTATTTCTGCACGGTGCCGTCGGCGGAGCTCGGGAAGACCTTTTCCGGATTGGTATCGCGAAAGTTATAGAAATCGAGCACGTCCTTCAGGCTGCGGAAGACGCCGTTGTGGAAGAAGGCGTGGCGGGTTGCGGTATTGCGCAGCGTCGGCGTCAGGAACATGCCGCAATATTGCGTCTGCTCGGCGACGTCGGTGCGCTGCGGGCCGCAGACGCCGAGGTCGAAATGGCCGGGATCGCGATTGCCCTCGAGCGCGGCGTTGCGCGGCGCGCCGAGCGCCTCGTATTGGTGATCAGTGAAGAGCGGCGGCAGCCCGTCGCGGGTCGGCGCCGAAGTGTGGCAGCCGGCGCAATTGGCCTTGTCCGGATCGTTGAAGAGTTGCAGGCCGCGCAGCTCACTCTCGCTGAGCCGCGCCTTGCCCTCGAGCCAGTGGTCATACTTGCTGCTGTAGGGATGAAAGCTCACCTCTTCGACCTGATAGCGGGCGACGGCGAACATCGCTTCCGCCACCAGCAGCCGCTGATTGTCGAGGACGCGGGCCCCGAACAGCTCGACGAAGCGCTGGACGTAGGGCGCGCGGCGCAGCTTGCCTGCGACCACTTCGACGCTGCCGCCATCCATCTCGTTGGGATCGAGCAGCGGAAACAGCGCCTGCTCCTGCAACGTGTCGGCGCGGCCGTCCCAGAACAGCCCGCCTTGCGGCACGATATTCGCCGCCGCTCCTGTGCCGCCTGCGGTTTTCGTCGCGCGTGCGCTCTGCGCGCCGAGCGCGGCCATCTGCGCGAGGTCGATGATGTTGTCGTCATCGCCCTTGTCGGGGCCGATGCTGAAATTCGGGTGACGCTCGAGATAGGTCAGCGACGGCACCGCGCGGGCGCCCTGGCGCGCCAAGGTGGCGCCACCGAGCATGACCGGCCCGTCATTGGGCGGTCCGTAAGCGTGATCCGGGCTGTGGCACGATGCGCATGACAACGCGCCGGACGACGAGAGCGATGCGTCGTAGAAGATGTCCTTGCCGAGCTGCGCCATCGCCGAGAGCGGAGCCGTGGGCGGACGCCTGAGATGAACCGGATTCGGGTTCGCGCCCGCCAGGCTCGCCTCTGCAAGTCCTTGTGTCTCGACGGCAAAGACGGCGCCGGCCAGAGCGAGCAGGCCGGCGCCGAGAAGCCACAAAATGCGGCTGTTCATATGACCAATGGTCCTAGTGGTGGTGATGCTCGTCCGGCGGGCTGACGATCGGCGTGCCGGAGGCCGGATCGAGGAACAGCATATCCGCACGGAGGTCGCGGCCATGGTCCTGATCGAAGTCGAACAGGTCCATGATCGAGCCGGCGCTGGCGTCGAACGAGCCGCCGCCGAGACGCTCGCCGCGCAGCCAGTTGTCCTCGATGAACCGCACCACGGAAGCCTGCGAAATGTAGGTGCTGCTCACGTGGTTGTTCTTGGCGAAGGGCGAGACCACGATGAAGGGAATGCGCGTGCCCGGACCGCAGCGGCCGTTCACGGGCTTGCCGTTCAGCCCCTTCGGCTGGGGCTGCTTGTCGGCGCCGAGACCGCAGAGGCCCGGACCGTTGACCTGATCGGCGGTCGGATCATACGAGGCGCTCTTCGGCGCAACGTACTGGTGATCGTACCAGCCGTCGGAGTCGTCATAGGTGATGATGACGGCGGTCTCGCGCCACTCCGGCTGCTTCTGCAGGAAGTTGATCAGCTCGGCGTTGCCGACCTGCTCGTCGAGCGGATCGGAGTTGCCGGGATGACCGTCCTGGAAGGCCGGCATCTTGATGTAGGAGACGGCCGGGAAGTTGCCCGCCTTCACCGCGGCGTAGAAGTCCTCGATATCGTAATTGTGATTGGCCGGATCGACGGTCTTGCCGTCCATCGCATAGGTATGGCCGACGGCCTGGACCGAGCTCGGCCGCGCATGGGTCGGATTGGCGGTCGATTTGTAGTACTGGAACCAGGCATGGTGCGGAATGTAGTCCACGATCGTGCCGTTGACGTTGCCCGAGAAGGTGCTGCGGCCGCAGCCGGTGGTGCCGTTGTCGTTCTTGAGCGTCAGGTCGAAGCCGCCCATGAAGCTGCCCCAGCTGATGTGCTCGGCACTGAGCAGGTCGCCGATGTTCTTGCCGTCCATCAGGACCGTGCTGGTCGTGCTCGAGCAGGTATCGTTGCCCGGATCGGTATCGCCGATCAGCGTCAGGCCGCCCTGCCCGTCAGGAACGGTCTGCGTGGACGTGCCGACGATGTTCTTCGCACCGTTGTTCTGGCCCGCGATCACCGCGAGCGCGCCCGGCGTCGACGGACCGAAGGTGTCGGTCCAGGCATTGTCGCTCATGGCGAAGTGCTGCGCGTAATTCCAGAAGGCGGTGACGGTGTTGCCGTCGAAATAGCCCATCACCTGACCGTTGGTGCCGAAGACGCCGGCGCCGCCGGCGGTGCCGCGGCCGGTGAACTCCGGGAACAGGTCTTCCTTGCCGTTGTCGACGGCCTTCTGCTCGGGCGTGTAGGCGTGGTTCTGCGAGCGCGTGTTGGCCTGGGTGCGGTCGAGACGGAACGGGTCGGTCGCGCCGGCGCCGTTGGCTTCGTTGAGGTTCGGGTTGTTCACCAACAGGTTGGCATTGGCGAGGTTGTTCACCTTCGGCGTATGCGGCTTCGGCACGAAAGGAATCGAGCCCGACGGATTCGCCGCATTCGGATAAGTCGCGAAGTAGTGGTCGAACGAGCGGTTCTCGTTGAAGACGATCACGAGGTGCTTGATCGGCGTTTCCGTATGAATGTTGTGCGGATGGCGGTGGCGATCCTGATCGTGTCCGCGATCTTGATCGCGACCGAAATCGTCCGCGAGGACCGGAACGCTGCACGCAAGTGTCGTCGCGGCTGCGAAAACCGCAGCCGTTGAAAGAAGTTTGGATTTCATCGCTGTTTTGCCCCGAAGGAATGAAGCCGACGTCGGGAACGCTAACGACGAGCAATGACAGGGCTGTGTCAGTTTGACGCGTGAGACACTTTGCGCACTATTCAGTCAGATATTTTTACGATCGCGCCAGGAAGCTGCGCGCACATGATCAAGAGATGACAGGATCAAGACAACGGCAGCGCTACTCGGTGCGGATCGGCGAGTCCTTCAAGCCATTATTATCATAGGCCTTGCGCAGCGTGCCATTCGTCGTCGCCTCCGTCATGAACTTGGTGACGAACGCCAGCGCCTGCGGATGGTCGAGGGGCACGGCGACGGCCGTCACGGTCTTCTTGAAGGTCTCGTCCAGCACGCGCGTGCCGGGAATCTTCTGCGCCATCTTGTTGAGCTGGTCGCGTGACAGCGCGAAGGCGTCGACCCCGCCGCTCTTCAGAAGCTCGAAGATCTCATCATAGGTCTGATAGCCAGTGACCTTCGCACTCTTCAGATGCGCGATCGCGCCGCGCATCGTGGTCGTGTTGTTGACCGCCGCAACCTTGGTGGCGGGCTGGTCGAGCGCGGCGAAGCTGGTGATATCGGAGCCGGGCCTGACGATGTAGGTGGCATCCGCGACCTCGTAGATCGGACCGAACATCATCTTGCTCTCGCGCTCGGGATCCTTGGGCAGAAAGGTAACGTCCCAGGTGCCTTTCGCAGCTGCGTCGGTGATCTGTCCGGAATTCTGGTGCACGACAAATTCGACGGGCACGCCGACCTGAGCGGCCATCTCCTTACCCAGATCGACGGGCACGCCGGCATAGCCGGACTCGGTCTTGGTCGACCAGAACGCGCCGCCCGCCGGGCTGATTGCGATCGCGACCCGCAGCTTGCCGGTCGGTGCAATCTCGTCCTTCAGGCCGTCGGCTAGCGCGGGCATGGCGATCGCGGCCGCGAGAGCAAGGCCGGCGCAGGCCGACCAGAGTGGCGTTGGCATGTCATTGTTCTCCTCGGCACTTCTTCTTTTCTGCCCGCGTCCATTTTCATCGCACGGCCCCAGACACAATTCTGGTCGATCATGCGCCCGGTGAAAAGCCGTTTGTCTTTATTTTGGCGCATGACAAACCTGTCAGAAGCCACGCGTCCCGCTGCAGTGCAAGGCCGCGGACTGCCATGGCTATGGTGTTCCACGGCTGGTCATTTGTTGATAGCCTGCCGCACCGACAGACAGCCATCGGGGGCCACCGAATGACGCGCGCCAATTCCGCCAGTCCCGTTCGACACAACGGACGATGGGGACATATCGGACCGGCGCTGGCCGCCGCAGTGGCCGTGGTCGCGCTCGCCGGCTGCGAGGACAAGAACACGTTCGTGGCGCCGCCGCCGCCCAAGGTGGACGTCGCAACGCCCGTGCAGCGTTCGGTAACGCGCTATATCGAGGCGACCGGCAACACCGCGCCGATCAAGAGCGTCGATCTCGTGGCGCGCGTGCAGGGCTTTCTGCAATCGATCGACTACCAGGACGGCACCTTCATCAAGCAGGGCACCCAGCTCTTCACGATCGAGCCGGAGACTTACAAGCTGAAGCTCGAGCAGGCGCAGGCGGCCGAAATCGGCGCGCAGGCCACGCTCAAGCAAGCCGAAGCCGATTTCAAGCGGCAGGCCGAGCTCGTGCAGCGCCAGGCAGTCTCGCAGTCCACCCTCGACACCTCGACATCCACCCGCGACAACGCCCAGGCCAACCTCCAGCAGGCCCAGGCCAATACGAGGCTTGCCGAAATCAATTACGGCTATACCAAGGTCAGTGCCCCGTTCGACGGCATCGTCAGCGCGCACCTGGTCTCGATCGGCGAGCTCGTCGGCGTCTCCTCCCCGACCCAGCTCGCGACCATCGTCGCGATGGACCCGATCTATGTGAACTTCACGGTCAACGAGCAGGACGTCCTGCGCATCCGTGCCGAAGCGCGCCGCCGCGGGCTGACCATCGCCGACCTGAAGCAGCTGCCGGTCGAGATCGGCCTGCAGACCGAGACCGGCTATCCGCATGAGGGCCGTCTCGACTATGTCTCGCCGACCCTCAATTCATCGACGGGCACGCTCGCGGTGCGCGGCTTGGTGCCGAACGACAAGCGGGTGTTGCTGCCCGGCTATTTCGTGCGCGTCCGGGTTCCCTCCGACGAGGACAAGAATGCCCTGCTCGTTCCCGACACCGCGCTCGGCAGCGACCAGGGCGGCCGCTACCTCCTCGTGGTCAACAACGACAACATCGTCGAACAGCGCAAGGTGCAGATCGGTCAGCAGGACAACGGACTGCGCGTGATCGAAGGCGGCCTGAAACCGGACGACCGCGTGGTGATCGCAGGGCTGCTGCGGGTGATTCCGGGGCAGAAGATCGATCCTCAAGTGGCGAAGATCGAGCAGCCGCAGGCGTCTGCCAAGTAGGAGCCGCCGGCCATGATCTCAAAATTCTTCATCGAGCGGCCGGTCCTCTCGAACGTCATCGCGCTTCTGATGATCCTGATCGGCGGTGTGGCGCTGTTCAACCTCGCCATCGCGCAATATCCGGACGTAGTGCCGCCGACGGTGCAGGTCACGACGCGCTATCCCGGCGCCAGCGCCAAGACCGTGATCGACACCGTCGCGCTGCCGATCGAGCAGCAGGTCAACGGCGTCGAGGACATGCTCTACATGCAGTCCTACAGCGGCTCCGACGGCACCTATACTCTGACCGTCACCTTCAAGATCGGCACCGATCTCAACTTCGCGCAGGTGTTGGTGCAGAACCGCGTCTCGAGCGCGCTGTCGCAGTTGCCGCAGGCCGTGCAGAACCAGGGCGTCACCGTGCAGAAGCGGTCGACCTCGATCCTCCTGTTCGTGACGCTGACCTCGCCGGACTCCCGGTTCGACAGCCTCTTTTTGAGCAACTACGCCACCATCAACATCCGCGACGAGCTTTCGCGCCTGCCCGGCGTCGGCAACGTCACGGTGTTCGGCGCCGGCCAGTATTCGATGCGGGTGTGGCTCGATCCCAACAAGCTCCTGGCCCGCGATCTGGTGCCGCAGGACGTCATCAACGCGATCCAGCAGCAGAGCCAGCAGGTCTCCGCCGGCCAGGTCGGCGCGCCACCGACGCCGCCGGGACAGGCGTTCCAGTACACACTCAACGTCAACGGCCGGCTCGACGACACCACCCAGTTCGAGAACATCATCGTCAAGACCGGCTCGAGCGGCGACGTCACGCGCGTGCGCGACGTCGGCTGGGTCGAGCTCGGAGCGCAGACCTACAGCCAGATCTTCTCGCTCAACAAGCAGCCCGCGACCGGCATCGGCGTGTTCCAGTCGCCCGGCGCCAACGCGCTCCAGGTCGAGCAGGCCGTCGAGAAGAAGATGGCGGAGCTCGCCAAGCGATTCCCGGAAGGCATCAAATACGACACGCCGTTCGACACCACCAAATTCGTGCAGGCCTCGGTGCACGAGGTCTACATGACGCTGATCGAGGCAGGCCTGCTGGTGCTGGTCGTGATCCTGGTGTTCCTGCAGGACTGGCGCGCGATGCTGGTGCCGGCGACGACGGTGCCGGTCACCATCATCGGCGCCTTCGCCGCGATGGCGGCGCTCGGCTTCACCATCAACATGTCGACGCTGTTTGCGATCGTGCTCGCGATCGGCATCGTGGTCGACGACGCGATCGTCGTGGTCGAAGGCGCCGCTCACAACATCGAGCAGGGCATGAACGGCCACGACGCCGCGATCAGGGCGATGGACCAGCTGTTCGCTCCGATCGTCGGCATCACGCTGGTGCTGATATCGGTGTTCCTGCCGGCCTCGTTCCTCGCCGGCCTCACAGGGCGCATCTATTCGCAATTCGCGCTGGTGATCGCCGCGACCGCGCTGCTCAGCGCCATCAACGCAGCGACGCTGAAGCCGACGCAGTGCGCGCTCTGGCTGCGGCCGGCGGTGCCGCCGGAGCAGCGCAATTTCTTCTACCGCGGCTTCAACGCCGTCTATAACCGCGTCGAGCGAGGCTATATCCGGCTGATCGGCGCCCTGGTCAGGAACGCCACGGTCTCGGTCGCGGTAGCATTGGTCCTGATCGGGATCGGCGGCTATGGCCTGTCGCGGGTGCCGACCGGCTTCCTGCCGATCGAGGACCAGGGCTATCTGATCGCCGCCGTGCAGCTGCCCGACGGCGCCTCGCTCGAGCGAACCCAGACGGTACTCGACAAAGCGAGCGAAATCATCCGACAGACGCCGGGCGTCCAGCAGGTCATCACCATTGCCGGAATCTCCGCGCTCGACAACAGCGCGAGCCTTGCCAATGCCGGCGTCGCCTACATCATCCTGAAGGACTGGGAGGCGCGCGGCAAAGGCGAGGATCTGCGCTCGCTGGTGTACGGGCTGAACGACAAGATGGCGACCATCATGGAGGCGCGCACGCTGGTGCTGCCGCCGCCGCCGATCCAGGGCATCGGCAACGCGGCCGGCTTCTCGATGCAGGTGGAGCTGCGCGACGGCAACAGCGACTTCGCAAAGCTCCAGGCGATCACCGGCGCGATGGTCTCCAACGCCCAGAGCCAGAGCGCGCTGCAGCGCGTCTCGTCCTCGTTCCGCTCGTCGGTGCCGCAGTTCAATGTCGAGATCGACCGCGTCAAGACCCAGACGCTGCATGTGACGACGGACCAGGTGTTCTCGGCGCTGTCGACCTATCTCGGCTCGTCCTACGTCAACCAGTTCAACAAGTTCGGCCGCGTGTTCCAGGTCTATACGCAGGCCGATCCGGCGTTCCGCGTCACCGAGCGCGACATCGCCAACATGCAGGTGCGCAACTCGAACGGCGACATGATCCCGATCGGCACCGTTGCCCAGATCACGCCGGCAACCGGGCCGTCGCTGATCAGCCTCTACAATCTCTATCCGTCGTCGACCATCGTCGGCCTGCCGGCGCAGGGCTACTCCTCCGGCCAATCGCTTGAGCTGATGGAAGAGATCGCGGACAAGACGCTGCCGCCGGGCACCGGCTATGAATGGACCGCGATGTCCTATCAGGAGAAAGCCGTCTCCAACCAGATCTACTGGGTGTTCGGCCTCGCGATGCTGCTGGTCTATCTCGTGCTCGCCGGCCAGTACGAGAGCTGGTACGCGCCGATCTCGGTGATCCTGGCGGTGCCGCTGTCGCTGATCGGGCCGATGCTGATCCTCAACGGCCTGAAGATCGACAACAACCTCTATTGCCAGATCGGCCTGATCCTCCTGATCGCGCTGTCGGCCAAGAACGCCATCCTGATCGTCGAGGTCGGGCTCGAGCTGCACGTCCGCGACGGCAAGCCGCTCCTGGAATCGGCGATCGAGGCGGCGCGCGCCCGCTTCCGCCCGATCCTGATGACCTCGTTCGCCTTCATCCTCGGCGTGGTGCCACTGGTGCTCGCGACAGGCGCCGGCGCCAGCGCGCGCAAATCGATCGGCATCACGGTGTTCTCGGGCATGCTGGCCTCGACCTGCCTCGCGGTGCTGTTCGTTCCGGCCTTCTTCGTGGTGGTGCAGCGCTTCGAGAACTGGCGCTCCTCGAAGAAGAAAGCG
Source organism: Bradyrhizobium sp. Cp5.3 (assembly GCF_000426265.1). Classification (NCBI taxonomy): domain Bacteria; kingdom Pseudomonadati; phylum Pseudomonadota; class Alphaproteobacteria; order Hyphomicrobiales; family Nitrobacteraceae; genus Bradyrhizobium; species Bradyrhizobium sp. Cp5.3. The sequence continues at coordinate 266,322 of NZ_KE384515.1, read as the reverse complement.
CCGCTGGCGCAGCCGGCCGCGGAGGTGAAGTCCTAAAGCACGGCGAGATCGTCCGCTCCTTACCTCTCCCCAGCGGGTAGAGGTGAACCGAGTTCAGGCCTTCTCCGCTGACGCCGGGCGAGCTTCGCCGCTCGACACCAGGAGAACCGAGGCCTTCGATTGTCTGAGCACGGCGTTGGCGACGCCGCCGAAGGAGAGGTGATCGGCCTGGATCCGGTCGACGCCCATGACCACGAGATCGACATCCGTGGTTTCGATCTCGCGCAGGATCGCAGCTTCAGGTGCCCGGTTGACGGGCAAGGTCGTTGTGATCTCGACCTCGTAGCGGGCGGCGAGGTCGCTGGTGTCCTTGAGGATGCCCGCCTCCCGGCTCAGGCCGCGCGACGTGCCGCGCTGCGCGCCCTTGTCCCGTGTCGTCGCCACATAGATTACGCGGAGCGAGCCTGATCCGGCCTGCGCCAGCGCGACCGCGACCTCGGCGCCGCGCTTGGAGACGCCGCTGCCCGAGACCGGCACGAGGATGTTGAGCGTATCGGGCATCGGCTGCTTGAGGTGCTTGCCCTTCGCCGCGACGATCGCAAGCGGCCCTTCGAATTCCGCGGCGATATCCTCGATCCTCCGATCGAAACGATCCTTGGTCGCGATGACCTTGTCGACGCCGACGACCAGGAGATCGAAACCCTTGCGCGCTTCATCGGCGATCGTCTCGCCCAGCTCCGCCCGTCCGGTACGGGTGATGACATCGACGCTGCCGGCATCTGCCTTGCCATGGTCCGACACCGCTTCAGCCGCCTTCTTCACCACGGTTTCGTGGCTCTCCTCCTGGTCCCGCCCCTTCTCCTGCTCGTTCGCGCGCCGGCCGATATGCAGCACGGTGATCGGCAGGCCGCGCATGCCGGCAATCAGGCCCGCGACGTGGGCGGCAAAGGTGGCGTTGACGCTGTCGTCCACTGCCAATAAGGGCCGCTCGAGATTGGCGACGAAACCGCGCCTCTCGAACTCCTCGCGCTCCAGCCGCTCCTTCTCGTCCCTGCTCATCGGCAGTTCGGCGAGCGCCGCGCGCAGCATCGGCGGCATCGCCATCGTCGTCACGATCGCCATCGTCACGATCATCGTGAACAGGTTCTGGCTGAGCACGCCGATGGAAAGACCGATGGTGGCGATGATCACCTCGGTCGAGCCGCGCGCGTTCATGCCGCTCGCGAGCGCCAGCGACTCCCGGTAGTTCAGGCCGCCCACGGTGCCGCCGACGAAGGCGCCGCCGAACTTGCCGACGCTGGCGATCAGAACCAACAGGCCGGTGAGCATCAGGAGATCGGGATCACGCAGCACCGAGAGATCGGCGTTGAGCCCGGCAAGGCCGAAGAACACCGGCATGAAGAAGCTCGAGATCAGCCCGCGCAGGCGCTCGTCGATCTGCCGGGTCAGGATCGGGGATTCGCCGACCAGGATGCCGGCGACGAAGGCGCCGAGCACGGTGTGCACGCCGATCAGATGCGTGATCAGCGCCATGGTGCCCATCAGCAGCAGGATCACGGTGATGACGGGCGCGGTGCTGACCAGGGTGTCGTTGGCCCAGCGGATGAGATGAAACACCAGGCGGCGGCCGATGGTGAAGCTGACGACGAGGAAGGCCAGCGTGCCCAGCACGGCCTTGGCGACCGAGACCACGTCCAGCGTGCCTTGCGAGGCCAGGCTGAAGATGACGGCGATGATGATCCAGCCGATGGTGTCGTCGATCACGGCGGTGGCGACGATGATCTGCCCGACATTGCGCCGCATGAAGTTCATCTCGCGAACGACTACCGCGACGATCTTCACCGACGAAATCGACAGCGCCGTGCCCATGAACAGCGAGGCCACCAACCTCTGCTGCGGATTGGGCAGAAGCGCATCGGGCAGGAACTCGCCGAGCACGAAGCCGCAGGCGAAGGGAACGACGATGCCGGCGATCGAGATCGCGATCGCCGCCCTGCCGATCTTCCTGACCAGCTTGAGATCGGTCTCCATGCCGGTCAGCAGCAACAGGAGCAGGATGCCGAACTGGGCCACGCCGTCGATCATCGCCTTCTGCTCGGGCGTCTTCGGGAAGATCGCCTGTTGCGCCTCCGGCCAGATCCAGCCGAACAGCGACGGCCCGAGCAGGATGCCGGCGAGCAGTTCGCCGATCACCGAGGGCTGGCCGATGCGCTGCATGAGCTCACCGAGACCGCGGCCCACGGCAATCAGGAGCACGATCTGCGCCACCAGGAGGAATTCAGACGGACCTGTGGATCTGCCGCCCTCGGCGCTGGCCGCGATGGTCGTAAGGGCAAGCGCCGCGGGGACGAGGCCGACCGGTCGGAGCAGACTCCACTGCATGCAGGTGTCGTTCCCCTTCATTCGCCTCGGCAACGTGCCGGTAGCGACTGGGGATAGAACCCGCTGGAGGCGAAGGGAGTTCCCGCCTCCGCGCCAGGGGTACGGCGCATCACCAAAAAACGCGAAAACAACCCCATGCAAAGTAGAACGACGCCGCCGGCGGCGACCCCAAAGGCGCGCCAAGAACGCGTTTGACATGTCGGGCAAAACACCAGCACTATTGCATCATGGGCCGGCATGAGCGACGCGCCGCCACATCCCCTGTCATTGTGAGCGCGCGCCTCCGTCATTCCGGGGCGTCGCGCAGCGACGAGCCCGGAATCCATTTGCCCACGGTCTCTGCGGCCCGATGGATGCCGGGCTCGCGCCTGTCGGCGCGCCCCGGAATGACGAAAGGAGCGAAGCGACCCAGTATCCTTCCGCGGCGTTACGCCGGCTGCGGCGTTCTGATCTCGCGGGGCAGGATGATCGCCGCCGCGATCGCCAGCAGGCAGAGACCGGCAAAGGCTTGCAGCATGGTGACGAAACCGCCCTGCTCGTAGAGCCAGGCGACGAGGCCGACGGAGGCACCGGCCGCGGTGAAGCCGACGAAGTAGCGCACCGCATAGGCGCGTGAGCGCCACTCCTCCGTGGTGTACTTGCCGACCATCGCGTCGTTGACGGTGACCTGCCCGAATGCGCCCATGACGATGCCGATCGAGACCACGATCAGCGGCAGGTTGGACAGGCTCGCCGCCAGATACAGGAACGGCGCCAGCATGAAGGACAGCGGCAGCGCCACCGTTTTCAGCGAGTAATGGTCGAGCAGCCGGCCGATCGTGTACTGCGTCATCGCGCCGAACACGTAGACGCCGGCCGCGATGACGCCGAGCAGCGCCGGGCTCCTGGTGAGATCGGCGAGCCGCTCCGCGAACAGCTTTGGCAGCGCGACCGTGACGGCGTTGAACGTCGTCGAGATCGCAATCACGACAATCAATAGCGACAAGACCACGCGCCACATGTCCTGCTTCGCCACCCGCGCCTGGGCTGCCGCCTGCTTGCTGCCCTTGCGATCCTCGTGCACGACGGTCATCGCGAAGGCGATGCCGATCAGCACGGTGACCACGCCCGGGACGATGAAGGCGTAGCGCCAGCCGAGATATTGGCCGATCACGCCGGTGACCAGCGCCGAGGACGCGACGCCGAGATTGCCCCAGACGCCGTTCAGCCCCATCTCGCGGCCGAGCTTGTCGGCGTAGGACACGATCATCGCGGTGCCGACGGGATGGTAGATCGAGGCGAAGATGCCGATCGCGAGCAGCGCCGCGCCGAGCTGCGTCGGCGTCTGCACGAAACCGACCGAGATCATGGAGGCGCCGATGCCGATGAAGAAGATCAGCATCATGTGGCGGCGGCTCCAGCGGTCCCCGAGCCAGCCGGTGAGCAGCGATCCCGCGCCGAAGGCGACGAAGCCGGGCGTCGCGTAAGGGAGGAGCTCCGAATAGGCCATGCCGAGCGCCGGCCCCATGATGATCACGGCGGCGGCAAAGATCAGCATTGAATAATGGTCGATGAAATGGGCTCCGTTGACGAAGCCGATCACCCGGCCGGGGCTGTTCATAGACGAGTCCTCTCCTGCTCCGAAATCGGTTATATGTCGGGGCCATGACGGGATGCTGCCAATGACTGTCGTCGAAACGCCAATCAAGGAAGTCCGCGGCAACCACCGCTCGACCGCGGGCGTCCACCTGGTCGCGCGCGACTATCCCAGGGGCTTGCGGCTCGACCCGCACAAGCATCGAGAGGCGCAGCTCGTCTACGCCGCCAAGGGAACGATGCAGGTGACGACGCCCAAGGGGCGCTGGCTGGTGCCACCGGACCGCGCGGTATGGGTCCCGGCCGGGCTTGAGCACGCCATCGACGTGCTCGCCGACATCGAGATGCGCACGCTCTATTTCGACCTGCCCTGGCTGAAGCGCGAGCAATGCGACGAGGGCCTGACCAAGGAGTTCGTGGTGCGGGTGTCGCCGCTGCTGCACCAGGCGATCCTGGCACTGTTTGATTCCCGCAATACGTCAGAGCGCACCGAGCTCCTGGTCCGCCTGGTGATGCTGGAACTGCACCAGGCCGAGGATTCCGCGACCTTCGTGCCGCTGCCGCACGAGCCACGCTGCCGGCGCGCCGCGATGATCGTGCTCGACGATCCCACCGGCCTGCACGACATCGACACGCTGGCGCGCGAAGTGGGAACTTCCGCGCGGACACTGTCGCGATTGTTCTCCACGGAGACGCAACTGAGCTTCAAGAGCTGGTGTCAGCGCGCCCGGATCGCCGCCGCGATCCAGCGGCTCTCGACCGATGCCGGCGTCTCGGTCAAGCAGCTCGCCGCTCAGCTCGGCTATGCCAGCGTACCCGCCTTCTCCGCCGCCTTCCGTCAGGTGACCGGACGGACGCCGACGGAGTTTGCGGGAAAGAGCTAGTGTTGTGACTCTAACAGTTCACTCCGTCATTCCGGGCCCGAGCGCAGCGAGGGAGCCCGGAATCCATAGCCACCAGCCGTGGTTATGGATTCCGGGCTCGCCGCTTCGCGGCGCCCCGGAATGACACTGAGTGGTTCAGACGTCAGAGACGCCGGGCATGGCAGCTTTCATGACGACTTTCTTGGAACGCATGACATAGCTTAAGATGCCCAACTCCTGCGCTTGATTGTGATCGGCTTCCGCCTAAATCCCGTGTAAGCTTCTGCAGCGCACAAACCGGATTCGAAAAGCCCAGATGGCCAACGCCTATTTCTCCGACCTGCTCGCCACGATCTCCGAGCGCGGCCGCACGCTGCTTCGCCGGGGCGATTCCTCCAACACCAAGCATGACGCCGACGGTCTCGTCGAGCTCTGCGAAGCGCTGCTGTCGGGACGGGGCGAAGCCTCCGGGACCGCCATGGCGCGCGAGGTGCTCGACCTCTACCAGGATCTGGATGCGACAGGACGCCGCGCCTTTTTCGAGGCGCTGGTGCGCGACTTCGGCCCGGACCGCGAGCGTTTGACCAAGGCGATCGAAAAATGGCGCGCCAAATCCGGCGACGAGGACGCGAGCTCCGTGCATTTCGCCTCGGAGCCGCGCCGGCAGGAATTGATCCGCCGCCTCAACCGCACGCCCGGCGGCACCGGCGATCTCGTCAACATGCGCGCCGACCTGCTCGGCATGATGAACGGCCACGCCGATCTCGCCGCGCTCGACCGCGACGTCGTCCATCTCCTCTCTTCGTGGTTCAACAGGGGGTTTCTCGTGCTGCGCAGGATCGACTGGTCGACCCCGGCCAACATCCTCGAAAAGATCATCCGCTATGAAGCCGTGCACGAGATCAGCGACTGGGACGATCTGCGCCGCCGCATCGATCCGGTCGATCGCCGCTGTTACGCGTTCTTCCATCCTGCGATGGTCGACGAGCCCCTGATCTTCGTCGAGGTGGCGCTGACCGAAGCCATTCCCGGCGCGATCGCGCCGCTGCTAGCCGTCGACCGCCAGCATCTGCCAATCGAGCGGGCGCGCACCGCCGTGTTCTATTCGATCTCCAACACCCAGCGCGGCCTCGGCGGCATCTCCTTCGGCAGCTTCCTGATCAAGCAGGTGGTCGAGGAATTGCGCCGCGAATTGCCGCGGCTCGACAGTTTCGTGACGCTGTCGCCGGTGCCGGGCTTCATGCAGTGGGTGAAGCAGGACAAGGACCTGCCGCTATCGGACGATGATCGCGAGTTGCTGAAGCAACTCGACGAGCCGAAATGGTTCGAGAATGCAGACGTGACCGCGCAGCTCCGCGCCGTGCTGGAGCCGCTTGCGGCCCACTACTTCCTGAAGGCGCGCACGTCGAAGGGCCGGCTGATCGACTCGGTCGCCCGCTTCCATCTCGGCAACGGCGCGCGGCTCGAGCGCATCAACTGGCTCGGTGACCTCTCGTCCAAGGGCGTGCGCGAGTCCGCCGGCGTCATGGTCAACTATCTCTACCGCCTCGACGACATCGAGAAGAACCACGAGGCCTACGCCAATGACGGCGAGGTCGTGGCCTCCGGCGCGGTGAAGAAGCTGCTCAAGGGCGAAGGACGAAGGCTGCTGGACATGCGGCTGTCGTAGGGGGCATCCCTCTCGTGCCCCACCGTCATTGCGAGCGCAGCGAAGCAATCCAGGCTGTCACCGCGGAAAGATTCTGGATTGCTGCGCTCCGCTCGCAATGACGCGTGGAGAGAGTGTGCGCCGCGCTTACTTCTTATCCCTGAAATACGGCTCCACAGGCCCATGCACCTTGATGGTCAGAGGGTTGCCGTAGCGGTCCTTGGCGTTGCCCGCGGCGACGCGGACCCAGCCTTCGCTGATGCAGTATTCCTCAACATTGGTCTTCTCGATGCCCTTGAAGCGGATGCCGACGTCGCGCGACAGGATATCCGCGTTGTAATAGGGGCTGTTCGGATCGACCGACAGGCGGTCCGGAAATTCGTCGCTCATGATTGTCTCGCTCACAACAGTGTTTCGATTTGATTCCGCAGTCCTTCGGGCCGTGCGGTCGGCGCATAGCGCGCGATCACCTTGCCGGCGCGGTCCACCAGGAACTTCGTGAAATTCCATTTGATGGAGGCACCCAGCAGGCCGGATTGCTGGTGTTTCAGGTACTCATACAGAGGATGCGCATTGGCGCCGTTGACGTCGATCTTCGCGAACAGCGGGAAGGTGACGTCGTAGTTCGTCGAACAGAACGCCTGGATCTCGCCCGCCTGCCCCGGCTCCTGCCCGCCGAACTGATTGCAGGGAAAGCCGAGCACCGAGAAGCCGCGCGGAGAGAAGTCGCGGTAGAGATCCTCGAGGCCGCGATATTGCGGTGTGAAGCCGCATTTGCTCGCGGTGTTGACGATCAACAGCACCTGTCCTTCGAAGCGCCGCATCAGCACTTCCTCGCCGGCGAGCGAGTTGGCCTTGAATTCGTAGATCGCAGACATCGCTAGCTCACGGGGTCGATGGGCGACGGCGGCACGCCGCCTGCCTCGATCGCCTCGCCCGCAAGCAGGCACAAGTCCTCGCGGTAGCGCCCGGACACGACTTGCACGCCGACGGGCGCTTTGCCGACGAGACCGGTCGAGACCACGAGGCCCGGCAGTCCCATGAACGGAATGGCGATCTGCGGCAACTGCGCCTCCCAGACGCGCTTGAAGGACTCGTCATCCTTGCGGTCGAGATGGTCCGGGAATGGCAGTTCGCCGGAGACCGGCGTCAGCACCACCGCATATTGTTCGAGGAACAACATCCAATCCCGGGTCAGCGTGGCGCGGCGGGTCAGCGCCTTCGCGTAGGCCGCCTGGTCGAACGGCGTGACCTTGGCGCGGTTGCCGCGCAGGCACGCAAGCGCACCGGGGTCGCCCTCGCGCTCGGCCATTTCAAGCTGTGCCTCGTAGCCGTCGCCGAGCCACAGCTTTGTCTGCCACTCGACCGCCTCGCGCATCGGTGGCGTGTTCTCGATCACATCGACGCTCCAGCCCGCACGCTCCAGCCGCTTGCCGGCATCGCTCACGGCTGCCTTCACCTCCGGCGTGGTCGCAAGCCCGTCCGGGTTGAGGCAGAGCGCGGCGCGCTTCGGCCGCGCCGCGCCTTCCAGCGGCGCCGGCACCCACCAGGGATCGCGGATGTCGCGCGCCGACATCGCGGCGAGCGAAATCCGCAAGTCGTTGACGGTGCGCGCCAGGGGGCCCGACACCGCGGTGATCTGCGGACCGATCGGGCGCTCCGGCAGCGCCGGGTTGAAGGCGGGAATGCGGCCCATGGTCGGGCGCAGGCCGTGCACGCCGCAGGCATAGGCGGGATAGCGGATCGAGCCGGCGATGTCGGTGCCATGGGCGATATGGCCGATGCCGGCCGCGACCGCCGAGCCGGCGCCGCCCGAGGAGCCGCCCGGCGTCAGCGAGGCATCACGGGGATTCTTGGTGTCGCCATGGACGAGGTTGGTGGTGAACCAGCGATAGGAGAAGGCCGGGCAATTGGTGCGGCCAAGCAGGATGGCGCCCGCTTTGCGGAAATTGGCGACCACCGGATTGTCCTCGCGCGCGATCAGGTCGCGCTGCAGCTTGAGGCCGTTGGTGGTGGCAAAGCCGACCTGGTCGACATTGGCCTTGATGGTCACGGGTACGCCGGCGAGCACGCCCGGGTCCTCGCCGCGGGCGATCGCGGCATCAATGACATCGGCCTGCTTGAGCACGTCGTCGGGCCTGTGGTCGACCACGGCATTGAGCCTGGGATTGACGGCATCGAGCCGGGCCAGCCCCGCCTGCGCAGCCTCCCTGGCCGAAACCTTCCGGGATTTGACGAGGGTGGCGAGGTCGGCGGCCGACAGGCGCCAGAGGTCTTGCATGACGTGCTCCGTTTGACCGGCGTGTTTTAGCGCCGGCAACGCGGCAAAGCCATGCGGATTTCGCAGGGGCGAAAGTGGGGCGGATTGCCACATTTTCCGTCATTGCGAGCGAAGCGAAGCAATCCAGAGTCTGTCCGAGGAAATAACGGCGGGGAGAGAAGCCCTAATGCCGGGTCGCGGTGCGATCCGGCATGTCCAGGAGCGCTTCGGTGAAGGGAAACTCCAGCACGATCTCGCCATCGACGTCGGTGACCTCGATGACGGCCTCGAGGAGGGCCGGCTGGGCGCCTTCCGATTTCACCACTTCCAGGATCATCTGACGGGCGACCTCCCAGGCGCGATCGGGGTTGCGCAGGTCCTCGCCGTCAGGATCCACGATCAATTCGTCGCCGATGCGGGTGTTGAAGAAGTATTTGGGCATCACGGAAGTCCACTTGGGTCGGCTGTAGCGGATTGAAAGCTGCAGTGCACTCACAACTGCTTTATCAGGACAGGGTTCGCGACCGAATGCGCCTTCCGCAAGGCAGCCTCGCCTGAAGCGGCGTTCCGCGGTCGTTTTCGCAACGCAGCAATTCCTCGTCTACTACCTAGGTCCCGTAAGATTTAACTGGCGAACTTCTCCGCCCGCACTAATTTAGTCTCTGGGACGATACGTCCAAATTCGCGCAATTGGAGAGCCAAAAATGGCCTGGAAAGCCCCGAAGATCGTTGAAGTGCCCTGCGGTATGGAAATCAACATGTATGTGAGCGCCACCCGCAAGTAAGGGCTGGCGAGTTCGCGTTCAGCGAGGTGGATCTTTCGGTCACGATGCGTTTCCGGAAGACAGAATTTGTGTCGGCCTGAGATCCACCACGCGACGTTACCTCCAGGAGACGGATCATGCTTCGCGTCGTCGTCCTGGGCGCCGCAGCGGGCGGCGGAGTCCCGCAATGGAATTGCGGATGCGAGGGCTGCCGGGCGGCCCGTGCGAGCGGCCATGAGCTGCAACGAACCCAGGCATCGGTCGCCTTCAGCGGCGATGGCGCGCACTGGTTCCTGATCAACGCGTCGCCCGACCTCAGACAGCAATTGAACGCCACGCCGCAGTTGCATCCCAAGGCGGGCGCATTGCGCCACACCCCGATCGCCGGCGTAATCCTGACCAACGGCGAGGTCGACGCGGTCGCGGGCCTGCTCTCGATGCGCGAGGGCTCGCCCTTCACGATCTACGCCCATGAGAAGGTGCTGGCGATCCTCAAAGCCAACAGCATCTTCAACGTGGTGAACGAGAAGAACGTGGGGCGCCAGCCGATCGGCATCCGCGAGCCGTTCGAGCCGCGACTGCCGGATGGCGCGCGTTCGGGTATCGAGGTGCTCCCCTTCGCGGTGCCCGGCAAGTCGGCCTGGTATCTGGAAGGCAAGGCGCATCCGGGCGGCGAGACCGGCGACGGCGATACGCTGGGACTGAAGATCACGGACAAGTCGACCGGCAAGAGTTTTTATTTCCTCGCCGCCTGCGCCGAGGTGACCGATGCGCTCAAGGCCGAGATCGATGGCGCCGCGCTGGTGTTCTTCGACGGCACGGTCTGGCAGGATGACGAGATGATCAGGTGCGGCCTCGGCCACAAGACCGGCAAGAGCATGGGACACGTCGCGATGTCCGGCGGCGATGGTGCGATCGCGCGGCTCGCTGATCTCAATATCGACAGGAAGATATTTCTGCATATCAATAACTCGAATCCGGCGCTGCTGCCCGGCTCAATCGAGCGCAAAGCCACTGAGCAGGCGGGCTGGCAGATACCCGCTGACGGAACGGAGATCGTGCTGTGAATGCCGCGTCACTGACAGGAATGACCGCCCTCTCGATCGGCAAGGATTTGACGCTCAACTCGGCCGAGGAACTCGAGGCGACGCTGCGCCATATCGGCGCGACGCGTTATCACAGCCTGCATCCGTTCCATAAGCTCTTGCACGGCGGCAAGCTGAACAAGGGCCAGGTGCAGGCCTGGGCGCTCAACCGCTACTATTACCAGAGCACGATCCCGATCAAGGACGCGGTGGTGATCTCGCGCTTCCGCGACCGCGCCACGCGGGTGGAATGGCGCCATCGCATCGAGGACCATGACGGCGACGTCGGCTCTGAAGGCGGCATCGAGCGCTGGCTCAAGCTGACCGAGGGCCTCGGCCTCGACACCGCCTATGTGGAATCGACCGAAGGCATCTTGCCAGCGACCCGCTTCGCGGTGGAAGCCTATGTCCACTACTGCCGCGAAAAAAGCCCGCTGGAGGCGATCGCCTCCTCGCTCACCGAGCTGTTCGCGCCAAATCTGCACGAAGAGCGCATTTCCGGCATGCTGGAGCATTACGACTTCGTCAATCCGGACATCATGAGCTACTTCAAGCGTCGCCTGACGCAGGCGCCGCGCGATGCCGGCTTCGCGCTCGACTATGTCAAGGCGCATGCGAAGACGCCCGAGCAGCGCGCATCGGTCTGCAACGCGCTGATCTTCAAGACCAACGTGCTGTGGGTGCAGCTCGATGCGCTCTACCACGCCTATGTCGAGGGCCACACTCCGCCGGGCGCATTCGTGCCCAAAGCGAGCTAAGAGGAACGAGCGATGGCCGGGCCGCGTCATATCAGCGTCAGCGAAACGAGCCGGCCCGTGCTGCCGCGGCATGCCAAGCTGAAATATGACGAGACGCGACAGGTCTGGGTGATCCTGGCACCGGAACGGGTGCTGGCGCCGGACGAGATCGCGGTCGAGGTTTTGCAGCTCTGCAATGGCGAGCGCAACGTCGGCGACGTCGCCGATCAGTTGGCCGCGAAATATGCCGCGCCGCGCGATGCGATCCTCACCGACGTCATCGCCATGCTGCAGGATCTCGCCGACAAGGGCTTTCTCACCGAAGTCCGGGAGAAGACACCATGAGCGATGTGCTCGGCAACCCCATCATCCCGCCCGACGCCAGCGACAGTCTCGCGGTGCTGGAGAAGCAGCGCTCGACGGCGGAGACGTTCGGCATTCCGCTCGCCGTGCTGCTCGAAATCACGCATCGCTGCCCGCTGCAATGCCCCTACTGCTCCAACCCGGTCGAGCTCGATCGCGCCGGCAAGGAGCTGACCACCGAGGAATGGAAGAAGGTGTTGAGCGAGCTCGCCGAGATCGGCGTGCTCCAGGTCCACTTTTCCGGCGGCGAGCCGACGGCGCGGAAGGACCTCGTCGAACTCGTCAAGCATGCGAGCGACGTCGGCCTCTACACCAACCTGATCACCTCGGCCGTACTGCTGACGCGCGGCAGGCTGAGCGAGCTCGCTGATGCCGGGCTCTGCCACGTGCAGATCAGCTTCCAGGGCACGGAAGATGGTCTCTCCGATCGCGTCGCCGGCTACAAGGGCGCGCATTACAAGAAGCTCGAGGTCGCGAAGTGGACGCGCGAGCTCGACCTGCCGCTCACCGTGAATGCGGTGATGCATCGCCAGAACCTGCACCAGCTCCCCGACATCATCCAGATGGCGGTCGATCTCGACGCCGACCGGCTCGAGGTCGCAAATGTGCAGTATTACGGCTGGGCGCTGAAGAACCGCGCCGCGCTGATGCCGACGGTGGCGCAGCTCGATGAGACCACGCGCATCGTCGAGGAGGCGCGCGAGCGGCTCAAGGGCACGCTCGCAATCGACTATGTTGTGCCGGACTATTACGCGCTGCGGCCGAAGAAGTGCATGGGCGGCTGGGGCCGGCAGTTCTTCAACATCTCGCCGGCCGGAAAGGTGCTGCCCTGCCACGCCGCCGAGAGCATCACCGGGCTCGACTTCGAATCCGTGCGCTCCAACCATTCGATCGCCTGGATCTGGCAGAACTCCGACGCCTTCAACCGCTATCGCGGCACCGGCTGGATGAAGGAGCCTTGCAAGACGTGTGAGTTCCGCGAGATCGATTTCGGCGGCTGCCGCTGCCAGGCCTTCGCGCTGACCGGCGATGCCGCCAACACCGATCCCGCCTGCGCATTGTCGCCGCTGCACGAGACCATCTTCAAGCAGGCCGAGCGCGAGGCCGAGGGCGAGACCAACCGCTTCCTCTACCGCAACTTCGCCGGAGGCACGTTGGAAGCAGAGACTTCGGAGAACGGCGAGAATGGCGCCTGACGCCGACGCGGTCAGTTCGGTCAAGCGCGCCGATCCCTTCGCGCCGCTGACCTCCGAGATGCTCGACGTCGGCGACGGCCACGAGCTCTACGTCGAAAGCGTCGGCCGCGCCGACGGCATTCCCGCCGTCTATCTCCATGGCGGCCCCGGCAGCGGTTGCCAGCCCGATCATCGCCGGCTCTTTGATCCCGAGCGATTCTGCGCCGTGCTGTTCGACCAGCGCGGCTGCGGCCGCAGCCGTCCCAAGGGATCGCGCGCCGACAACACGACGGCGCATCTGATCGCGGACATGGAGAAGATCCGCGAGAAGTTCGGCTTTGCGCGCTGGATGGTGGTCGGCGGCTCCTGGGGCGCGACGCTGGCGCTGGCTTATGCCGAGGCGCATCCCGAGCGCGTCTGTGGCATCGCGCTGCGCGCGACCTTTCTGGGCACGCGGGCCGAGGTCGAGACCGGCTTCACGACCCGCCTGTCGCAATTCTATCCCGCGCTCCACCAGGATTTTCTGAGCGTGCTGCCTCCGGAGGAGCGCGCGCGGCCGGTGGATGCCTATTGGCGCCGCATCCTCGATACCGACCCGGCCGTGCATGGCCCCGCCGCGCGGGCCTGGCACGACACCGAGCGCATTTTGTCGGAACACAAGCCCGCAAAGACGCGGCTCGACCTCGCCTCGCTGAACGTCTGGCGTACGCTGCCCGCGACGCCGTTCATGGAAGCGCATTACTTCGTCAACGACAGCTTCATGACCGAGGACCAGTTGTTGCGGAACGCCGGCAGGCTCGCCGGCATTCCCGGCATCATCATCCAGGGCCGCTACGATTTGCTGTGCCCGCCTGAGACATCGCAGGCGCTCGCGAAAGTCTGGCCGGGTTCCGAGATTCGCATCGTGGAAGAAGCTGGCCATTCGCTCTATGATGCCGGCGTGAGGGACGCGGTCATGAAGTCGATCGCCGACCTCGCGTCGAAAGCCGCACGATAAGAACTATCCCCTCATCCTGAGGAGCGCGCTTGCGCGCGTCTCGAAGGATGAAGGCCGGGATGCAGCAGCGGGGCCTTCATGGTTCGAGACGCCGCTTTGCGGCTCCTCACCATGAGGGTCATGGTTCGCATGGGAAGGACAACAAGAAAATGCCGCTCGCCGGGAAAGGCATGCTGCTGACGTCGATGGATATCGACGCAGCAGATGAAGCCGATTTCAACCGCTGGTACGATCGCGAACATCTGGAAGAGCGCGTTGCGATCGAGGGTTTTCTGGAAGCGCGGCGCTATGTCGCGCACGCCGCCCATCCCAAATATCTCTGCCTCTATTCAACCGCGACGCTCGACGTGCTGGACAGCCCGGCCTATCGGGCGCGGCTCGCCAACCCAACCGACTGGTCGCGCCAAAGCATGGCGCGTTTCAAGAACATGCTGCGCGTGGTGGCGCGCATCACGATCAGCAACGGTGCGGGACGCGGATCGGCGCTCGGCGTGGTGCGGCTGCGCCCAGTGCCCGACAACGCCGGCGAATGGCGTGATGCACTGCGGAAGAAATTGGCGCCGGAGAAGTACGACGGCATCATCTCCATGCATCTGCTCGAAAGCGAGCCGAAGCTTTCCGGCGCGACAGCGGAGATTCCGGCCACGCGCAACGAAGGCGCGCGCGACTGGTTCGTGCTGATCGACGGCACGCAGGTCAGCGCTGTCTCGACCATCATCGCCGAGCGCTTCACCGGACCTGCTGCGTCGCCCTTACCGCTTCCCGTCTCCGTCGGCACCTACCGCCTGATGTGGGACCTCGCCAAGAGCGATATCTCGCACGGCTGATGCCGTCACACGCATCGCGACATGCTGCACCGCCGCATTCGCGCGCGGCCGTTAATGCTGTCCGCGCGTATCTCCTATGAAAGCTGGAGATCGCGGAAATTTGCCGTTGTGCTTCGGAATGGTTCTAATAAGCTAACCGTATGATCCAATTTAAAAACCAGATCGACGCGCATTAAGCGTTCGCCAAGCTCAAGAAGGCCGCCGGGTCTCTGAGCCTGTGCGGACAGGGTAGGAATGAAACCGACCGATATCGCGGCCCCCGACTACTTTCACAAGGTAGTCGATTGCCAGTGGGCCTGTCCTGCGCACACCCCAGTTCCCGAATACATCCGACTGATCGCACAAGGCCGCTACAGCGACGCCTACATGATCAATTGGAAATCGAACGTGTTCCCCGGTATCCTGGGACGCACTTGCGATCGTCCATGCGAGCCGGCGTGCCGCCGCGGACGCGTCGAGGAGACGCCGGTGGCGATCTGCCGCCTCAAGCGCGTCGCCGCCGATTTCAAGGACGACATCAAGCAGCGCCTGCCGCATCCCGCCGCGAAGAACGGCAAGCGCATCGCGCTGGTCGGCGGCGGTCCGGCCTCGCTGACGGTGGCGCGCGATCTGGCGCCGCTCGGCTACCACTGCACCGTGTTCGATGCCGACCCCGAAGCCGGCGGCATGATGCGCACGCAGATCCCCAAGTTCCGCCTGCCGAATTCCGTCATCGACGAGGAGACCGGCTACATCCTGGGCCTCGGCGTCGAATTCAAGGGCGGTCATCGCATCGAGAGCATGAAGGCCCTGCTCGCGGAGAAATATGATGCGATCTTCGTCGGCTCGGGCGCGCCGCGCGGCCGCGAGCTCGACATTCCCGGCCGCAAGGAAGCAGCGGCGAACATCCACATCGGTATCGACTGGCTGTCCTCCGTCTCGTTCGGCCATACTGACAAGATCGGCAAGCGCGTGATCGTGCTCGGCGGCGGCAACACCGCGATGGACTGCTGTCGCACCGCGCGCAGACTCGGCGGCGAGAGCGTCAAGGTGATCGTCCGCTCCGGCTTCGAGGAGATGAAGGCCTCGCCCTGGGAGAAGGAAGATGCGCTCCACGAGGACATCCCGATCCTCAACTTCCTCGTTCCCGTCGCCTTCATCCACGACAACGGCAAGCTCACCGGCGTCACCTTCCAGAAGGTGAAGGCGGAATACGACGCCAAGGGCCGCCGCAGTCTCGTCCCGTCGGGTGAGCCCGACCAGACCATCGAATGCGACGACGTGCTGGTCGCGGTCGGCCAGGAGAACGCCTTCCCCTGGATCGAGCAGGACTGCGGCATCGAGTTCGACAAGTGGCACATGCCCACGGTCGATCAGAAGACTTTCGTTTCGACCAATCCAAAAGTGTTCTTCGGCGGCGACGCCGCCTTCGGCCCGAAGAACATCATCTGGGCGGTGGCGCACGGCCACGACGCCGCGCTGTCGATCCACCGGATGCTCTCGGGCGAGGACATCACCGAGCGCCCGCTGCCGGACGTGCAGGTGTCCTCGCAGAAGATGGGCATCCACGAATGGAGCTATGACAACGACATCTCCATCGACAAGCGCTTCAAGGTGCCGCATCGCGACAAGATCGTCGCCCTGAAGGACATCCGCGCCGAGGTCGAGCTCGGCTACGACGTCAAGCTCGCGCTCGGCGAGGCGCATCGCTGCCTTAACTGCGACGTGCAGACCGTGTTCTCGACCGCGCTCTGCATCGAGTGCGATGCCTGCGCCGACATCTGCCCGATGGACTGCATCACCTTCACGGCGAACGGCGAGGAAAGCGATTTGCGCCAGCGTCTGAAGGCGCCCGCGCCGCATGCGGACCAGGACCTCTACGTCTCCTCCGACCTCAAGACCGGCCGTGTCATGGTCAAGGACGAGGACGTCTGCCTGCATTGCGGGCTGTGCGCCGAGCGTTGTCCCACCGGCGCCTGGGACATGCAGAAATATTTCATCGAAATGACCCACGCAGGATCATCATGTCCGACAAAAAGCCGATCAGCAGCGTAAACGACTTCGTCGTCCGCTTCGCCAATGTCAACGGCTCGGGGTCGGCGAGCGCCAACGAACTGTTCGCCCGCGCGATCCTGCGCCACGGCGTACCGGTGTCCCCGCGCAACATCTTCCCCTCAAACATCCAGGGCCTGCCGACCTGGTACGAGGTGCGGGTGACCGAAGCCGGCCATCTCGGGGCCCGCGGCGGCGTCGACATGATGGTGGCAATGAACCCGCAGACCTGGGACAAGGACGTCGCCGGCATCGAGCCGGGCGGCTATCTGTTCTACGATTCCACCAAGCCGATGCCGTCGACCAAATTCCGCGACGACATCACTGTGATCGGCGTGCCCCTGACCGCGATCACCAACTCGACCTATACCGATCCGCGCCAGCGCCAGCTGTTCAAGAACATCATCTATCTCGGCGCGCTCGCGGCGCTGCTCGACATGGACCCGAAGGTGATCGAGCAGCTGATCGGCGAGCAGTACAAGGGCAAGGAGAAGCTGCTCTCCTCCAACGTCCACGCGCTGCACCTCGGCCGCGACTGGGCGCTGCAGAACCTGAAATGCCCGATCGGGCTGCGTGTGAAGAAGTCCGACAAGGTCGGCGACCGCATCTTCATCGAGGGCAATAGCGCCGCCGCGCTCGGCGCCGTCTACGGCGGCGCCACCGTGTGCGCCTGGTATCCGATCACGCCGTCCTCGTCGGTGGCGGAGGCCTTCACCAGCCACTGCAAGAAGTACCGGCACGATCCCGAGACCGGCAAGGCGAAATACGCGATCGTGCAGGGCGAAGACGAGCTCGCCTCGATCGGCATCGTGATCGGCGCCTCCTGGAACGGCGCCCGCGCCTTCACCGCGACCTCCGGCCCCGGCATCTCGCTGATGACGGAGTTCATCGGCCTGTCCTACTTCGCCGAGATCCCGGCCGTGATCATGAACATCCAGCGCGCCGGCCCCTCGACCGGCATGCCGACGCGCACCCAGCAATGCGACATCATCGCCTGCGCCTACGCCTCGCATGGCGACACCAAGCATGTGCTGCTGTTCCCGGAAGATCCGGCGGAAGCGTTCGAGTTCGCGGCGGCCGCGTTCGATCTCGCCGAGCGGCTTCAGACCACGATCTTCCTGATGCTCGACCTCGACATCGGCATGAACCATCGCCTCTGCCGTCCGCTGAAGTGGGACGATTCGCGGCAATATGACCGCGGCAAGATCATGACCGCGGAGATGCTGGAGGAAGGCCGCGACTTCGGCCGCTATCTCGACGTCGACGGCGACGGCATCCCCTACCGCACCTATCCCGGCACGCATCCGACCAAGGGCTCCTACTTCACCCGCGGCACCTCGCGCGACCGCTATGCGCGCTACTCCGAGGAAGGCCCGGTCTACGCCGACAACATGCAACGCCTGGTGCGCAAGTTCGAGACCGCACAGGACCTCGTGCCGCGCCCGCTGCAGGCCAATGCGGAACGGCCGACCAAATACGGCGTGATCTATTTCGGCTCGACCTCGCCGGCGATGGACGAGGCGATCGGGCTCCTGGAAGCGCGCGGCCATCAACTCGATCGCCTGCGCATCCGCGCCTTCCCGTTCCACTCGAGCGTGGCGAGCTTCCTCGCCGAGCATGACTTCGTCTATGTGGTCGAGCAGAACCGCGACAGCCAGCTCCGTCAGCTCATCGTCAACGAGAACGGCATCGACCCGGTGCGGCTCGTGCCGATCGTGCATTACGACGGCTCGCCGATTACCGCCCGTTTCATCGCAAAAGCCATTGGCGACCACCAGGATCAGCTCAAGGTGACCCCGCTCCGCAAGGCCGTATCATGACCTACATTGCAAAGCCGAAATTTCATCATCCGGGCCTGAAGAAGAACGAGCTCGGCTACACGCACCGCGACTACGAGGGCAAGATCTCGACGCTGTGCGCCGGCTGCGGCCATGACTCGATCACCGCCTCAATCATCGAGGCCTGCTACGAACTGTCGATCGAGCCGCACCGGGTGGCGAAGATCTCCGGCATCGGCTGCTCGTCGAAGACGCCGGATTACTTCCTCGGCAATTCGCACGGGTTCAACTCCGTGCACGGCCGCATGCCGTCGGTTTTGACCGGCGCCAACCTCGCCAACCGCGACCTGATCTATCTCGGCGTTTCCGGCGACGGCGACTCCGCCTCCATCGGCTTCGGCCAGTTCGCGCATTCGATCCGGCGCGGCGTCAACATGACCTATATCGTCGAGAACAACGGCGTCTACGGCCTGACCAAGGGCCAGTTCTCGGCAACCGCCGACCGCGGCTCGAAGAGCAAGAAGGGCGTCACCAACACCGACAACGCCATCGACCTCGTCGCGATCGCCCTGCAATTGGGGGCCACCTTCGTGGCGCGCAGCTTCTCCGGTGACAAGACCCAACTCGTGCCGCTGATCGCCGCCGCGATCCGCCACAAGGGCGCGTCCTTCATCGACGTCATCAGCCCTTGCATCGCCTTCAACAACCACGCCGGTTCGACCAAGAGCTTCGACTATGTCCGCGAGCACAATGACGCCGTGAACCGGCTCGACGTGCTGGTCGGCCGCGATCCGATCGCCGTCGACTACGCGCCGGGCACGCTGCAGTTGGTCGAGCAGCATGACGGCAGCAGGATCGCGCTGCGCAAGATCGATGCAGACTACGATCCGCACGACCGGCTCGGTGCCCAGACGTTCCTGCAGAAGCACGCCGCCAAGGGGCAGATCGTCACCGGCCTGCTCTATGTCGATCCCGAGGCGGAAGACCTGCACGAGCATCTCAACACGGTCGAGACGCCACTCAACACGCTGGAAGCGGACACGCTCTGCCCGGGCTCGGCGGTGCTGGACAAGATCAACGCCAGCCTGCGGTGATCATTTGCTCCGCGCTGAAGCCAGCGGCCTGACGCGCACGGTGATCTTGTCCGACATGACGGGCGGGTCGAACGGATAGTGCTTGGCATCGCCCAGCACCAGCTGCAGCGTGTGCGTCCCGGGCGGGAGATCGAGCATGGTCTCGGTCTGCCCTGCCCCGAAGTGCAGATGCGACTTGTCCTGCGGGATCGGCTCCTTGGGATCGATGGGGTCGTTGGCGTCGACCAACAGGTGATGATGACCGGCGTTCTGATAGTCGTCGCCGGCATGCGTCACGCCCATGTTGCGCAGGCCGAACCGGACCCAGAACCCGCCGCGAACCTTCTGTCCGTCACGCGGGGTGATGAAATAGAGCTTTGCGTCCTTGGGAGCGGTCTTGCCCTGCGAATAGGCTGCGCCCGGGAGCAATGCGAGCGCCGTCGCCAGCGCGACGCAGTGAATGATTTTCATGAAACCTACTCCAGCACCTAAGGACTGAGCGCGACACGGAATCCATGCGTTGGATAACGAACATTGGTATCGTAGCCATCGCGGTTGGATGGACGCACATATCTCGAATCGTTCTTCCAGGAGCCCGAGCGCAAGACGTGCGATGAGCAGTCGCCGCCGGTCCATGCCGAGCCGTCGCCGGGCGCCGCCTGATAGGTCCTGTGCCAGCAATCCCCGACCCACTGATCGACGCCGCCGCCCATGTCGTAGAGCCCGAACGGATTGGGCTTGAAGCTGCCGACCTTCGCCGGCTGCTCGGCCGCAAGGTCACCGCAATCCTTGCATCCGGCCATGCCGAGCTGGAGCTTGTCGCCCCACCAATATTTGGTCTGCGTGCCGCCGCGCGCCGCATATTCCCATTCGGCTTCGCTCGGAAGCCGATACGACTTGTTCGTCGCCTGCGCGAGCCAGGCGGCATATTGCTGCGCGTCGGTCCAGCTCACATTGGCGACCGGCGCATCGTCCTTGCCGGTGGCGGTGAAAGAGCACGCCTTGGCAACGGCACATTCGTTCCACTCCTGCACCGTCACCGGATATTTGCCGATCGAGAACGGCTTGATCGTGACCTGGTGAACGGGACGTTCGGTCGGATCGTCATTGCTTCCCATCGCGAAGCTGCCGCCGCGAATGGCGATCATCTGGGGTTCGCGAACCGATGGCGCCGCCGGTTGGCCGGGCGACGGTGCGGGCGACGGAGGTGCCGACGCCAATGAGGGAGACGGTTGCGGCGTCTGCGTTGCCGCTTCGCGCGACGGGGGCTGCGGGCTCGGAGGCGCGGCCGGCGAAGGGCTCGGCGTGGCGGCCGGAGACGCGGTCGGCGCGGCAGCCTGCTCGCCCACCTTGCCGGACGGCTGCGCCAGCAGATACCAGAGCACGCCGGCGGCGATGATCAGCAGCGTGATGCCCAGGAAAAAGATCAGGGCGTTCTCGCGCCGGCTTCGCGTCCTGCCGACCGCATCTGCGTCGGGCAGCACGCGATAGACGCGCACGGGATCGGTGATGTTCTTGACCTTGCGGTCCCCGAGCGATTCATAGCCGCATACCACCTTGTGCTTGATCTGCTCGTAGATCGCGCCGGAGATGTAGACCTGACCGGGCTCGGCGATGCCTTCGAGGCGCGTGGCGATGTTGACGCCGTCGCCGTAAACATCGTCCGGCTCCACGATGACGTCACCGAGATTGACGCCGATCCGGTATTCGATCCGCGAATGCTTCGGAAGCGAGGCGTTGCGGCCGATCAGGTTCTGCTGGATGACGATGCTGCATCTGACAGCCTCGACGGGACTGTCGAAAATGGCGATGAAGCCGTCGCCCGTCGTCTTCACCAGCGTTCCATGGTGCTCGACGATGCTGGGCTCGATGAGATCCCGCTCGATCCGCTTGACGCGGACATGCGTGCCCTCCTCATCGGCCTGCATCAGGCGGCTGTAGGACGCGATGTCGCCGACAATGATCGCAGCGAGACGACGAGGCATCGCGCCGTGCGGGGGCGGCCCACCCTGATTTCCGGATTTGAAGTTGCGAATTTCGCCCATTGAGGGGGGACTCCACAAACTTGCAAAGGCGGCGCGAGCTTACGCTTCCGAAAAGCAATCGTCTGTGAAGGCTATCACATTGACGAACCGGGACAAAGTTGAAGGAACCTTGGACATCAAGTTCCCCAGGGCGAAAGCTCTCCACCGATTGAACTTTCTTGTCCCTGTCGGCGACTAAGGCGCTGGGTGGAACCAGCCAGATCACGCCGCCCGGCGACGACATGCCAGAGGGCCTGCGAGCGTTGAACGCGCCGCACCTGGCCCGCGTCTAACGGCCAACAGCTCCGTCCTGCTGTAAGGTTGTCACGCCCGCGAGGCCGTCATGAAGCTCTCTCTGTTTGCTACCCTCACCCTGGCTACGCTGACCGGCGCTGCTCACGCCGACGACGCCGACAAAGTGCGGGAAGCCACCAAGGCCGAGACCGACGCCTTCAATGCGCGGATCTATGCGGGGGCCCCTGGCGACAAGGCCTATGCCTGCTTCGTCCGTCGCTACGATGCCGAGCACCTTGCGCGGCATCCGAAGCAGAAGGTCGCCGCCATGAAGCTCCTGATTTCGGCGGAGTCCGACAACGAGGACAAGCAGCTCCATAATTCGTTCCGGTTCGGCTTCAAATACCGGCACCGCCCCGGTGATTTCGACTCCAGCGGCTCGTGCGGCAGCCACGTGCTGCTTCAGAACCACGACGGTGAAGTCCGGCTCGGCTGCGGCGTCGATTGCGAAGGGGGCGGGATCGAGGTGGCTCTGTCGAAGGACGACAAATCGGCCATCGTCCGGCTCGTGCAGATCCGGGTCTGGCAGAACAACAAGCCGGATGATGAGGCTGAGCAATCGCTGGTCGCCGGCGCCGACGACAAGATTTTCCGACTCGACCGCGCCGACACCAGCGAATGCGCTTCGCTCGTGACCGATCGCAAGGAACTCGCCGCGCTCCGCCACAAGTGATATCCGTCCGGCCATGTCAGGCGCACGATAAGCCGGAGCAAGCGAACAGACGCGCGCAGTCGAGGGAGACGGTCATGAACCGGCGCAGCATTTTGTGGAGCACAGTCTCAGCTCTTGGCGCGATATTCGCTGCCCGAGGCGCGAAGGCTGCAACGGAGGCGACTACGAGCGACAAGCTCAAGGTGGTTTATCACTTAAGCGACGCCGAGAAGGTCAACTTCGTGCTCGGCAACATCCAGAACCACATCGACGGCGTCGGCGGTCCGGAGCATGTGACGATCGCTGGTGATCCACGGGCCGGCGCTGAAGGCGTTTCACGCGGCGCAGGCCAATCCTGATATCAGCAAGCGGATCGGCGATTTCTCCAAGAACGGCGTCGAGCTCGCCGCCTGCGGCAACACGATGAAGGCGCAGAACGTCACGCTGAAAGATCTGCTACCCGGCTTCGTCAGCGCAGCGAAGGGCGGCGTGGTTCGTCTCGCCGAGCTGCAGTCGCAGGGATATCTCTACTTGCGGCCGTAGAGGATTACAGTTGCCACGAAAAATGGCCCCTCCCCCGCTTGCGAGGGAGGGTTGGGGAGAGGGTGTCTCCGCAATCGAGACCCCCCAAGAAGAGAGAGCACCGGCGCTTCGCGCCGATCTCTCCCGCAAGCGGGAGAGGTGAACGAGCCCGCGCATGCCTTCCGCTCCAAGCCGCCGACGTCTCCATCCCGCTTGACTTATCCATAACTCTACGGTTATGAGTTTATCCATAACTGACTGGTTATGGATTTTGGATGTCGAGCACGCCCGACCTGCTGTTCAAGACGCTCGCCGACCCGACCCGGCGGGCGATCTTCGAGCGGTTGTGCCGCGACGGGGAGCAGACGGTCAGGGCACTCACGGCCCGGTCCGGCGTTTCCCAGCCGGCGGTCTCAAAGCATCTCGGCGCGCTGAAGCTGGCCGGGCTCGTGCGCGACCGCCATGAGGGCCGCCAGACCCACTACAGCGCGCAGCCCGGCGCGCTGAATCCACTGATCGACTGGACCAGCCAGATGGCCGGATTCTGGCAGAACCGGCTCGACGCGCTGGAAGATCTCCTGAAGAGGATGGACCAATGACAGAAGCTGCGACCGAAATGCGATCCGTGATCATCGAACGCGAGATGGCGTTTCCGCCGGAACGGGTCTGGCGCGCGCTGACGCAGCCGCATCTGATCGAGGAGTGGCTGATGAAGAACGACTTCAAGCCGGTCGTCGGTCACAAGTTCAACCTTCGCGGCGAGTGGGGTGGCGTGCTGGATTGCGAAGTTCTCACCATCGAGCCGCAAAGGAGCCTCGCCTACACCTGGAATTTCACGCATGAGGACGCAGCGTTCGATCTCAGAAGCGTCGTGACCTTCACGCTCACGCCGAAGGGCGCGGGGACCCATCTGCGCGTCGAGCAGGCCGGCTTCAGCCCGACCCAGAAGCAGGCTTATGGCGGCGCCCATGCTGGCTGGAAGCAGTTCTTCGCAAAGCTCGAGGAGGTGCTGGCACGGACGGAGTGAGATCCACCGCACAGCATCTTTCTCACCAACTTCACTTCAGAGGAGGTCCCATTGACCTGGAATATGTGGATTCGACAGATCCATCGCTGGCTTTCGATTGCGTTCACGCTCGCGGTGATCGCGAACATCATCGCCATGACTCAACAGGTGCAGGCGCTCTGGGTCGGCCTCCTGGCGCTGGTGCCGCTGATCCTTCTGCTCGCGAGCGGCCTCTATCTCTTTGCGCTACCATATGTGACCAGCCGACGCACGGCGGGTGAAACCAGCCGGTGAGTTGGGCGAACAGGAAGTGGAGGCAAACGGGATCATGAAGAAGGCCGCAACAGCCGTGAAGAAAACCAGCGCGAAGGAAACGGACGCAACCTCAGCCTCCCATTTGATCGACGCCAAAATCCAGGAGCTCGGCGACTGGCGCGGCAAGATGCTCGCCCGGCTCCGGGCCTTGATCCGGGAGGCCGATCCTGACGTCGTCGAGGAAGTGAAGTGGCGCGGCGTTCCAGTGTGGTCGCACGACGGAATCATCTGCACGGGCGAGACCTACAAGGCCGCCGTGAAGATGACGTTCGCCAAGGGCGCCGCGCTGGAGGATCCCACGGGCCTCTTCAATTCCAGCCTCGAAGGGAATGTGCGGCGCGCCATCGATTTCCACGAGGGCGCGAAGATCGACGAAAAGGCGCTGAAGGCGCTCATTCGCGCCGCGGTGGCCCTGAACACGTCCAAGACCAAAGCCAAGACCAAAGCCAAATCCGTCAAGGCCTCGGCTTGAGGCCCTTGCGGTGGCCTCAGGCCGCCGCCGGCAGCGGTCGCGGGCTCACGACATATTCCCGCATGACCTTGTCGTTGGCATCGACCTCGATCAGCGAGACGTCATAGGTCCAGAGGTCGGCGAGATGCTGGAGCACCCGTTTGGCGTCGGTCTCGTTGAGCTGCGAGCCCTTGATGACGTGATGATGAAGGATCAACCGGCGATCGCCGGACAGATCGACGTCGACCACCTCGATATTGGCGTCGATGAAGCCGACATCATGCTGCCGCGCCAGCTCACGCCGGACCCGGCGGAAGCCACGTTCGTCGTGGATGGCATCGACGCGAATGCCGGCGCGCTCCTCGGGGTCATCGTGCAGATGGAACATGCGGAAGTGCCGCATCAGCTTGGGGCTCAGGAACTGGCCGATGAAGCTCTCGTCACGGTAGTTGGCCCAGACGTCGCGCAGCACGCCCATCACATCGTTCTTGCCGGCGATGTCCGGGAACCATTCGCGGTCCTCGTCCTCCGGCCTGGTGACGATGCGCTCGATGTCCTGCATCATGGCGAAGCCGAGCGCATAGGGATTGAAGCCGGAGAAGCGCTGATCGTCGAATTCGGGCTGGAACACCACGTTGGTGTGCGATTGCAGGAATTCGAGGAAATTGCCGTCGGTGATGCGGCCCTGCCGGTGCAGCGTGCTCATGATGCGATAGTGGACGTAGGTCGCCGTCCCCTCGTTCATCACCTTGGTCTGGCTCTGCGGGTAGAAATATTGCGCGATATGGCGGACGATGCGCAGCAGCTCGCGCTGCCACGGCGCCAGGCGCGGCGCGCTCTTCTCCAGGAAGTAGAGCAGGTTTTCCTGCGGCAGGCCGAGCAGCTTGCGCCGCCGTTCGATAGAGAGTGCAGACCGGCTCTTGGCCGCTCCCTTGGGCACGGTGCGCCAAAGGTCGTTGAAGACCTCCTCCTCGTGCTGGCGGCGCCGCCCTGCCCGCTTCTCCTCGGCACGCAGGTCCAGCTTCTTCTTGCCCGGGTAGCGGTCGATGCCGTGCGACATCAGCGCATGCGCGGCATCCAGCGTGCGTTCGACCTCGACGCGGCCGAAGCGCTCCTCGCAGCTCGCCACATAGTTCTTGGCGAAGTCGAGATAATCCAGAATGCCCTCGGCGTCGGTCCACTGCTTGAACAGATAATTGTTCTTGAAGAAATGGTTGTGGCCGAAGGCCGCGTGCGCGATCACCAGCGTCTGCATGGTCGCCGTGTTCTCCTCCATCAGGTAGGAGATGCAGGGCGAGGAGTTGATCACGATCTCATAGGCGAGCCCCATCAGGCCCTTGCGATAGGAGGCCTCGTGGAACGCGAAGTGCTTGCCGAACGACCAGTGCTTGTAGAACAGCGGCATGCCCACCGACGAATAGGCGTCCAGCATCTGCTCGGCAGTGATGACCTCGATCTGGTTCGGATAGACGTCGAGCCCGAGATCCTTCGTCGCCACCTCCTCGCAGGCATCGTGAATGCGCTGCAGGGTGCGGAAGTCCCAATCAGCGCCTTCGAACAAACGTTCCGTCATGGAGCGGCCTTCTCCTGGGTTTCGCGGCGCTGGAACAGGTCGTGGAACACCGGAAAAATCTCGCTGCGCTCGCTGACCTTGCGCATCGACAGCGGCGCGCCGGTGTTGCGCAGGCGATCGTAGAGCGTCCAGAGCGAGGAGTCGGACAGATCGAAGGCGCTGCCGCCGGACTCGCCGACCTCGAGATAGGCAAAGAACTGGCAGACCGGCAGGATCTTCTCCGTCAAGAGCATGCCGGCAAGCTCGCCGTCGGAATAGGAGTTGTCACCGTCGGAAGCCTGGGCCGCGTAGATGTTCCAGTCCGACGGATTGAAGCGCTCGCGCACGATGTCGCTCATGGCCTGGAGCGCGCTCGACACCAGCGTGCCGCCGGAGGCCGGACCGTAGAAGAAGGTCTGCTCGTCGACCTCCTCGGCGCGGTCGGTGTGGCGGATGAAGACGATCTCGACGTGCTTGTAGCGGCGCTTCAGGAAGACGTAGAGCAGCATGTAGAAGCGCTTGGCGAGGTCCTTCATGTGCTCGGACATCGAGCCGGAGACGTCCATCAGGCAGAACATCACGGCCTGCGCGACGGGCTTCGGCACCGTCTCGAAGCGGCGGTAGCGGATGTCGAGCGGGTCGATGAAGGGAATGCGCTTGGATTTCGCCTTGAGCTTTTCGAACTCGGCGACGAGCTCCGCGCGCTTCTCCTCATCGGTGCATTCGGCGATCCGAGCCTCCAGCTCGTCCATCTCGCTCTTGCGGGGACGCCTGAGCGCGATGCGGCGTGCGAGTGCAAGCTGAACGGTTCGGCTGATCGAGATGTTGGCGGGCGAGCCCGAGGTGGTGTAGCCGGCGCGCTGGACGCCTTCGCTCTCGGTCTCCGCGATCTTGCGCTTGGCGAGATCAGGAAGCTCGAGGTCGTCGAGGAAGAGATCGACGAACTCGTCGCGGCTCAGCACGAAGCGGAAGGCGTCTTCGCTGTCGCCTTCGCCGGGACCGGAATCCTTGGCGCTGCCCTGGCCGGATCGAGGGAGGTAGTCGCCCTCGATGAACTTCTTGTTGCCGGGCAGCACCATGTCGCGCGTGCCGC
The DNA here is from genome assembly GCF_000426265.1 of Bradyrhizobium sp. Cp5.3. Taxonomy (NCBI): domain Bacteria; kingdom Pseudomonadati; phylum Pseudomonadota; class Alphaproteobacteria; order Hyphomicrobiales; family Nitrobacteraceae; genus Bradyrhizobium; species Bradyrhizobium sp. Cp5.3. The sequence goes on along the minus strand of NZ_KE384515.1, from coordinate 238,876 downwards.
CCTCGCGGCGGAAACGCGGCTCGTGCATGCCGTCCAGCGGGATCGAGACCTCACCACCCTCCAGGACGTCCTTGATGTCGCGTTCCTGCGAGGTCTTCTTGACGGCGCCCTGCACCAGCGATTTGGCCCGACGCAAGAACCGCTGACGGTTCTCAAGACTCTTGCCGCCTGGATTCAGGCGCCTGTCAATGATGTGAATGGCCACTTTCTCATCCGCCTAACCGGCTTGCTTCACACGCATGTACCATTCGACCAGCCGGCGAACCTGACGCTCGGTGTAGCCGCGCTCCACCATGCGTGCGACGAACTCGCCGTGCTTCTTCTCCGTCTCGCCGTCCTTTTTCGATCCGAACGAGATGACCGGAAGCAGGTCCTCGACCTGGGAGAATATCCGCTTTTCGATCACGTCGCGAATCTTCTCGTAGGAGGTCCAGGTCGGATTTTTGCCGCTGTTCTGGGCCCTTGCCCGTAACGAGAACTTGACCACCTCGTTCCGGAAATCCTTCGGATTGGCGATGCCGGCCGGCTTCTCGATCTTGGTCAATTCCTGGTTCAACAGTTCGCGATCCAGCAGCTGGCCCGTGTCGGGATCCTTGAAGTCCTGATCCTCGATCCACGCATCTGCGTAGTCGACGTAACGGTCGAACAGGTTCTGGCCGTAGTCGGTGTAGGACTCCAGATAGGCCTTCTGGATCTCGTTGCCGATGAATTCGGCGTAGCGCGGCGCGAGTTCCGCCTTGATGAATTCGAGATAGCGCTTCTCGGTCTCCTCCGGCAGCTGCTCGCGGCGGATCGCCTGTTCGAGCGCGTACATCAGGTGAACGGCGTCGGCAGCGACCTCCTGCGGATCGTGGTTGAAGGTCGCAGCCAGGATCTTGAAGGCGAAGCGTGTGGAGACGCCGTCCATCCCCTCGTCGACGCCGGCGGCATCACGATATTCCTGGACGCTGCGCGCCTTCGGATCGGACTCCTTCAGGCTTTCGCCGTCATAGACCCGCATCTTGCCGAACAGGGTGGAGTTCTCGTGCCTGCGCAAACGCGACATCACCGAGAACCGCGCCATCGTCTCCAAGGTCGACGGCGCGCACGGCGCCGACGCCAGCTCGGAGCCCTGGATCAGCTTCTCGTAGATCTTCTGCTCTTCGGTGACCCGCAGCACGTACGGCACCTTGATGACGCAGACGCGATCGATGAAGGCTTCGTTGTTCTTGTTGGACTTGAAGCTCTGCCATTCAGCCTCGTTTGAATGCGCGAGGATGATGCCAGCGAAGGGAATCGCGCCGATATTTTCCGTGCCTATATAGTTGCCCTCCTGCGTTGCCGTGAGCAGCGGGTGCAGCATCTTGATCGGCGCCTTGAACATCTCGACGAATTCGAGAATGCCCTGGTTCGAGCGATTGAGGCCGCCCGAATAGCTGTAGGCGTCAGGATCGTTCTGCGCGTAGGTCTCGAGCTTGCGGATGTCGACCTTGCCAACGAGGGATGAAATGTCCTGATTGTTTTCGTCACCGGGTTCGGTCTTCGAGACTGCAATCTGCCGCAACCGCGACGGCTGGATCTTGGCGACGCGGAACTGCGAGATGTCGCCGCCGAAGGCTTCGAGCCGCTTGAAGCACCACGGGCTCATCAGGCCGGTGAGACGCCGGCGCGGAATGCCGTACTTCTCTTCCAGGATCGGCCCGAGTTGATCGGGGTCGAACAGGCTGAGCGGACTTTCGAACACCGGGCTCAACTCGTCGCCCGCCTTGAGCACGTAGATCGGCTGCACTTCCATCAGCGACTTTAGCCGCTCGGCGAGCGAGGACTTGCCGCCGCCGACCGGGCCGAGCAGATAGAGGATCTGCTTGCGCTCTTCGAGACCTTGCGCGGCGTGGCGGAAGAAACCAACGATGCGCTCGATCGTTTCCTCCATTCCGTAGAAGCCGGCGAAGGCCGGATAGGTGCGTATCGTACGATTCAAAAAGATACGGCCAAGGCGTGGGTCCTTGGCCGTGTCGATCGTCTGTGGTTCACCAATCGCAGCTAGTAGTCGTTCCGCCGCATTCGCGTATTTCATGGGATCGCTTCGACACGATTCCAGATATTCCGCCATCGACATGTCGTGCTGGCTTCTCGCCTCGAACGACCGAGCGAAAGCGTTGAATAGAGAATCGTTGTACATGATCCCTCTCCGCATGAGTTCCGCTACACAAGCTGAAACGAAAGCAGTTGCCGGACCGTTCCTCAACGCCCGTTTCGAATCAGCGTGAGCACATGACGATCATTGGACACCCTGGCCCCTTCTCCATGCAACGCACAACGTAGGCATTCGGGTGGGTTACGAACAGGCACTTGCCTGTTATTTATGCGAATCTATACCTGTACTCGCTAATTTCCAGCAAATGTCGCCTCACCGCAACATCCGGGCATTACCGGGGATCGTTCATCCGGCACCGCAGCATAGAGGTCGACCAACGGCAGCTTTGTGACGCTCCTGCGGCGAAGCCATGCGCTCCACAATTGCGCGCTCGCCGCAACGCGGCGCATGAATCGCTCGCAGCGTCGGCGCGCAGCTCTGTATCAAAATCGGTCGTCAGCGCGTCCGGGGCAATGACAAGAGCGTCAGCACAACCAGCTTGCGGCCACGGCATTCCTCAGCCGAAACATCCGCGATCGAGTCCAAGAGCAGAAATTCATTGCCGATGCGGAGGTCCGCGATGCCGTCCGAAAATCGACGGCGAGCCGCGCCGCGCGAGATGACCGCCACGTCTGCCGCGACAAGCAACCGACGTCGGACGCACATTGACCGATTTTGAAATCGCACAAATCCATCCACGCCGGCCGCGCCGGCCAATTACGAACGGCCAGCGACAGTCGTCTGAATGCGCGCGGATACCTTACCCCAGCACGGTCGTTCATGGCCGAGCCAACACGGCACGCCTCGCGGGCAAAGCCCCGCTGACGACACTCCGCTCAGCACCCGGCCGACGCTACGCAGCAACACTTCGACCGAACAATGCCGGCCAAGCACTTTTACGCAACCGAGCAACCCGTCCGGATCGCCATGATCTCAACGGAGTTTACCCAGAGTATGACACCCACACCCTTGATTGGTTCCCTCCCGGGAGCATGTGAGCTAGAGAATAGCGCGTCAGGACCGCCGCGGGAACCCCTCGCCCGCAGGCTTGGAGAGAAATAGACACCATGAATCCCGTCAAAGAACTGGAAAAGCACGGACAAGCCGTCTGGCTGGACTTTCTGGCCCGCGGCTTCATCGCCAACGGCGACCTGAAGCGGCTGATCGACACCGACGGCGTCAAGGGAGTGACCTCCAACCCGTCGATCTTCGAGAAGGCGATCGGCAGCTCGGACGAGTACGACGCCCCGATCGGCAAGGCGCTGAAGCGCGGCGACCGGACGGTGGCCGAGCTGTTCGAGACCGTCGCGGTCGAGGACATCCAGAACGCCGCCGACGTGCTCCGCCCGGTCTATGACAGCCTCAAGGGCCATGACGGCTATGTCAGCCTGGAGGTCTCGCCCTATCTCGCGATGGATACCGCCGGCACGGTCGCCGAGGCACGGCGGCTGTGGAAGGACGTCAATCGCAAAAACTTGATGGTGAAGGTGCCGGCGACGCCGGAGGGCCTGCCGGCCATCGAGCAGCTCACCAGCGAAGGCATCAGCATCAATATCACGCTGCTGTTTTCAAAAGCGGTCTATCTCGAGGTCGCAGAGGCCTATCTCGCCGGCCTCGAAAAATATGTCGCCGGCGGCGGCAATCCGTCGCACGTGGCGAGCGTCGCAAGCTTCTTCGTCAGCCGGATCGATACCATGGTCGACAAGCAGCTTGACGAGAAGATCGCCCGCGCCAACGACCCCAGCGAGAAGGAGCGGCTCGCCGCGCTGAAGGGCAAGGTCGCGATCGCCAACGCCAAGGTCGCCTATCAGGATTACAAGCGCCTGTTCTCGGGCCCGCGCTGGGAGAAGCTTGCGGCCAAGGGCGCGAGACCGCAGCGAATGCTGTGGGCGTCGACCGGCACCAAGAACAAGGACTACAGCGACGTCCTCTATGTCGAGGAGCTGATCGGCCCGAACACCATCAACACGGTGCCGCCGGCCACGCTGGATGCGTTCCGCGACCATGGCAAGCTGCGCGACAGCCTTGAGGAGAACGTCGACGACGCGAGGCGCGTGCTGGAGGAGCTGGAGCGCTCGGGCGTCTCGCTCGATGCGATCACCGAGGAGCTCGTCAAGGACGGCGTCAAGCAGTTTGCGGATGCCGCCGACAAGCTCTATGGCGCGGTCGCCCACAAGCGCGTCACCGTGCTCGGGCCCGCGATCGATCGCCAGCAGCTGTCGCTCGGCGACGGACTCGGCAAGGCGGTGGCCAAGAGCACCGAGGAGTGGCGCGCGACTGCCAAGATCCGCAGGCTGTGGCAGCGCGACAAATCGGTCTGGACCGGCACGGATGAGGACAAATGGCTCGGCTGGCTCGACAGCGCGGCGAAGGCCGACGTCGCCGGCTATGAGGACTATGCGAGCCGCGTGAAGGGCCAGAAATTCTCCGACGCCGTCGTGCTCGGCATGGGCGGCTCGAGCCTCGGACCGGAGGTTCTCGCCGAAACATTCGCAAGGAAGCCCGGCTTCCCGAAGCTGCACGTGCTGGACTCCACCGATCCGGCGCAGGTGCGGGCGATGGAAGCGAAGATCGACATCGCCAGCACCGTCTTCATCGTCTCCAGCAAGTCCGGCGGCACCACCGAGCCGAACGCGATGAAGGATTATTTCCACGCACGCGTCGCTGAGGCCGTCGGTTCATCGGTCAAGACCGGCCATCGTTTCATCGCCGTGACCGATCCCGGCTCGTCGCTGGAGAAGGCGGCCAAGCAGCTCGGCTACGCCCGCATCTTCCACGGCGAACCCTCGATTGGCGGACGCTATTCGGTGCTCTCGCCCTTCGGCCTCGTGCCGGCGGCGACCGCGGGCATCGACGTCAAGACCCTGATCAAGCACGCGCTCTCGATGGCCCGCTCGTGCGGGCCGGACGTGCCGCCGCAGGAAAATCCCGGTGTGCAGCTTGGTCTCGCGATGGGTCTCGCCGGTCTCGAAGGCCGCGACAAGGTGACGATCCTGTCATCGAGGAAGATCGCCGATTTCGGCGCCTGGGCCGAGCAGCTCATCGCGGAATCGACCGGCAAGGAAGGCAAGGGTCTGATCCCGATCGACGGCGAGCCGCTGGGCGATCCGTCGCTTTATGGCAACGACCGCTTCTTCATCGACATCCGCACCGAGGGCGAGGCGGACGCCGCGCATGACTCGAAGCTTGCCGCGGTCGAAGCGGCTGGCCATCCCGTGGTGCGCATCGTCATGAAGTCGATCGAGCATCTCGGCCAGGAGTTCTTTCGCTTCGAGATGGCGACGGCGGTGGCAGGCAGCATCCTCGGCATCAACCCGTTCGACCAGCCGGACGTGGAAGCGGCCAAGATCAAGACGCGGGAGCTCACCGCGGCGTTCGAGAAGACCGGCGCACTGCCGGCCGAACAGCCGGTGGTCAGCACCGATGTGGCCGATCTCTACACCGACGAGGCCAACGCCGCGGCGCTGCGTGCTGCGGGTGCGAACGGCGACCTCACCTCCTGGCTGAAGGCGCACCTCTCCCGCTCCAACCATGGCGACTATGTCGCCCTGCTCGGCTACATCGCGCGCGACAAGGCCACCATCGACGCGCTCCAGGCGATGCGCCTCGACGTGCGCGAGAAGCGTCATGTCGCGACCTGCGCCGAGTTCGGCCCGCGCTTCCTGCACTCGACCGGACAGGCCTACAAAGGCGGCCCCGACAGCGGCGTGTTCCTCCAGATCACGGCCGACGACGCCAAGGACCTCGCCGTACCCGGCCAGAAGGCGAGCTTCGGCATCATCAAGGCGGCACAGGCGCGCGGTGACTTCGACGTGCTCACCGAGCGCGGCCGTCGCGCGCTTCGCGTGCACCTGAAGGGCGGGCTCAAGAAGGGTCTCGCGGCGCTCAACGCCGCGCTCTCGGATGCGCTGAACTAGAGGAATATCGCGATGCAACTCGGCATGATCGGCCTCGGCAGGATGGGCGGCAACATCGTTCGCCGCCTGATGCGCAACGGCCATTCGACCGTGGTCTATGACAAGGACGCCAAGGCCGTCGCCGGCCTTGCCGTAGACGGCGCGCAAGGCGCCTCCACGCTGGAAGAGTTCGTCGCGAAACTCGAACGGCCGCGCACGGCCTGGGTGATGCTGCCGGCCGGCCACATCACCGAGACGACGATCGACACGATCGCGAACGTGATGCAGGCCGGCGACGTCATCATCGACGGCGGCAACACGTTCTGGCAGGACGACGTCCGTCGCGGCAAGGCGCTGAAGGCGCGCGGCATCCACTATGTCGACGTCGGTACCTCCGGTGGGGTCTGGGGGCTGGACCGCGGCTATTGCATGATGATCGGCGGCGACAAGGCCGTCGTCGACCGGCTCGATCCGATCTTCGCCGCGCTCGCGCCCGGCCCCGGCGACATCCCGCGCACGCCGGGACGCGAGGGCCGCGATCCCCGCATCGAGCAGGGCTACATCCACGCCGGCCCGGTCGGCGCCGGGCACTTCGTCAAGATGATCCACAACGGCATCGAATACGGCCTGATGCAGGCCTATGCCGAAGGCTTCGACATCCTCAAGAACGCCAGCATCGAGGCGCTCCCGGCGGATCACCGCTACGACTTCGATCTTGCCGATATTGCCGAGGTCTGGCGTCGCGGCAGCGTGATCCCGTCCTGGCTGCTCGACCTCACCTCGACGGCGCTCGCAGACAGTCCGGCGCTGTCGGAATATTCCGGTTTCGTAGAGGATTCCGGCGAGGGCCGCTGGACCGTGAATGCGGCGATCGACGAGGCGGTGCCGGCCGAGGTTCTGACCGCGGCCCTCTTCGCACGTTTCCGTTCCCGCAAGGAACACACCTTCGCCGAAAAAATTCTTTCTGCGATGCGCGCGGGCTTCGGCGGCCACAAGGAGCCGAAGCAGCCGGACGCGTCGAAGCCCAAGTAAGAAGCCCAAATAAGAAGTAACAAAACGAAGGCAATCGTTCGTGACAAAAGATCCGCAGCCAAAACGCAAGCCGGAAAACTGCGCCTTCGTCATCTTCGGCGTCACCGGTGATCTCACCCATCGGCTGGTGATGCCGTCGCTGTACAATCTCGCCGCCGAGAACCTGTTGCCGGAAAAATTCTGCGTGGTCGGCGTGGCCCGCAGGGGCATGTCGAATGACGAATTGCGCGACAGCCTGCTGAAGGGCCTGCGCCAGTACGCAACCCGCCCCGTGGACGATGTCGTCGCCCGGCAGCTCCTGCACTGCGTCACCTTCGTCGAAGCCGATGCGAAGGATCCGCCGTCCTTCGACACCCTGCGCGAGCACCTCGATGCGCTCGAATGCTCGCGCGGCACCGGAGGCAACCGGCTGTTCTATCTGGCGACGCCGCCGGCCGCATTCGCGCCGACCGCACGCGAGCTCGGCCGCACCGGATTGATGAAGGAGAACGGCGCCTGGCGCCGGCTGGTGATCGAGAAGCCGTTCGGCACCGATCTCGCCTCGGCCCGCGCCTTGAACGCCGAGCTCCTGAACATCATGGACGAGCACCAGATCTACCGGATCGATCACTATCTCGGCAAGGAGACGGTGCAGAACATCATGGTGCTGCGCTTTGCCAACGGCATGTTCGAGCCGATCTGGAATCGCAACCATATCGACCACGTCCAGATCACGGTCGAGGAAAAGCTCGGTGTCGGCCATCGCGGCGGCTTCTACGACGCCACTGGCGCGCTGCGCGACATGGTGCCGAACCATTTGTTCCAGCTCATGTCGCTGGTCGCGATGGGGCCCCCAACCCGTTTCGACGCCCATTCCGTGCGCTCTGAAAAGGCGGAGGTGCTCTCCGCGATCCAGATGCCGAGCGAGGAAGAGGCGCTGAGAAGCTCGGTTCGGGCGCAATATCTGGCGGGGCGGATCGACAACGAGGATATTCCGGACTATCGCAAGACCGCGGACGTCAAGCCCGGCAGCACCACCGAGACCTTTGTCGCGCTCAAGCTCATGATCGACAATTGGCGCTGGGCCGGCGTGCCGTTCTATCTTCGCACCGGAAAGGCGCTGGCCCACAAGCGCACCGAGGTCGCGATCAAGTTCAAGCAGGCGCCGCTGTCGATGTTCACGGGCACCGCGGTCGATCGCCTCTCGCAGAACTTTCTCACCATCGGCATTGCGCCGACCGAAACCATCGAGCTGCAATTCAACGCCAAGATCCCGGGACCGAGCGTGACGATCGACGGCGTCGAGATGAAGTTCCGCTACGGCGATTATTTCAAGGCCGATCCCAGCACCGGCTACGAGACGCTGATCTACGACTGCATGATCGGCGACAACATCCTGTTCCAGCGCGCCGACGGCGTCGAGGCCGGATGGCAGGCGGTGCAGCCGTTCCTCGATGCCTGGAAGAACGCAGGCACCAACGGCATCGAGACTTATCGTGCCGGCAGCGATGGCCCGGCCTGCGCCGACGAGCTCCTGAAGCGCGACGGGCGAAGCTGGCGGAAATATTCGTGATGGCTGCGGCCGACCAGCCGGAATTGATCGTCGAGACTGATGCCGAAGCGCTGGCGCACGCCGCAGCCGAACGCGTGATGGCACGGATCGCGGCCAACCCCAGTCGGATCGCGATCTGCCTCACCGGCGGGTCGAGCCCGAAGAAGCTCTATCAATTGCTCGACAGCGACGCCTGGCGCGGCAAGATTCCCTGGGAACGGGTGCACTGGTTCATCGGCGACGAGCGCTTCGTGCCCGAGAGCGATCCTCTCAACAACATGGCGGTCGCCCGCGCGATTTTCCTCGATCGCAGCGCACCGCCCGGCCACATCCATCCGATCCCGACCGCGATCGAAAATCCCAACAAAAGCGCCGAGGCCTATCAGCGCGAGCTGCAGTCCTTCTATGGCGCCGACCGGCTCGATCCGTCGCGCCCGCTGTTCGACCTGGTCCTGATGGGCGCGGGGCCGGACGGCCACACCGCTTCGCTGTTTCCCGGCTATCCCGCAATTGAAGAGGCCGTACGCTGGGTCGTCGGCGTGCCCAAGGCCAATGTCGCGCCGTTCGTGCCGAGGGTCTCGCTCACCCTGCCCGCTCTGGCCTCGTGCCGCGAAATGCTGTTTGAGATCGCCGGGCACGACAAGCAGGCGATCTTGACGCGCCTCCTCAATAGCGAGAATCTGCCTGCCGTACGCGCGCGCTCGAATGGTGAGACCGTCTGGCTGGTCGACCAGGCCGCGCTTCCGGAGGGGATTCGTGGCGGGCGCTGAAGCACCTTGTGCATTGATCGTGATGGGCGTGTCGGGCTCGGGCAAGAGCACGATTGCGGAAGCGCTCGGCCAGCGGCTTGGCTGGCGATTCGAGGACGGCGACAGCTTCCATCCGCCGAGCAACGTCGCGAAGATGAGTGCCGGCCAGCCGCTCACCGATGAAGACCGCTGGCCCTGGCTCAACGCCATCGCCGACGAGATCGCGCGGGTCTGCGAGGCCGGCGAGCACGTCATCATCGCCTGCTCGGCGCTGAAGCACACCTATCGTGACGTACTCTTACGTGGCCGCGATGACGTCCGCTTCGTCTTTCTCAGAGGCACGAAGGAGCTGATCGCCGAGCGGCTGACCCATCGCAAGGGTCATTTCATGCCACCCGAGCTCTTGACCAGCCAGTTCAGCACGCTGGAGCCGCCGGAGACGAGCGAGCATGTGATCACCGTCTCGATCGACGAGACCGTCGAAGCGATCGTGGACGGCGTCGTACGGCAGCTCAAATTCGGCGGCGCCAAACGCAAGGCCGAAAAACCCAAGGCTATGTCATGACGCCGATCTCACTCGTTGTCTCCGACGTCGACGGCACGCTGCTGACCAAGGACAAGACGCTGACCGACCGCGCCCGGGCCGCGGTGCAGCGGCTGCACAAAGCCGACATCGGCTTCACCATCACCTCGAGCCGCCCCGCCATCGGCATGCGCTTTCTGATCGAGCCGTTGTCGATCACCCTGCCGGTCGGCCCCTTCAACGGCTCCTCGATCATCGATCCCTCGATGAAGCCGGTTGTGCAGCATCTGATCCCGCAGGCGGCGGCCGAGCGCTGCCTGCAGATCCTCCGGGAATTCGGCGCCGACATCTGGCTCTTCACCGCCGACAAATGGCTGATCGACAATCCGAAGGGCGCCTACGTCGCCCATGAGCAGCACACGATCCGCGCCGACCCGACGATCGTTGCGGACTTCACGCCGTACCTCGCGAGCGGCTGCAAGATCGTCGGCGCGAGCGCCGATGCGGCCGGCCTTGAGCGTTGCGAGAAGGTGATGCAGGAGGCACTCGGCAGCGAGGCGACCGCGGTGCGCTCGCAGACCTATTATCTCGACATCACCCCACCCGGCTTCAACAAGGGCACGTTCGTGCAGGCAATGGCGCAGCGCCTCGGCATTTCGACCGACGCGGTCGCCACCGTCGGCGACATGCAGAACGATCTCGCGATGTTCCGGGTCAGCGGCTACTCGGTCGCCATGGGCAATGCCGCCGACAACGTCAAGCAGCAGGCGATGCACGTGACTGCCAGCAACGAGCAGGACGGCTTTGCCCAGGCGATGGAGATGATCTTGAAGCGGAACGGGATCGGCTGAGGTCGTCACTGCGACCGCTGCACCGCCGGCTTCTCGCTCTCCTGCCGCGCCGCCGAGAGATTGTGCGCGGTGTTGATCAGCGCGATATGAGTCAGCGCCTGTGGGAAATTTCCGGTCTGGCGACGCGCCCCGGGATCGTATTCCTCGGCCAGAAGCCCGACGTCGTTCGCAAGTCCCGCAACGCGATCGAACAGCACTTGCGCCTTGTCGAGATCGCCCGACAGCACGCAGGCATCGGCGAGCCACAAGGTACAGGCGAGGAACGCACCTTCGATCGGCTGCTTCTCGTCGGACACTTCGCGCGGATCGTGCCGCAGCACGAAGCCGTCGCGCATCAGGCATTTTTCGACGGCCGCGATGGTGCCGCAAACGCGCGGATCCGACGGCGGCAAAAAGCCGACCGCGGGCAGCAGCAGCACGCTGGCATCGAGCAGCTTCGAGCCATAGGACTCGACGAAGGCATTCTCTGCGGTATCGAAGCCCTTGTTGCAGACGTCGCGATGGATGGCTTCGCGCAAGGCACGCCAGTGCAGAAGCGGCGCCTTGAAGCCGAACGTCTCGGCGCTCTTGATGCCGCGGTCGAAGGCGACCCAGGTCATTACCTTGGAGAAGACATAGTGCCTGGGCTGTCCGCGGCGCTCCCAGATGCCGTGATCGGGTTGGTCCCAGACCTCGGCGAGGTGATTGATCACGGCACATTCCAGCGCCCAGCTCTCCTCGTCGAGTTTCAGCTTGGCCATGCGTGACTGGTGGAACGCGTCGATCAGCTCGCCGTAGACATCAAGCTGGAGCTGCGCATGTGCGGCATTGCCGACCCGCACCGGCTTTGCACCCTCGTAGCCGTCGAGCCAGCCGGCCTCCCATTCGAGCAGCCGGCGCTGCCCCCAGATTCCATACATGATCTGCATGTGCGAGGGCGAGCCGGCCGCCGCGCGCAAGAGCCAGTTGTGCCAGGCCAGCGCTTCCTCGGTATAGCCCGAGTTCATCAGCGCGAGCAGCGTGAAGGTGGCATCGCGCAGCCAGCAGAAGCGGTAGTCCCAATTTCGCGTCCCGCCGAGCTTTTCCGGCAATGACGTGGTCGGCGCCGCCACGATGCCGCCGGTCGGATCGAAAGTCAGCGCCTTTAGCGTGATCAGCGAGCGCACGATGAGATCGTGGTAGTCGCCGTCCCGGGTGCATTGGCTGCACCAGCCCTTCCAGAACGTCTCGGTTTCCTGAAGTGCGATCTCGGGGTTGATCGGCTCGGGCGGCGGGAGATGCGAGGGGCCATAGGTCAGCACGAAGGGCACGGTCACGCCGGCCTTCACCTCGAACTCAGCGACCGTCGTGAGATCCTTGCCCTGTGTCTCGACAGGCGTGCGCAGCACCGTCATGTCCTGGCCGCAGATCGCAAACAGCGCGCCGTCCTCGGTTCGCCGCACCCAGGGAATGTCGGCGCCGAAGCCGAAACGGATCACGAGCTCCATCCGCATCTTCACCGTGCCGCTGACGCCACGCACCAGCCGCACGATGTCGGACGCCTTGCCGCGCGGCGGCATGAAATCGACCAGCGCGACGGTGCCGCTCTCGGTCTCGAAGCGTGTCTCGAGGATCAGCGTGTTGCCGAGATAATGGCGCGACGTGCTCGTGACGGAATCGCTCGGCGCGATCAGCCAGCGTCCGTTCCTGTCGGTGCCGAGAATCGCGGCAAAGCAGGCGTCGGAATCAAAGGCCGGCCAGCACAACCAGTCGATCGAGCCGTCGCGGCCGACCAGCGCCGCCGTCTCGCAGTCCCCGATCAGTGCGTAGTCCTCGATCCTCACTGACACTTCGTTGCTACCCTGCGAAGCGACGGGAACTCAACCCCCGCCGGCTGACGAACGTTCCCGCGTCGCGGCCTTCAAGGACGCGAGATCGACGCGCGAGGCAATCTTGTCGAGTGCGACCGGCAGCCGCTGACGCCAGTTCGGGTGCTCATCGATCGTGCCGGGAATGTTGGGCTGGTCGATCACGCCGAGCAGGTCCTCCAGCGAAACCGCCAGAAGCCGCGACGGCGTGCGCGACAGGAAGGTGAGCACCGAATAGAGATCGTTGGCCTGGATGCCGTTGAAGCGCAGGATCTCGTCGAGCATGCCGAGCGCGTGCCACCGCGCCTCGTCGTTCTCGCCGGGATCGATCCCCAGCGAAAGCTTCATCTTCAGATCGCTGAAGGAGCGCCAGCCGGCATAGGTGCAGAGATCGTGCGTGTTGAGCGTGACCAGCGCGTTGGGCCGGTAGTGATCGATGTTGCGGAAACGGCCGGCATCGTCGCGCTCGAACATCATGACGAGATAGGACCAGATGCCGAAATCCTGCATAGTCTCGCGGAAACCTTCCGGCACGGTGCCGAGGTCCTCACCGATCACGATGCATTTGTGCTTGGCGCTCTCGCGCGCGACCGCCGCAAGCAGTGCCTCGAACGGCATCTGCACATAGGCGCCATTGTCGGGCTTGAAACCGCGCGGCACCAAGTACAGCCGCTTCAGGCCGAGCACGTGATCGAGCCTGATCGCGCCGGCATGGCGCATCGAGGCGGCCAGCATCGCGGCGAAGGGCACGAAGGACTGCGCCTCGAGGCCACCGGCATTGAAGCCGGCGAGGCCCCAATCCTGCCCCACTGTGTTGAGCACGTCGGGCGGCGCGCCGACGGCGAGATGGCGGGAGATCGCCATCTGCTCGTTCCAGGCGTCGAAGCCGTTGGATTGCACGCCGACGGCGACGTCGAGATAGAGCCCGACCTTCATGCCGAGCTGGGCAGCAAGCACCTTGGCGGCCTGCAATTGCGACTCGGCGGTCCACTGCACGAATTCGACGAACTCGACGTCGCGCTTGTCCGGGCCATCGCGCAGTTCGGCGAGTTTTGCCTCGTCCGGCTGCTGCCATTCCCGCGGCCATTCCCACCATGGCCCTGCGAAGCGATGCCGCAATACCTCGAAACAGGCAAAGCGGGACAATAGCGGCGCGCGCTCGGTGCGGAATGCGGCAAACTCCTGCCGGCGCGCCTCGCTCGCCTTCGTCACGAAGCTGTCAAAGGCGGCGCGCAGGCCTCGCCACTTCAACGGCGCCATCTCGCGATAGCGGACGCGATCGCCCTCCCGCAGGCGCGCGGCGATGGCGGCCGCATCGGGGACGAGTTTGGGCGAATATTCGGGGATGGCCTCGACGTCGATGTAGAGTGGATTGAGGAACAGGCGGCTGTTCGGCGAATAAGGGCTGCAATCGGCCGGGTGGTCGTCGAACAGCACATGCAGCGGATTGAGCCCGACGCCGTCGGCGCCTAGCTGCCGGGCGAGCCGGACGAGACCAGCAAGATCGGTGAAATCGCCGATGCCCCAATTGCGGTCGGAGCGGACGCTGTAGAGCTGCACTGCGAGCAGCCAGCCGCGGTCGAAATCGCCGCCAAAGGCCCGCTCGGGTGCCACAATCATCGGCACCTCCTCCGACACGCCCTCGGCATCGGTCAACGTCAACCGGTGGTAACCGAGTGGCAGGCCGGCCGGCCAGGAAATCACCGGCTCGCGCGTTTCACCCTGCGCGATCACGTTGAAGCTGCCGGTAATTTTCCACTGAAGCGGCGTCGCGCCCGCGGCGGCCAATTGGGTGCGTGCATTCGCGAGCGCACGAACCACGACCGGCCCGCTGACGAAGCGATAGACCCGCTTCTCCGGCAGGGCGTCGAGGATCGATTTCAGGGCCTCGGGCGCGGTGACCCGCAGCTTTCCCAGAGCATCGATGAATTCGGACTGGACGCCCTTGATTTCGGCTTGATCTAAGAGATTCATTCGGCACGCAGCTTGCAGGCCACCCTTTTGCCGGGGGCGTCGATTTTGAGGAGGCGGCGGAAGACGTTAGTCAGGGGTAACTCGCAGACCACACCTGCCGTTCCCAGGGGGAACTAATGACACACAAGCGGCTTTCTATATAGGTACCAAGCGTCGGTTCCCGACAAGGGAAACGGGACCCTGCTTTGTTGTCAATGGCATCACCGTGAACAAGACAATTCAAACTGTCGAGAGTGCCGCAGCCGGCAGCGCTTTCCTCATTGAGGACGTCTATCCGTTGATCGACGGCGGCCGCTTTGCCGTGAAGCGGATCGCGGGCGAGCGGGTCGAGGTCTGGGCCGACATCTTTCGCGACGGCGATGCCGTGATCGGGGCCACGCTGGTATGGCGCCGCGAGCAGGACCGGGATTGGCGACGCGAACCGATGATCCACCATAGCAATGACCGCTGGTCCGGCGCGTTTGTCCCGACCGAGCCCGGCCAATATGTCTATGCCATCGAAGCCTGGACCGACGAATTCGCCACCTGGCGTCACGGGCTGGAGCGGAAACAGCTCTCCGGCGCCGACGTCACGCTCGATGCGATCGAGGGCGCCGGCCTTCTGACCAAGGCGCATGGCGCGGAGCAGAACGCCGCGGCGGTCATCGTGAGACGGTGCGAGGACTATCTTCAGACCGGCGAGGTCGCGCCGCTGCTCGCCGCCGATCTCGGCGAGGCCATGTCCGAGAGCCAGTCACGGCCGGATCTGACCCGCTCTCCTCTCTTCCCGCTGACTGCCGACCGCGACAAGGCGCGCTTCAGCGCCTGGTACCAGATGATGCCGCGCAGCCAGAGCGCCGTGCCCGGCCGGCACGGGACGCTGAGGGACTGCATCGCGCGCGTGCCCGACATCGCTGCGATGGGCTTTGACGTGCTCTACTTCACACCGATCCATCCGATCGGCCACACGCGACGCAAGGGCCGCAACAATGCACCGATCGCCAGCAAAGGCGATCCCGGCTCGCCCTACGCCATCGGCGGCGCCGAGGGCGGGCACGATGCCTTGCATCCCGAGCTCGGCACGATCGAGGATTTCCGTGCATTGGTCGCAACCTGCCTCGAATACGGCGTCGAGCTCGCGCTCGATTTCGCCGTGCAGTGCTCGCCGGATCACCCCTGGCTGACGCAGCATCCGCAATGGTTCAAATGGCGGCCGGACCGCTCGGTGAGGGCCGCGGACCGCCCCTATTCCGATATCGTCATCCCCGATTTCGCCTGCATCGACAGGACCGCTCTGTGGAGCGCTTTCCGCGACGTCATGCTGTTCTGGATCGACCACGGTGTGACCATTTTCGCCGTCGACAATCACGATACCGCGCCGCTCCCGTTCTGGGACTGGCTGATCCGCGACATCCGCCGCCGACATCCCGAGGTGATCCTGTTCTCCAAGACATATACGCGGCCGAAGCTGATGAAGGGGCTGGCCAGGCTTGGCGTCGCGCAGTCCTTCAGCTACTTCCCCTGGCGCACGCAGAAATGGGAGCTGGAGCAATATCTCGGCGAGCTCACCAACTATCCCGAACGGGACTTCTATCGTCCGAACCTGTTCGTCAACACGCCTGACCTGTTGCCCTATCATCTCCAGGGCGGCGAGGCCTGGGCGTTCAAGTCGCGGGTTGCGCTGGCGGCGACACTTTCGGGCAATTACGGCATCTACAGCGGGTTCGAGCTTCTGGAACACTCCGCCATCCCCGGCCGCGAGGAATATCTCGATTCCGAAAAATACCAGATCCGGTCACGCGACTGGAACCGGCCCGGCAACATCAAGGGCTACATCGCCGCGCTCAATCGCATCCGCAGCGAGAACGCGGCGCTGCAGCACACGGCCAATCTCCGCTTCCTCGGCATCGAGGACGGCGAAACGCTCGCCTTCGCAAAGGAGGCGGCCGATCCGGCCAACACCGTCGTGGTCGTGATCGCCCTCTCGGGCCGTGCGCGCGAATTCTGGCTGGCGCTCGGCGACATCACGGTTGACGCCGGCGGAGATCGGCACCACGTCACGGTCCTCGAAAACCTCCTGACGGGCGAACAGTCCCGCATCGAATGGGGTGGGATCAGGTTGCACATCGATCCCGACCGCGATCCGGCGCTGCTGTTCCGCTGCCTGGCGTAAGGGCGCACGCCATGAATGTTCTCTCCTCCGTTGACACCAAGAAGATTGAGGTTGCCGAGATCGTGGACGAGCTCTGGTACAAGGACGCCATCATCTACCAGCTCCACGTCAAGGCCTTCGCCGACAGCAACAATGACGGCATCGGCGACTTCGCCGGGCTGACCGAGAAGCTGCCCTATCTCCAGGACCTCGGCGTCACCGCGCTGTGGCTCTTGCCGTTCTACCCTTCGCCCGGCCGCGACGACGGTTACGACATCGCCGACTACGGATCGGTCAATCCCGATTTCGGGACGATGAAGGATTTCAAGCGCTTCATCCAGGAAGCGCAGCGCCGCGGTCTGCGGGTGATCACCGAGCTCGTCGTCAACCACACCTCGGACCAGCACAAATGGTTCAAGCGCGCGCGCCGCAGCCAACCTGGCTCGAGCGCGCGGAACTGGTATGTCTGGAGCGACTCCGACCAGAAGTACCAGGGCACGCGGATCATCTTCACCGACACGGAGAAATCCAACTGGACCTGGGACACGGAGGCCGGCGCCTTCTACTGGCACCGCTTCTTCTCGCACCAGCCGGATCTCAATTTCGACAATCCGCGCGTCGTCAGTGCCCTCATCCAGGTGATGAAGCGCTGGCTCGATGCCGGGGTCGACGGCTTCCGGCTGGACGCCATTCCCTATCTCTGCGAGCGCGAAGGCACCTCGAACGAGAACCTCCCTGAGACGCATACGATCATCAAGCGCCTGCGCCAGGAACTCGACGCCTACTCCAAGGGAAAGCTGCTGCTGGCCGAAGCCAATCAATGGCCGGAGGACGTGCAGGAATATTTTGGCCGTGGCGACGAGTGCCACATGGCCTATCACTTCCCGCTGATGCCGCGCATCTACATGGCGATCGCGCAGGAGGATCGCTTCCCGATCACCGACATCCTGCGCCAGACGCCGGACATTCCCGCAAGCTGCCAATGGGCGCTGTTCCTGCGCAACCATGACGAGCTGACGCTGGAAATGGTCACGGACGTCGAGCGCGACTATCTGTGGTCGACCTATGCCAACGATCCCCGCGCCCGAATCAATCTCGGCATCCGCCGGCGCCTCGCGCCGCTGATGGACAACGACCGCCGCAAGATCGAGCTGATGAATTCGCTGCTGCTGTCGTTCCCCGGCACGCCGATCATCTATTATGGCGACGAGATCGGCATGGGCGACAACATCTATCTCGGCGACCGCAACGGCGTACGCACGCCGATGCAGTGGAGCCCGGACCGCAATGGCGGCTTCTCCCGCTGCGATCCCGCCCGCCTCTACGCCCCGCTGATCATGGATCCCGTCTATGGCTATGAGGCGGTCAATGTGGAGGCGCAGTCGCGCAGCCTGTCGTCGCTGCTGAGCGGCACCAAGCGGCTGATCTCGGTGCGCAAGTCGACGCTCGCCTTCGGCCGCGGCACCATGACCTTCATCCGCCCGGCCAACCGCGCGGTGCTCGCCTATGTCAGGCAGTACCGTGACGAGGTGATCCTCTGCGTCGCGAACCTCTCGCGTGCCGCACAGGCGACCGAGCTCGACCTGACGCCGTGGAAGGACCGCATCCCGCAGGAAATGCTCGGTCGCACCCGCTTCCCGGCGATCGGCGAACTGCCCTACATGATCACGCTCGGGCCGTACGGCTTCTACTGGTTCCAGCTCCTGGAGCGCGACAAGTCCGAGCCGGTCGTACCGCGCGCGGTGCCGGAATTCGAAACGCTCGTGGTGCCGGTCAACTCGACCTGGGTGTCGCTCGCTCGCGAACGCAGCGTGTTCGAGAGCGACGTGCTGCCAGGCTTCCTGTCGCGGACGCGGTGGTATCCCGAGCATGACCCCAAGCAGATCCGGCCTCAGCTCACCTCAGCAGTCCCGTTCTGCGACATCGGCGACAACCGGCCCTGGATCGCCTTCTTCGAGGCGACGCAGCACGACACACCCGCGCGCTACGTGCTGCCGATGCAGATCGAGTGGGTGCGCTTCGACCGCGAGCGGTTCAACCCGAAAGCGCTCGCCGCCGTGCGCCAGGGCGCGCGCGAGGGCACTCTGCTGGACGTCGCGACCGACCAGATCTTCATCGGCCTGTTCCTGCGCAACCTGTCGCAGAGCCTCGTGGTGGAGGAGAACAATCTGCGGCTGGAGTTCAAGTCGACCAGCCTTTTCGCCGACTACGCCGTCAAGGAGCCCGAACGCATCCGCGCGATCGAGCAATC
This sequence comes from Bradyrhizobium sp. Cp5.3, assembly GCF_000426265.1. Taxonomy (NCBI): domain Bacteria; kingdom Pseudomonadati; phylum Pseudomonadota; class Alphaproteobacteria; order Hyphomicrobiales; family Nitrobacteraceae; genus Bradyrhizobium; species Bradyrhizobium sp. Cp5.3. The sequence continues at coordinate 219,996 of NZ_KE384515.1, read as the reverse complement.
GAACAGCACCGCCCTCGTCGACAACAAGTATGTCGTCAAGATGTACCGGCAACTCGAAAGCGGTACCAATCCCGAGATCGAGATCGGCCATTACCTCACGGAGGTCGCCCGCTTTGCCAACACGCCGGCGCTGCTCGGCAGCGTCGAGCTGGTCGAAGGCGACCAGCGCAGCGCGCTCGGCGTCCTGCACGCCTATGTCGAGAACCAGGGCGACGGCTGGGCCGTGACCGCGTCCCATCTCGACCGTTATATCGACGAGCAGCGGCTGTGGATGGCGAGCCACCAGATGTCTCACGACAGCCAGGAGCCCGCGTCCTATCTGCACCACCTGGTGCAGACCGGCCGGCGCCTCGCCGAGTTGCACATGGCGTTGGCCGCAGCAAAGCCTGGCGACCTCGCCGCCGAGCCGATCGAACCGGCGCACGTCAACCGCTGGATCACCGATCTCAAGGCCCGCGCCGACCGGATCTGCGAGCGCCTCACCGAAAGCCGCGAGGCCTTCCGCGACGCCGATCGCGCACTGGTCGACCAGCTCTCGGAGATGCGTGCGGGCCTCGCCGACCGGCTGACGACACTATTGCCATCGGGCCTCAGCGGGTTGAACATCCGTCATCATGGCGACTTCCGCCTCGGGCAAACTCTGATCGTGAAGGACGATATCTTCATCATCGACTTCGACGGCAATCCGCACCTGCCGCTCGCCGACCGGCGGTGCAAGGCGCCGGCCGCCCGCGACGTCGCCGGCCTGATCGGCTCGATCGAGCTTGCTGCGTCCGCTGCCTTCCATCGCGCCCTCGCCGGCGCCCCCGATGAGCAGGACCGGCTCGCAGCCGCGCTCGGCGAATGGCGCGAACGCGCCACGGCGACGTTCCTGACCGCCTATCGCGAAGCCATGACGAACCGGCAGCTCTGGCCAAATGATCCGCAATCGACGGACGGCCTGTTAAGGTTTTTCATGCTTGATCACGCATTCGATGAGGTGGAGTACGAGCTGTCCCACCGGCCGGAGGGGCTCAACGCTCCGCTGACCGGGCTGCTCCGCATTCTGTCCGATGCCGAGAGCGAAGCACATGCCTAAACTGCCCGCCGAAGCCTATGCGATCATCGAGGGCCGCCACTCCGACCCCTTCCACTATCTCGGGCTGCATCCCGAGGGCAACAGAAGCGTCGTGCGCGCCTTCCTGCCCGAGGCCTCCAATGTCGAGGCGATCGGCGAGCACGGCGAGGTGGCAAGGCTCGACCGCGTCCACGACGCCGGCCTGTTCGTCGGCGCACTCCCGAACGGCTCGAAGCGCTATCAATTGCGTGCGAAATTCGGCGACAGCGTCGTCGAGTTCGAGGACGCCTACCGCTTCCCGCCGATCCTGACCGACTTCGACCTCTATCTGCTCGGCGAAGGCACCCATCAGCGCCTCTACGACAAGCTCGGCGCGCATCCGATGACGCTCGACGGCGTCGACGGCATCGGCTTCGTGGTGCTGGCCCCGAATGCACGGCGCGTCAGCGTGGTCGGCGATTTCAATTTCTGGGACGCCCGGCGCCATCCCATGCGGGTGCGCGGCATCGGCTATTGGGAATTGTTCATCCCGCATGCCAAGGCGGGCGATCACTACAAGTTCGACATCGTCGGTCCGCACGGTCACCAGGTGCCGTTGAAGTCAGACCCGCTGGCGTTCGCGACCGAGGCGCGGCCGAAGACGGCGTCGATCGTATTCGACGAGGAACATCTGCCGCGGCCGCGCCCGGCGCCCGACGGCATCAACGCGCTGTCGGCGCCAATGTCGATCTACGAGGTCCATCTCGGCTCGTGGCGGCGCAAGAACGACAATGAATGGCTGACCTATCGCGAACTGGCCGAGCAGTTGCCGGCCTATGTCCGCGACATGGGCTTCACGCATGTCGAATTCCTGCCTGTCAGCGAGCATCCCTTCGACGGCTCCTGGGGCTATCAGCCGACCGGCCTCTATGCACCGACCAGCCGCTTCGGCCCGCCGGAGGACTTTGCCGCCCTCGTCGATGCCTGCCATCGCGAAGGCATTGCCGTGCTGCTCGACTGGGTGCCCGGCCACTTCCCGGACGATCCGCACGGGCTCGGCCATTTCGACGGCACCTCGCTCTACGAGCATGCCAATCCGCTCCAGGGCCGCCACCTCGACTGGGGCACGCTGATCTACAATTACGGCCGCACCGAAGTGATGAACTTCCTGGTGTCGAACGCGCTGTTCTGGCTGGAGCGCTACGCGATCGACGGCCTGCGCGTCGACGCGGTGGCCTCCATGCTCTACCTCGACTACAGCCGCCCCGCGGGCGCCTGGATCCCGAACCAGTATGGCGGACGGGAAAACATCGAGGCGATCGCGTTCCTGCGCCGCTTCAACACCGAGGTGTTTGCGCGTTTCCCGCAGGCAACCACGGCGGCCGAGGAATCCACCGCATGGCCGCAGGTCTCGCGCCCGGTCGAATTCGGCGGGCTCGGCTTCGGCTACAAGTGGAACATGGGCTGGATGCACGACACGCTGAATTACATCAGCAAGGACCCGATCTACCGCAAGCATCATCACGGCGAGATCCTGTTCGGCCTGCACTACGCCTTCTCGGAAAACTTCATCCTGCCGCTGTCGCACGACGAGGTCGTGCACGGCAAGCGCTCGATCCTGGGGCGAATGCCCGGCGACGAGTGGCAGCGCTTCGCGAACTTGCGCGCCTACTACAGCTTCATGTTCGGCCATCCCGGCAAGAAGCTGCTGTTCATGGGTGCGGAGATCGCGCAGGGCCGCGAATGGAATCACGACCAGTCGCTCGACTGGCACCTGCTCGAATACAAGAACCATTCCGGCATCCAGGCGCTGATCCGCGATCTCAACCGGCTGTATCGCGCGGTGCCGGCGCTGCACCAGATGGATTGCGACCATGCCGGCTTCGAATGGCTGATCACCGACGATGCCAACCGCAACACCTTCGCCTGGATGCGCAAGGGATTCGACGAACACGCACGCTGTCTCGTGATCGTCAACTTCTCACCCAACGTCTATCGCAACTACCGCGTTCGCGTGCCCTTTGCCGGCAAGTGGAAAGAGGTGTTCAATTCGGACTCCGCCCATTATGGCGGCAGCAATGTCGGGAACGTCGGAGAGGTTCTCGCCGTTGACGGCAAGACGCCAGAGCTCCGCCTCACCATTCCGCCGCTCGCCGCGATCTTCCTCGTTCCGGAAAGCTGACCCATGCGCCTGACCGCCGGATCGTCCGCACGCCTCGGCGCAAGTTGGGACGGACGCGGCACCAATTTCGCGCTGTTCTCGGCCCACGCGCAGAAAGTCGAGCTTTGCCTGTTCGACAGCCAGGGCCGCCGCGAGCTCGAACGCATCGAACTGCCGGAGCGCACCGAGGACGTCTGGCACGGCTATCTCAACGACGTCTCACCGGGTCAGCTCTACGGCTATCGCGTGCACGGCCCCTACGAGCCCGAGCACGGCCACCGCTTCAACGCCAACAAGCTGCTGCTCGACCCCTATGCCAAACGGCTCGCCGGACGGCTGGTCTGGAGCGATGCGCATTTCGCCTACCGCACCGGCAGCCCACGCGAGGACCTGTCGTTCGACCGGCGCGACAACGCACGCGGCATGCCCAAGGCGGTCGTGGTCGACGAGACCTTCAACTGGGGCCGGCGCGAGATCCGGCCGCACATCGCCTGGGAAGACACCGTCATCTACGAGGCCCACGTCAAGGGCCTGACGCAGAAGCGCGACGATGTGCCGCCGAACCTGCGCGGCACCTATGGCGGCCTGTCGTCGCCGGCGATGATCGAGCATCTGAAGAAGCTCGGCGTCACCACCGTCGAGCTGCTGCCGATCCACAGCTTCGTCGACGACCGCATATTGGTAGAGAAGAAGCTCGCCAATTACTGGGGCTACAACACGCTGTCGTTCTTCGCGCCCGAGCCGCGCTACGCCCAGGACAATGCACTCGACTCCTTCCGCACCACGGTCGCGCGCCTGCACGATGCCGGCATCGAGGTGATGCTCGACGTCGTCTACAACCACACCGCGGAAGGCAATCATCTGGGGCCGACGCTGTGCTACCGCGGCATCGACAACGCTTCCTATTACTGGCTGAACCGCGAGAACCCTCGCTACTATGATGACTTCACCGGCTGCGGCTCGTCGGTGAATCTCACCCATCCGCGCGTGCTGCAGATGGTGATGGATTCACTGCGCTACTGGGTCGAGGTCTGCCATGTCGACGGCTTCCGCTTCGACCTCGCCACCACGCTGGCGCGTGGCCCGAACGGCTATGACCGCGCCAGCTCGTTCCTGACTGCCGTCCGCCAGGACCCGGTGCTCGCCAACGTCAAGCTCGTCGCCGAGCCCTGGGATCTGGGGCTCGGCGGCTACCAGGTCGGCGCATTCCCTTCGCAATGGTCGGAATGGAACGACCGCTATCGCAGCGCCATGCGCCGTTACTGGAGCGGCGAAGGCAGCCTGATCGGCGACATCTCCAGCCGTATGACCGCGTCCTCCGACCTGTTCAACCATGACGGACGGCGGCTGCGCGCCAGCATCAATCACATCACCGTCCATGACGGCTTCACACTCGCCGACCTCTTCAGCTACAACCAGAAGCACAACGAGGCCAATGGCGAGGACAATCGCGACGGCTCCAACGACAACCACAGCAACAATTGCGGTGTCGAGGGTCCGACCGACGATCCAAAAATCCTCGGGCTGCGCAGGCAGCTCCGGAAGAACGTGCTGGCTTGCCTGATGCTGGCGCAGGGCGTGCCGCTGCTCCTCGCCGGCGACGAGGTCGGCAACTCGCAGTCAGGCAACAATAACGCCTATTGCCAGGACAATGAGGTCGGCTGGGTCGGCTGGAACAATCTCGGCCACGAGGGCGAGGACATGGTCGATTTCGTCGCCCATCTCGCGGACATCCGCCGCCGCTTCTCGCAACTGCGCAGCCACCGCTGGCTCGACGGCCGTCCCACGGAGGGCGCATCGTACGGCGTCCTGTGGCTGACGCCTCTCGGCGAGGAGATGAAGGAGAGCGACTGGGATTTCCCCGATGGGCGCTTTCTCTCTTATGTGATGGGGCCGATGGAACCGGGCGGACCTGCGATCTTTATTGTCCTGAACGCCGCCCCCGAAGAGATCGCATTCAGATTGCCCAACATGACCGAACACACGAGCTGGCAGCAGATCCTGAACACGACTGAGGCCAAACTGAACACGATCGAATTTGCGCCCGGAAGCGACAGCAAAGCGCCGCCGCGCTCGGTGCTCGCCTTCGCGGGCGCGCTATGAGACCCTCCTTCGGCGCCAGACCAACGAAAGACGGCGTGTCGTTCCGGCTGTGGGCGCCCGCCGCCAAACGCGTCGATCTGCTGCTCGATCGTCGTCATGCCATGCGCCGCCGCGACGACGGCTGGTATGTGGCCGAGATTCTCGGCCTGACGGCGGGCAGCCGTTACAAATTCAGGATCGACGACGAGGTCGACGTGCCCGATCCGGCTTCGGCCTTCCAGCCTGACGACGTGTTCGGTCCGAGCGAGGTGATCGACCACGCGGCGTTCGACTGGCGTGCAAAGGACTGGCGCGGCCGTCCCTGGGAAGAGACGGTTCTGATCGAGACCCATGTCGGCACCTTCACGCCGGACGGCACATATCGCGCCATGATCGACAAGCTCGATCACCTCGTTGCAACCGGAATCACCGCGCTGGAGCTGATGCCGCTCGCCGATTTTGCCGGCAGTCGCGGCTGGGGCTATGACGGTGTGCTGTGGTACGCGCCCGACGGCGCCTATGGCCGTCCCGACGATCTGAAGACGCTGATCGACGAGGCGCATCTGCGCGGCCTCATGGTGTTTCTCGACGTCGTCTACAATCATTTTGGCCCCGAAGGAAATTACCTCGGGCGCTACGCGCCGACCTTCTTCACCGACGCGCATACGCCCTGGGGCAGCGCGATCGACTATCGCATGCCGCAGGTGCGGGCCTTCGCGGTCGAGAATGCGCTGTCCTGGCTCAGCGACTACCGCTTTGACGGCTTGAGGCTGGATGCCGCCAACCACATCCTCGCGCCTGCCGGCGAGACCTCGATGCTGCAGGATCTCAGCGTCGCCGCCGGCGAGCTCGCCAAGGCGACGGGACGCCACATCCATCTCGTGCTGGAGAATGGCGACAATCGCGCCAGCCTGCTCGATGCCGCGCAGGAGCCGCCCAACGGCAAATATCGCGCGCAGTGGAACGACGACTATCATCACGTCTGGCATGTGATGCTGACCGGCGAGCTCGCCGGCTACTACGGCGACTATCAGACGCCGCGCCTCGATCTTGCGCGCGCGCTGGACTCGGGCTTCGTCTACCAGGGCGAGATCTCCGAATTCTGGGGCAACAAGCCGCGCGGCGAGCCGAGCGGCGCGCTGCCGCCGGCGACCTTCGTCAATTTCCTCCAGAACCACGACCAGATCGGCAACCGGCCGCTCGGCGACCGGCTCGAGAGCCTGACATCGCCGCGAAAGATCGAGGCGGCGCTCGCGGTCACGCTTCTCGCTCCCATGATACCGATGCTGTTCATGGGCGAGGAATGGGGCTCGACAGCCCCCTTCCCGTTCTTCTGCGATTTCCAGGGTGGCCTTGCAGACGCCGTGCGCAAGGGACGTCGGGAGGAATACGCCTGGGCCTACGCGAAATATGGCGACGAGGTCCCCGACCCGCTCGATCCGGCAACGCCGCAATCGGCCGTGCTCGACTGGACGCATCGCGCGCCCGAGCAGGAGACGCGCCTATCTCTGGTGCGAGAGCTGCTCGCGCTTCGGCGCAAGGAGATCGCGCCGCGGCTGAAGGGTGCGGTCTTCGGCAATGCCGAGGCAACGGACGGCGGTCTGTTGACCGCGCATTGGCGCATGGGGGACGGCGCGATGCTGCGCCTGACCGCCAATCTGTCCGACCACGACATCACGCATTCCAGCGACAACGCAGGCACGCCGATCTGGGGCGGCGCAGCCGGCGGCCGACTTCCGCCCTGGTCGGTGCATTGGCGTCTCGGAGGTTAGCATGCCTCCCGCGATCCCCCTTGCCACCTATCGGCTCCAGCTCACCGCGGATTTCGATTTCGACAGGGCTGCCGAGGTGGTGCCTTTTCTCAAGGCGCTTGGCATCACGCATCTCTACGCCTCGCCGATCATGAAGGCGCGCAAGGGCTCGACCCACGGCTACGACATCGTCGATCACAGCCAGTTCAATCCCGAGCTCGGGGGCGAAGCCGGCTTCGCACGGCTGAGCGAGGCGCTGCAAAAACACGACCTCGGCCTCATCATCGATTTCGTGCCCAACCACGTCAGCGTGCATTTTGCCGACAATCCGTTTTGGCTGGACGTGCTGGAATGGGGACAGGCTTCGCCGCAGGCGGTCTCCTTCGACATCGACTGGGACCAGCTGCCCTACCGCGCCCGCGGCGGTGTGCTGCTGCCGATCCTCGGCATGTCCTATGGCGAGGCACTCGAGCACGGCGAGATCGCATTGCGTTACGATCCCGACCAAGGCAGCTTTTCGGCCTGGTATTACGAACATCGCCTGCCGATCGCGCCGGAGCGCTACGGCGAGGTGCTTCGGATGGTCGTGAAGGAGGCGGACGCTGCCGGAACAGAGGCCGGCAAGCGCCTGCTCGCGCTCGCCGCCCGCTACACCGGGCTGCGCCGGCCCAATCGCAAGGAAGCGCCCGCCTTCAAGCTGGAGCTCAAAGAGATCGCTGATGGCGCAGATATCATCGCGCACGGCCTTGCCGCCTATCGCGCCGGCAAGGATCGCCCGGCGCAGACGCTGGCGTTGCACCATCTGCTCGAGCGCCAGAACTACAAGCTCGGCCACTGGCGGCTCGCCTCCAGCGACATCAACTATCGCCGGTTCTTCGACGTCAACGGGCTCGCCGGCCTGCGCGTCGAGGATCCCGGCACGTTCGCAGCCACGCATCGGCTGGTGAAGCAGCTGGTTGCCGACGGCAAATTGCAGGGCCTGCGCCTCGATCACATCGACGGCCTGCGCGATCCCGCGCAATATTGCCAGCGGCTGCGCCGGCTGGTGCGCGACGCACAAGGCACCACAAAGCCGTTCTACACCGTGATCGAAAAAATCCTGTGCGAGCACGAACGGCTGCCGCGCTTCGCCGGGATCCAAGGCACCACCGGCTATGAGTGGATGAACGCGATCACCCAGGTGCTGGTCGACCCCAAGGGGCTGGAGGCGCTGGACGAGACCTGGCGGCAGATCTCCAACCGCGCCCCGCGCCTTGCGCCTTATGTCAAGGAGGCCAAGCGGCGCGTGCTGGAGACGCTGCTGACCAGCGAATTCACCGTGCTGACGCGGCTGCTCTCGCGCATCGCCAATGGGCACTATTCGACCCGCGACTTCTCCGCCGACAGCCTGCGACAGGCGCTCGAGCTCTATGTGCTGCATTTCCCGGTCTACCGCACCTATCTCACCACGGGCGCACCGACCGAGCACGATCGCAAGCTGATCGACGACACGATCGAACGTGCCCGCGCGGAGTGGTTCGCCGCGGACGACGGCATTTTCGAGTTCCTGCGCGACGCCCTCACCATGGACCTGCTCAGGCCGGACCGGCCGCAGCACAGCACCCCGCGCGTGCGCCGCTTCGCCTTGAAGGTGCAACAATTCACCGGACCGATGATGGCGAAGTCGCTCGAAGACACCGCCTTCTACCAATTCCACCGGTTGCTCGCCCTCAATGAGGTCGGCGGCGATCCCGCGAGCACCGGGCTTGCGCTTCCCGCATTCCACCAGACCATGCAGGCGCGCGCCAGGGAATGGCCGCACGGCATGACGGCCACAGCAACGCATGACACCAAACGCGGCGAGGACGCCCGCGCACGGATCGCCGCGCTCAGCGAGATCCCCGGCGAATGGACCAGCGCGGTAGCGCGCTGGAAGGTCATGAACGCGCCGCATCTTGCGCTCCGCGGCAGCATGCGCGCGCCGTCGGCGACATTCGAATACATGCTCTACCAGACCCTGCTCGGCGCCTGGCCGCTTCAGGGGCCAGGCCCCGACTTCGTCGAACGCATCCAGGCCTATGCGGTCAAGGCCGCGCGTGAAGGCAAGGAGGAGACGAGCTGGCTCAACCCGCACCAGGCCTATGAGCAAGGTGTAAAGAGCTTCGTCGCAAAGATCCTCGATCCCGCGCAATCCGGGGAATTTCTCGAGGCGCTGCAAACCCTGGCACGGCGCGTGGCACTGCTCGGCGCGCTGAATTCGCTGGGCCAGCTCACGCTGAAGGCGACGCTGCCGGGCGTCCCGGACTTCTATCAAGGCACCGAATTCTGGGACCTGTCGCTGGTCGACCCTGACAACCGTCGTCCGGTGGACTTTGCCGGCCGGCATGCAGTTCTGGCGTCACTGGAAGCTCCGGACTGGAGCCACCTGATCAAGACCTGGCCGGACGGTCAACTCAAGCTCGCCTGGACGCGGCACCTGCTCAGGCTGCGCACTGAACTCGCCGACGTCTTCACCCGCGGCGACTACCAGCCGCTCGAGGTCCACGGCGCGCACGCCGGCCATCTCGTCGCGTTCGCCCGCCGGCGCGGACGTGCCGCGGCTATCATCGTCGTTGGGCGGCTGTTCTCGCCCTTCACGCAGGCGGGACGCGCATGGCCTGTGTTTGAAGAGCTCGACGCCACCGTCGACATGACGGGCTACACCGCACCGCACCTCACCGGCAACCAGTTGCCGCTAGCCCAGGCCTTCCGCGATTTTCCCGCGGCCGTCATCGGGGCTCGCGCCGCCGGCATCGCGAAGCCCGCACGGCAGCGCGCCCACGCCTGAGGCCTATTTCTTCTCGTCCTTGGTCAGCAGCAACTGGCCGCGCTTGCGGATAGTGGCCTGCGCCATCTCGGCAAAGCGCTGCAACAGCCACGGCAGCACCACCTCGAGCCGCACGTGGTCGTCGGCAACATCGACCTGGCCGCTCGCGATCTGCCCAAGCGCGCGGATGCGGAAGTTCATGCTGTCGCCGCTCCAGCGCTCCTCCTCGACCTGTATCACGGGAATGCTGGCGGCCGCACGGCCAAGCCCGGATTTGAGCCGGCGCAGCGCCTCCTCGCGGCCGAGGCGGTGCGGAATTGAAACGACAAGCGGTTGAGACATGACTTTGCCCCGTGCTGACTGACTCCTCACCTAGTTACGCCGCGCCGCAAGCGCAAAGGTTCCATGCGCATCAAGCCTGCGATCGCGTTTCACAACCGGAACGAACAAACTTGCGGCAAGTTGCCCCCAGCAGCAGGACAAGTTCAAGCAACCCCTTGGACAAAGGGCTGGAGGAGATTTGGCATGACGATCGGTACAATCATTCTGATCATTTTGATCATCGCACTGCTTGGCGGCTTCAGCGGCATTGGCGGCGGCCCGTTCTATGGCACTGGCTATTACGGCGGCGGCGGCCTCGGGCTCATCGTCGTTATCCTGCTGATATTGGTTCTGCTGGGACGGATCTAGCCGCGCGCTCGAGCTCGTAGCGTTGTAGGGTGGGCAAAGGCGCAACGCGCCGTGCCCACCTCTTTGTTTCACAAATCGAAGATGGTAGGCACGCTTCGCTTTGCCTACCCTACGGGGTTTCATTCCGGGCCGCGCACATGTGCGGAACTGGAATAACATTGATGGAAGCCTACTTCATCTTCCCCGCAAGCTTTTTCATCGCCGCTTTGATCGATACGGCCGCATCATCGTATCCCTCCCACGCTTTCGATCGCGCCAGCAGGCCCGGCACAGTTCGCACTGTATATCGCTTCGGATCGAGATCGCTCTTCACCTGCGCCCAAGTCAGCGGCATCGAGACCGTGGCACCGGCGCGCGCACGCGGCGATAGCGGAGCCACCGCCGTCGACATGCGGTCATTGCGTAGGTAGTCGAGGAAGATCTTTCCGTTGCGCAGCTTCTTCGACATGTTGAGCAGGTAGCGCGCGGGATCGTCATTGGCCATCCACTGGCAGACCCCTTGCGCGAAGGCCTTGGCCTCCTTCCAGCTCACCTTGTCCCGCGCCCCATAGAGCAGCGGCACGACCACATGCAGGCCCTTGCCGCCGGTGGTCTTGCAAAAGCTCTCCATGCCGACATCGGCGAGCCGCTGCCGCATCTCCTTCGCCGCCTCGACGACGTCTGCAAAATCGACGTCCGGCGCGGGATCGAGATCGAAGACCAGCCGGCCGGGCGTGTCGTAGGCATCCGGCGCGCAATTCCAGGGATGCAGCTCGACGCCGCCGATCTGCGCCACTGCGGCGAGCCCCTCGACGCGATCGATTTGCAAATACGGCTTGCGGTCACCGGCGACCTTTACCAGCTCGAGCAGGTTCGAGGTGCCCTGCATGGCATGGCGCTGGAAGAACTTCTCACCGCCAATGCCATCGGGCGCGCGCAGGATCGAGCAGGGCCGCCCCTTCAGATGTTCGATCATCCAGACACCGACCGCCTCGAAATAGCGCGCGAGATCGAGCTTGGTCACGCCCTCGCCGTCTCCGCCGTCCGGCCACAGCTCCTTGTCCGGCTTCGAGATCACGACACTCATGACCTCGGCGGTGCCGGCGTCTTTCGGCCGCGCGACCCGTTTCGCCGCGCCTGTCTTCCTGGCGGAAGGTTGGGCGAGCTCGGTATCGACCGGCGTTTCCGCCTCGACCTCCTCGGCCGGTTTGTCCTGCCTCAGGCCCTTGAAGGCGGCCTGGCGGATATTGCCGTCGGCGGTGAAGCCGGCGAATTCGATCTCGGCGACGAGCTCCGGCTTCAGCCAGTGCACGTCACGGCCCTTCTTTGGCGCGTTCTTGCCGCCGAAGGGACTTTCGTTTGATGCCGCCTGCTTCAAAAGCGGCATGATGCGCTTGACCTTGTCGGCGCCGAATCCGGTGCCGACCATGCCGACAAAGGTAAGGTGATCGCCCCGATGCACGCCCGCCATCAGCGAGCGGAATTTGCCGTTAGTCGTCTTCCAGCCACCGATCACGACCTCATGTCCGGCGCGGCATTTCGCCTTGGTCCAGCTCTCGGTGCGACCGGATCGATAGGGCGCGTCGAGCTTCTTCGACACCACGCCTTCGAGCTCGAGCTTGCAGGCCGACTGCAGCACCGCATCGCCTCCGCTCTCGAAATGCTCGACGAAGCGGATCTGGCTCGACTTCTTCCTGCGCGCCTCCAGAAGCTCCTTGAGCCGCGCCTTGCGCTCGCCAAGCGGCAACCGGCGGAGATCGAGACCTTCTGCGAACAGGAGATCAAAGGCGAAAAAGATGAGATCTTCGGTCTTGCCGTCCGAGAGCGCGGCCTGAAGCGAGGAGAAATTCGGCGCGCCATTGTGGTCGAGGGCGACGACCTCGCCGTCGATCATCACGTCCGGCAGCGCGCCGGCCTCCTTGACGATCGAGCGGAACTTGTCGCTCCAGTCCAGGCCCTTGCGGGTCTTCAGCGTCGCCTCGCCGTCCTGGACCCGAAGCTGCACGCGATAACCGTCGAACTTGATCTCGTGACACCAGCCGTCGCCGGCCGGCGGACGCTCGACCGGCGTGCAGAGCTGCGGCGCGACGAAGTCCGGCAACTCCGAGACTTCCTTGGCGGTCGTTGCCGTCGTCGCCTTCTTCTTTGTCGTCTTGCCGCCCTTCAACGCCGTGCGCGGCGCCGGCTTGACCGTGCGCCCTTTCGTTTCCTCGGTGCGGTTGGACTGCCAAACCGCGTCTGCCCTGCCTTTGGTACCCTTCGCCAGCATGAAGGGTTTTGGCGCGCGGCCCCTGCCTTGCGTGATCTGCTCCATGGCACGGCCGGAGGCGACCGACTTGTCCTCATCGAGGATGTCGTTGTCCGCTCCCTCACGCGCATAGTCGTCGCGGTGCTTGATCAGGAGCCAGTTGGTGCGTTTTCCGCCGGTGCGGTCGTTTCGCATGCGGACGAGCACCCAACTGCCGTTCAGCTTGTCACCGTGGAGCGTGAACTTGAGGTCGCCCTTCGCAAAGCCGCGCTCGGGATCATCTGATTCCCAGTAGCCGCGGTCCCACAGCATGACCGTGCCGCCACCATACTGGCCTTCGGGAATCGTGCCTTCGAAATCGCCATAGTCGAGCGGGTGATCCTCGACCTCGACCGCCAGCCGCTTGTCGTGCGGATCGAGTGAGGGCCCCTTCGTCACCGCCCAGGACTTGAAGACGCCGTCGAACTCGAGCCGAAAATCATAATGCAGCCGGCTCGCATCATGCTTCTGGATCACGAAGCGCCGCTGCTTCGAGGGCGCGACCGCAAACTCGCCGGAGGGCTCCGGCGTCTTCTCGAAATCTCGTTTCTGTCGATAGGTGGAGAGCTTTCTCAGCACGGCCGGTCCCGCATGTTCGTCTCACGTTGAAGCCTATCACGGCAAAAGTCCTACCCGGAACCAAAACCCAACAGGCCGGTTGGGGTTCCTAAAACGTCTTGAAAACACTGGAGAATGGAATGGCTCCGCGCGCCTATTGGAAGGGAACGTTGAAGCTGTCGCTGGTCGGTTGCCCGGTCGTGCTCTACCCAGCGACCACCGCGGCCGAGAAGACGCGGTTTCACATGATCAACCGCGAGACCGGCAACCGGCTGAAGCAGCAGATGGTCGATTCCGAGACCGGCGACGTCGTCGAGGACGGCGAGAAGGCCCGTGGCTACGAGCTGCGCAAGGGCAAGTATGTCGAGATCGAAAGGGAAGAGCTCGAGGCGGTCCAGATCGAGAGCAACCATACCATCGACATCGAGAGTTTCGTGCCGAGCGAGGAGATCGACCAGCGCTACCTCAACCACCCCTATTACATCGCGCCCGACGGCAGAGCCGCGACCGACGCCTTCGCGGTGATCCGCGACGCCATGAAGGATCAGGAGCGCGTTGCGCTCGCCAAGATCGTGCTCACCAACCGCGAGCAAGTCATGGCGATCGAGCCGCTCGGCAAGGGCCTGCTCGGCACCACATTGCGCTACCCTTACGAGCTGCGCGATGAGGACCAGTTCTTCGACGACATCAAGAGCCCGAAGATCACCAAGGACATGGTCGAGCTCGCCGGGCACATCCTCCACACCAAGGCCGCGCATTTCAATCCGTCGAAATTCAAGGACGAGTATGAGGACGCGCTGAAGGCGCTGGTGAAGCGGAAAGCCAGCGGCAAGAAGACCGAGCTGCCCGAGCCCGAGGAGCGGCCGAGCAATGTCGTCAGTCTCATGGACGCGCTGAAGCAGAGCCTGAAGGCGCGCGGGGGAAGGAAGACGGCGGCCAAGTCGCATGCACGCCGCGCGACCGGGCGTCATCGCAGCACGAAGAAGACACAGCGGTCCACGGCGCGGCATCGCAAGGCGGGTTGACTGAAGTCGTCATTCCGGGGCGATGCGAAGCATCGAGCCCGGAATCCATCGTGACGATTGTGAAACATGGCGCCACGCTGACGCGCGCCCCGGAATGACGGCTTGGCTCAATCCCCCGCCTTCAGCCGATACCCGATCCCGGTCTCCGTCAGCACAAATTGCGGCCGTTCCGGATCGGCTTCGATCTTCTGCCGGAGCTGACGGACATAGACGCGCAGGTATTGCGCATCCGTCAGCTCGTCCCAGAGCTCCTTGAGCAAGAAGCGATGGGTGAGCACCTTGCCGGCGTGCTGCACCAGCACGCGCAGGAGGTCATATTCCTTCGGCGACAGTTTTATCTCACGCTCGCCCACCTTGACGATGCGGCGCACGAGATCAACGGAGAGGTCACCGGTGCGGAACACCGGGCGTTCGCCCTTGACCTGGAGCTGGTGGCGCAGCGCGGCGCGCAGGCGTGCCAGCAGTTCGTCCATGCCGAACGGCTTTGTCAGGTAGTCGTCGGCGCCGAGATCGAGCGCCTGCACCTTGCCGGCCTCGTCGCCGCGGCTCGACAGCACCACGATCGGGACGCCTTCATTGCGGGCGCGGATAGTTCGCAGCAGATCATGCCCCTGGATGTCGGGCAGGCCGAGATCGAGGATGATCAGGGCGGGCCCTTCCGTGAGCTTCTCCAGCGCGGTCTTCCCGTTCGAAGCCTCCAGAATCTCGTAGCCCTGCGTCGTGAGCCCCATCCGCAGCAATTTGCGGATCGGCGGCTCGTCGTCGATGACCAGGACCTTGATCGGGGCGGCACTCATGCGGCGGTATCCAATGCGCGGGTCTGTGCCGGAACGGGCAGACGAATGGTCAGGAGGGCGCCGCTTCGGTCGCTGCGGTTGGCGGCCGAGATCGTGCCGCGCATCGCCTCGACGAAGCCGCGCGAGATGGCGAGCCCGAGCCCGGTGCCGGGACGGACATGGTCACCCTTCTGCACGCGGTAGAACTTGTCGAAGACGCTCTCGAGTTCGTCAGGCGGGATGCCGTCGCCCTCGTCGGCAACCTGGAGCACGACCCGATCCTTGTCCCGCTGGCTCCTGATCGAGATCGTGGTGTCCAGCGGCGAATATTTCGCGGCGTTGTCGAGCAGGTTGAACAGCACCTGCTCGAACAGCACCGCGTCGAGCTCGAGCATCGGCAGATCGGCGGCCAGCACCAGCTCGACCTTGTGGGCGGTGAGAATTTTGGCTGCCCGTCTCAGCGCGCTGCCGACGATCTCGCCGAGATCGTGCAGCGCCGTGTTCGGCACGATGGCGCCGGATTCAAGCTTGGTCATATCAAGCAAGTTCGCGATGAAGCGATTGAGTCGTTCGGACTCGTCGATCACGGTCGCGAGCAGGTCGCGCTTCTCGGTATCCGACAGTGCCCCGGCGAGATCGCGCATGGTCGAGGCCGCGCCCAGCACCGAGGCGAGCGGTGTCTTCAGATCATGCGAGATCGAGGTCAAGAGCGCCGAGCGCAGCCGCTCGGATTCGATGGTGCGCTTGACGCGATCCATGTCCTCCACCAGCAGCACGCGCTCGATCGCGAGTGCGCCCTGGTCGACCAGCGCGTCGAGCAGGCGTCGCTGATCCGGCGTCAGCAGCGGGCCGGTGCGGTCATTGTCGATGCCGATGACGCCGATCGGGCCGCGTCCCGTGCGCATCGGCAGGAACAGGCGTTTTGCGCCCGGTAAGGTATCCGAGCCGCGGCCGGCGGGACGGTCGTTGCTCCAGGCCCAGTTGGCGGCAGCAAGGTCGGCCTGGTCGAGCTGGTCCTCGGGCGGATAACCGGATTTCACCGTCAGCAGGCCATCCTCGGGCAGCAGCAGCACGACGCGGACCTTCAGCATCAGCGCGATCTGATAGGCGCTGGCCCACAGCACGTCGTCGAGCGTGGCGGTCCCGGCGAGCTTGCGGCTGAAGGCGTAGAGCTGCTCGGTCATACGGATCCGGCCGATTGCTGTGTCGGCCTGGATGCGCACGCGCGCCGCGACGTTGGACACCAGCATTGCCACAAGCATGAACAGGAAAAAGGCGGCGACGTTGGTCGGATCGGTGATCGTGAACGTATAGATCGGCGGAATGAAAAAGAAGTTATAGCACAGCGAGGCCGCCACCGTTGCCAGCAGCGAGGGCCACAGGCCGTAGCGAACCGCAACTGCCACCACGGAGGTCAGGAGAACGAGATCGACGTTCTCGATGCCGAACCATGGCTGGATCAGCTCGGCGGCGCCGAGGCCAACCAAGACGATCCCGAGCGACTTCACGTAGGGCAACGGATTGAACGGCTCCGAGCGTGCCGCGGTCTGCACCGCCGTCTTCGGCGCCGATTGGTCGGCGAGCTCGTCGCCGGGAATGACGTGAACGCTGATATTGCCGGCGCGTCGCACCAGATCATGCACGACGGAGCCGCGCGTCATCTCGAACCAGCGCGAGCGCGTCGACTTGCCGATCACGATCTGGGTGACGTTGTTGCCCTGCGCGAAGTTGACGACGTCGTCGGCAATGCGACGGCCGACGGCGGGAATGGTCAGCGCCTCGCCGCCGAGCGCCTCCGCGAGCCGCAGCGTATCGGCCAGCCGGTCGCGCTCCTCGTCGGAAAGCTGGAGCGAGCGCCGCGTCTCGATCGAGATGGCGGTGAACGGCGCATGGAGCCGGTCGGCCAGCCGCTTGGTGTAGCGCACGAGGCCGGCCGCGCGCGGATCCTCGCTGACACAGACGAGGATGCGCTCGCCCGCGGCCCAGGGACCGGCGATGGCGTTCGCCTGCATGTGGGTAAGCAATTGCTCATCGACCCGCTCGGCCGTGCGCCGCAGCGCGAGCTCGCGCAGCGCTGTGAGGTTGCCTGGCGAGAAATAGTGCTCCAGCGCCCGCTCGGCCTGTTTGGGCACATAGACCTTGCCCTCCCTCAGCCGCTGGATCAGGTCGTCGGGCGTGAGGTCGATCAGCTCGATCGCGTCGGCGCGGTCGAACACCGAATCCGGCACCGTCTCGCGCACCCGCACGTGGGTGATCTGGGCGACGACGTCGTTCAGGCTCTCGATGTGCTGGATGTTGACGGCCGTGTAGACGTCGATGCCGTGGGACAGCAATTCCTCGACGTCGAGATAGCGCTTGGGGTGGCGGCTGCCGGCGGCGTTGGTATGCGCGAGCTCGTCGACCAAGGCGATCTGCGGCCGCCGCGCGATCACGGCGTCGAGATCCATCTCCTCGACCATCTGGCCGCGGTAGTCGAGCTTCTTGCGCGGGATCACCTCGAGCCCGCGCAACAGCGCCTCGGTCTCGGCGCGGCCATGGGTCTCGACGAAACCGACCACGACGTCGATGCCCGCCTTGCGCTTGGCGTGGGCGCTTTGCAGCATCTCGTAGGTCTTGCCGACGCCGGGGGCAGCGCCGACGAAGATCTTCAGCTTGCCGCTCGCACTCTCCTCCCGGCGCGCTGCTTCCAGCAGCGCCTCGGGCGAAGGACGTTGTTCGGGATCGCGGCGCTCTCGGACCATTTTACCAATATAATCATCCGCGCGCCGCGAGCCTAGTCCACTACTTCGCGGCAGCACGATCCAGCGAGAGATTCAGCGCCAATACGTTAACCCGGGGCTCACCGAGCAGGCCGAGCAGACGGCCCTCGGTGTGGGACGTCACAAGCTGCTTGACCTGATCCTCGGACATATTCCGCGCCTTGGCCACCCGCGGCACCTGGAATTGCGCCGCCTCCGGCGAGATGTCCGGGTCGAGCCCGCTGGCGGACGTCGTCACCAGGTCGACGGGCACGGCGGCGTTCGGGTTCTCCGCCTTCAGCTTGTCCACATCTTCCTTCAGCCGGTCGGCCAGCGCCTTGCTGGTCGGGCCGAGGTTGGAGCCGCCCGAGTTGGCGGCGTTGTAGGGGGCGGGGACCGTCTTGGTCGAATCGTTCGGGTCGGGCGCAAGGGTCGCCGAGGGACGGCCGTGGAAATACTTGTCGTCCTTGAACTCCTGCCCGATCAGGGCGGAGCCGACCACCTTGCCGTCCTTCTCGATCAGGCTGCCCTGCGCCTGCGCCGGGAAGAGCGCGCCGGCGATGCCGGTCATTGCGAGCGGATAGGCGAGGCCGGTGATGGCGGTGAGCGCCAGCAAGAGGACGATCGCGGGGCGGATTTCTCTGAGCATGTTACGTCTCCTATGTCTTCCGTCATTGCGAGGAGCGAAGCGACGAAGCAATCCAGGCTCTCAGCCGTGGAGACATTTCTGGATTGCTTCGCTACGCTCGCAATGACGATCTCAAGCCAGGTGCAAGGCGGTCACGACGAGGTCGATCGCCTTGATGCCGATGAAGGGAATGACGATGCCGCCAACGCCGTAGATCAGCAGGTTGCGCCTCAAGAGCGCGCCAGCGCCGACCGCGCGGTACGCGACACCCTTCAGTGCGAGCGGAATCAATGCGATGATGATCAGCGCGTTGAAAATGATCGCCGACAGGATGGCGCTCTGCGGGCTCGTCAGGTTCATGATGTTGAGCGCGTTGAGCTGCGGGTAGAACGCCAGGAATATCGCCGGAATGATCGCAAAATACTTTGCGACGTCGTTGGCGATCGAGAACGTCGTCAGCGCTCCGCGCGTCATCAGGAGCTGCTTGCCGATCTCGACCACCTCGATCAGCTTGGTCGGGTTGGAATCGAGATCGACCATATTGCCGGCCTCCCGGGCGGCCTGGGTGCCGGTATTCATGGCGACACCGACGTCGGCCTGGGCAAGCGCCGGCGCGTCGTTGGTGCCGTCGCCGCACATGGCAACCAACTTGCCCTTGGCCTGCTCGTCGCGGATCAGCTTGAGCTTGTCCTCGGGAGTTGCCTGCGCCAGGAAGTCGTCGACGCCGGCCTCCGCCGCGATCGCGGCGGCCGTCATCGGGTTGTCGCCGGTGATCATGATGGTGCGGATGCCCATGCGGCGCAGCTCCGCAAAACGCTCCCGGATGCCGCCCTTGACGATGTCCTTGAGCTGGATGACGCCAAGCAGCTTGCCGTCCTTGGCGACCGCCAGCGGCGTGCCGCCCGACTTCGACACCTCGTCGGCAATCGCCTGGATCTCACGGCCGATGTCGGAAAGTGCAGCAGGCTGGATTGCGCGCGCCGCGTTGCCTGAGGCAACCGCCAGCGGCGCACCGCCGCCGACGTAGTTGAGCATGGCATCGACCGCGCCCTTGCGCACCGACGAGCCGCCGGCATCGACGCCGCTCATGCGGGTCTGCGCCGTAAACGGGATGAAGGTGGCGCCCAGCTCCGCCATGTCGCGACCGCGGATGCCGTATTTCTCCTTCGCCAGCACGACGATGGAGCGGCCCTCCGGCGTTTCGTCGGCAAGCGAGGCGAGCTGGGCGGCGTCGGCGAGCTCCTGCTCGGTCACGCCGCGCACCGGACGGAACGCCGTCGCCTGCCGGTTGCCGAGGGTGATGGTGCCGGTCTTGTCGAGCAGCAGCGTATCGACGTCGCCGGCCGCCTCGACCGCGCGACCCGACATCGCCAGCACGTTGAAGCGCACCAGCCGGTCCATGCCGGCGATGCCAATGGCTGACAAGAGCGCGCCGATCGTGGTCGGAATCAACGTCACGAACAGCGCGACCAGCACAATCACCGAGATCGAGCCGCCGGCATAGGCCGCGTAGCTCGGGATGGTGACGGTGGCGAACACGAAGATGATGGTCAATCCTGCGAGCAGGATGTTGAGCGCGATCTCGTTCGGAGTCTTCTGCCGCTCCGCGCCTTCGACCAGCTTGATCATGCGGTCGATGAAGGTCGAGCCCTGCGCGGCCGTGATGCGGACACGAATCCAGTCGGACAGCACCTGCGTGCCGCCAGTCACCGCCGAACGGTCGCCGCCGGACTCGCGAATGACCGGCGCGGACTCGCCGGTGATGGCTGCCTCGTTGACGGAGGCGACGCCCTCGATCACCTCACCATCGGAGGGAATGGTGTCACCGGCCTCGACCAGCACGATGTCGCCGACCTTCAGGCTCGTGCCCGGCACGAGCTTGAAGGTGCGATCGATGCCGGTCAGAAGCTTGGCCTGGCTCTCGGTGCGGGTCTTGCGCAGCGAGTCGGCCTGCGCCTTGCCTCGGCCTTCGGCCACCGCCTCGGCGAAATTCGCGAACAGCACCGTGAACCAGAGCCAGAGGATGATCTGAAAGGTGAAGGCGAGGTTCGCGCCGCCCGTGACGAGGTCGCGCAGAAAGATCACCGTGGTGAGCGCGGCGACGATCTCGACTACGAACATCACGGGATTCTTGACCATCACCCGCGGATCCAGCTTGGTGAAGGACGCGCGGATGGCGGGCATCATGATCTTCGGATCGAGCATCGCCGAGACGGAAGCGCGTTTTTGCAGTTTCATGGTTTCCATGGAGGTCACTCCAGACAGATTCGATCAGAAGACGTTGCCGGCGTTCATTGCGAGTTGCTCGACGATCGGTCCGAGCGCGAGCGCCGGGAAGAAGGTCAGGCCGCCGATGATCAGGATCACGCCCACGACCAGGCCGACGAACAGGCCACCCGTGGTCGGGAAGGTGCCGGCTGACGGCGGATGCGTCTTCTTGCCCGCCAGGGAACCGGCAATCGCCATCGCGGGGATGATCATGAAGAACCGGCCAACGAACATCGCGCTGGCAAGTGTCAGGTTGTAGAAGAACGTGTTGCCGGTCAGGCCCGCAAAGGCGGAACCGTTGTTACCTGTCGCCGACGTGAAGGCATAGAGCACCTCGGTGAAGCCATGCGGACCGGCGTTCGCCATCGAGGCGACCGCCGCCGGATAGACCACGCCGACCGCGGTCCAGCCGAGATACATCAACGGCAGCACCAGGATCGCGAGCATCGCCATCTTGACCTCGCGCGCCTCGATCTTCTTGCCGACATATTCCGGCGTGCGGCCAACCATGAGCCCTGCGACGAAGATCGCGATCACCACGAACAGCAGCATGCCGTAGAGACCGGCGCCGACGCCGCCGATGATGATCTCGCCGAGCTGCATGTTGATCAGCGGGATCATGCCGCCAAGCGCGGTGAAGCTGTCATGCATGGCGTTGACCGCACCGCAGGAGGCGGCCGTGGTGATCACGGCGAACAGCGAGGACGCCACGATGCCGAAGCGGACCTCCTTGCCCTCCATGTTACCGCCGGTCAGACCCAGCGCATGCAAAGTCGTGGTGCCATTGGCTTCCGCCCAATAGGTGACGGAAACGCCGGCGATGAACAGCACGCCCATCACGGCGAGGATCGCCCAGCCCTGGCGCTGATTGCCGACCATGCGGCCGAACACGTTGGTCAGCGACGCACCGATCAGGAAGATCGAGAGCATCTGCACGAAGTTCGATAGCGCCGTCGGGTTCTCGAACGGATGGGCCGCATTGGCGTTGAAGAAGCCACCGCCGTTTGTGCCCAGCATCTTGATCGCGACCTGGGAAGCAACCGGACCGACCGCAATGGTCTGCTTGGCGCCTTCGAGCGTGGTGGCCTCGACATAGTCCCCAAGGGTTTGCGGCATGCCCTGCCAAACCAGGAACAGCGCGTAGACGACACAGATCGGCAGCAGCACGTAGAGCGTGGTGCGGGTGACGTCGACCCAGAAATTCCCGACCGTGCGCACCGAGGCGCGCGAGAAGCCGCGGATCAGGGCCACCGCCAGCGCGATGCCGGTTGCCGCCGACAGGAAGTTCTGGTGCGTCAGGCCGAGCATCTGCACGAGATAGGACACCGTGCTCTCGCCGCCGTAATTCTGCCAGTTGGTGTTGGTGATGAAGGAGATCGCCGTGTTGAAGGACAGGTCCTCGGCGACCGCGCCCTGCCCGGCCGGATTGAACGGCAGCATGGCCTGGAGCCGCATCACGCCGTAGATGATGAGGAAGCCGCCGACATGGAACAGCAGCATGGAAACCGTATAGGTCAGCCAGTGCTGCTCGCGCCGCTCGTCGACGCCCGAGATCCAGTAGAGTCCGGCTTCGATCGGGCGCAGCACCGGCGACAGGAACGTCCGCTCGCCGTTGAACACGCGCGTCATGTACCAGCCGAGCGGCTTGGTCAGCGCGACGATGATGGCGCAATAGAGAATGATCTGGAGCCAACCGATCACAGTCATGGAATCAACCCTTCAGGCTTGGTGCCCGGCATAGCAGCGGCAGGAGCACCGCAAGCAGGCAGGTGACGAGCACCGCGTCCGCCAGCAACAATTCGACAAGAAGCAGCACGGTCAGAACCGTTCGGGCCGCAGCAGCGCGTAAGTGAGGTAGATCAGCAGGCCGAACGAGACGGCGCCGGCGAGCGTGTAATCGAAGATCATGGTCCGCTCCCTCACAGCCGTTCGCAGGCGTAGGTGTAGCCGATCGCGAGCGCGAAGAAGGCGGCAGCCAGCGCCAGCATCAGGACGTCCATCATGGGATTGCTCCTCGTTGCACCTTTACGTCCGGCGCAACCGTTTCTCAAGGATCCGGCAAGCGCCTTGCGGAAGCGGAAAAGCTTCGCAATCCAGGGCGCCAGACCCGGATTTTCACCGCGTTGAAGTGCCACCACGGACATAGGTTTTCGAGATGTGGGCTATGGCGAAGTTATAGGAATCTCATAAAGGCCCACTCATCCCGCCGGCAGCCATGCGACGCTCGCAACGCATTCCAGGCGATCGTTCCGGCGGGCAGCGCAGCCAACGCGATCTACCCTAATTGTTGCGGCAAACTGTGGCCAAGGTCTTTCCAAAAAGCCGGTTTCCATAAGCCCCCGTCTTCGGTGCAAACGACAGTCGCGAATGGGACTGTCCGCACCCCTTACCCCACCCCATCCCACACTTATGAAATCCCTATATCTTCCGCCCCGTCCTCATCTCGTTTTCAAATGCCCTTCCCGCCATCTTGGAGAGGCCGGCCGACTGACCGACACCAATTCCAGGAGGCCTGACATGACCACCGCTCCCCGACATTATGACGCGCTCTCACTGAGCGAGCGGCTGCGCAATGCCCATGCGATGACACGGCCGCTGATGCTCGACATCATCGACCATGCCTGCCGGCGTTTTCCCTCAGCCGGACAGACCGAACGCAGCGCGCGCGTCATGCAGCTGATCGATGCGGAAGCCTGGGCCGATGCCGCGTTGGCACTGATGGAGCTCGAGCTGCCGATGTGGCAGGTCCGCCGCATCGCCTATGATGAGGGCGAATGGTACTGCGCTTTGTCGCGCGAACGCGAGCTGCCGGACTGGCTCGACGCGGCGATCGAAGCCCGCCACGCGGACCTCGCGCTCGCGCTGCTGTCAACATTCGTCGAGGCACAGGCGTTGGCCGCGGAGGTATCGCGCCCCAGCGTTCCCTCGGTTCGCCCGGCGTTCAATTCCCTCTACGAACCGGTCGTTTGCGACAATTTCGGCTAAGCGACGTCTGACAGGCACCAACCTTGTCGCAATCTCCCGACATCTCGCGCGCCCCAAGCACGCTACGGGTCCTTGCGCGCTTTGCGGTCCGCATCGCGTTGCTCGCCACTTTCGCGGCATTCGGCAGCATCGGCTTCGGCAAGAGTCTGTCCGCACTGCTCTGGATGTCGATCATCCTGTGCGCCGTCGTCGGACTCATCAGGCGTGAACCACCATTCCGCGCCGCGCTCAATCATTGGGACGAAGCCGTTGCCTTCGGCGCGCTGTTCGCGCTGGTCCATACTCTCGATCAGTTGATCTGAGCGCCCTCGCTTATGACGTTCCTATGAGATCGTCCTTCGCCCGCCCTCGAAATCAAATCCGCGACGAAAGATATTGAGCGCGCAAGGCCGGGACATGCTCCCAAAAGCCTCGCGTCGATCAGAAGGAATAGATCCGTGAAACTCGTCGAACCTCCCTCGTGCAGTTCGCTCTCGACCATCGTCTTCATCGGCAGGAATCGCCGGGGTCAGTGGGTCGCCCAGGAACAGAACGGCCTCTATGGCGGTCTGTTCGTCAGCCGCGCGCAGGCGATCAAATATGCGCTGTTCGAAAACGGCCAGCATCCCGAAACCATCATCGAGCTGCCGCGCGAAATCGAGCTCGACATGAGCAGGCGGCCCAATACCGCGGCCACCCAGCGCGCCGCCTAGCCGGCGCTTCCGGCAACGACCATGTTCATCCCTCCTTCCGCCTGGTTCACGGGCTTCATTCCGGATCTGCCGACCCCGTTCGACGCAGCGGATGCGGTCGACCTCAAGGCGCTCGCCTCACTGTGCGAGCGCCACGTCGCCGCCGGCGCTCCCGCGCTCGTGGTCTGTGAGACGGCCGGCGAGGCGCCGACGCTATCGCCGGCCGAGCAGGAGCTCGTCATCCGGACCGCGGTCGACGTCGCCCGCGGCCGGGTGCGTGTCATTGCCGGGGCCGTCGCGAACGCGACCAGCCACGCCATTGAGCTGGCGCGCCGCGCCGAGGCAGCGGGCGCGGATGCCGTGCTGTCCGTGGTGCCCTTCTACAACAAGCCGATGCAGGAGGGCATGCTGGCGCACTTCCGCGCGATTGCAGAGTCGATCGGATTGCCCATCATCCTGCACGACGTTCCCTCCCGCACGCTGCGCCCGCTCGCCGACGAGACCATCATGCGCCTTGCGGAATCCCGGCAATTCGCGGGCCTGCGCGACGGCAGTGGCGACGTCACGCGTCCGATGCGCCTTTCGCGGCATCTGCCCGCCGGGTTCCGGCTGCTGTCGGGCGACGATGCCACCGCCTTCGGCTTTCTCGCGAGCGGCGGCGACGGCGCGATCTCGGAGGTCGCCAACATCGCCCCGGATCTCTGCCGGACGATCTTTTCGCAGGTGAGGCAGGGCCGGCTGCAATCCGCCCGCTACCTGCACAAGCGTCTCATTCCTCTCATTTGCAGCCTCTCGAAAGAGAGCCCCGCGGCGCTCAAATGCGCCCTGAGTCTGCTCGGCCTGATGCGGCCGGACACGAGGCTCCCAATCGTTCCGCTGGACCACGCAGCCCAAGCGGAGGTCACAAAAGCATTCGCCGCGATCGCCGACGAGGAGCTGATCGACAGCGTCGGGGCCTGATATTTCGAAGGCCGTATCGCATGAGTTCGCCGTCATCAGCCAAGGAACCGCAGAGGCTGCTTCGCGCC
Source organism: Bradyrhizobium sp. Cp5.3 (assembly GCF_000426265.1). Classification (NCBI taxonomy): domain Bacteria; kingdom Pseudomonadati; phylum Pseudomonadota; class Alphaproteobacteria; order Hyphomicrobiales; family Nitrobacteraceae; genus Bradyrhizobium; species Bradyrhizobium sp. Cp5.3. The sequence continues at coordinate 194,548 of NZ_KE384515.1, read as the reverse complement.
TGGCAATTGGCGCTGCTGCGCTTTGCCGTGACGCTTGACGATGGCGACAAACTCAACGTCGCGGCGATCGCCGCGGAACTGGATCGGTTGAGCGGCCGCACGCTCGGTGATTCCCTTCATTTCTTCCGGCGAACCAGCTCGCAGCTCTGCGCGGCGATCGATGGGCAGCAACAGAATTCCGAGGCGATCCTGGAGCACTTCTGCGAGCAGATCGACGAACCGCGGCTGCGGCTTGCTTTTGCTGCAGCCGTCGGGATCGCGCGTTCGAACAGGGCCCCGCCCGCCGCGCGACCGAAGCGGAACCACGATCTGTTCAGAGGCCTGCCGGCGCGACGAACGGCATCTTTATGACATTCCTATGCGGTGGCCTCGGCGTCCATCTCGCAATCCAACGGCGCGATGAACATCATACGAGGCAGATTGGAGCGGCCCTCTCGCCGCGCCGCGGACTAAGGACTGCTGAAAATGTCGCTACTGACACATGACCTTGAACGACCCTTTGATTGGGCCGAACGCCCGGCGCGAATCTCGAAGGCGCGCAAGGCGCAGCTCAAGCGCATCGCTTTGCGCGCGCTGGCCGTGCTTTCGATGGGCAGCGTGCTCGCCGCGCTCATTGCTCTGAAGACCGCAATCTATGTCTGGCACCTCCACGCCTGACCGGCATGGGAGAGGATCATGACCTTGCAAATGTGTGAGGAGTCCGCCATGGCCGCGATCGCGCTTCAAGAGGTCCGTCGCCGGTCTGAGCAGGCGGCGTCCAGGGTTGCAGCCGCCGCCGCGCTCAAGCCGCTCGATCCCGATATCGTCAGCGCCGCCCTTCCCGCCTTCTTCATCGGCCGCAACAGCGCCGGCCTGTGGGTCGCGCGCGAAGCGAATGGACGTGTCGGCGGTCTCTTCCTGTTCAAGAGCTCGGCGGTCGATTTCGCCAACCGGCAGAGCGCGCCGGCAAAATGCGCGCTGGTGTTTCCGGCCGAGATTTTCGAGCTCGACATCGAAAACCAGGGCAATCCGCTGGTTGCGCTCGGCGCACGACTGCTGGCGGAGATGAAGCGGCGCCTGGCGCAGCTCTTCGCAAGGTAGCGACGACATGATCGAGCTCAAGATCATTTTTCTGGTCGCGTTGATGGGCGCACTGCTGCTCAGCCTGCGCGTCACCGCGGCTCCGACCTCGGACGGCTAGCATGCAGCTCCTCAAGGAAAACCTCGAGCACGCGGTCACGGTCACGGTTCTGACCATGACGCTGAGCCTGATCTGGGGCGCAATCCTGACGCTCGTGATCACGCTTCTTGCGCGTGGGCTCGGGGTCTAGGCCGCTCACCTCTTCGCTTGACCATGGCTGCCCAAGAGGCGAGCAACCGAGCGCGCACGGTGGTCGCGATGCTGGCTTGAGGCCAGCTATCCGGCGGAAAAGCCCCGGCCGATCTGGCGCAAATTCACGGAACCGTGTAGAGCGGTTTCCATGAGCAGCAGCAACGTCAACGTCGTCGCCCACCCCCTGGTCCAGCACAAGCTCTCGCTGATGCGGGAGAAGGACCGCTCGACCAAGAGCTTTCGCGAAATCCTGAACGAGATCGGGATGCTGCTCTGCTACGAGGTGACGCGCGACCTGCCGCTGGAGCTGGTCGAGATCGAGACGCCGATCGCGCCGATGCACGCGCCCAAGATCGCCGGCAAGAAGCTGACGCTGGCGCCAATCCTGCGTGCCGGTGTCGGCTTCCTCGATGGTATGCTGGCGCTGATGCCTTCAGCGCGCATCGCCCATATCGGGCTCTACCGCGACCCCGAGACCCTGCAGGCGGTGGAGTACTATTTCAAGGCGCCGCAGGACCTGTCAGACCGTACCGTGATCCTGATGGACCCGATGCTCGCGACCGGCAACTCGGCCTGCGCCGGCGCCTCCCTGCTTAAGGCACGCGGCGCCCGCGACATCCGCTTCGTGTGCCTTCTGGCCGCACCGGAAGGCATCGCGCAGTTCCAGCGGGAGCATCCCGACGTACCGGTCTGGACCGCCGCGATCGACGAACGGCTCAACGACCACGGCTACATCGTGCCGGGCCTCGGCGATGCCGGCGATCGGATGTTCGGCACCAAGTAGACAGGTCTGCGCGATCGGTTTACTCCGGTAGCCATGCGCAAGAACGATCGATCACTGCAATCGCTGATCGGCACCGGCTCCGCCGCCGATCCCGCCTTCGTGTTCGACGGCACACCCGTGTCGCGCGCGGAATTGTCCCGCAAGGTCGACCAGACTGCTGCCTGGCTTGCGGCCCAGGGTATCGGCAGAGGCGACGTCGTCGCGGTCTGGCTCGTCAACCGGGTCGAATGGGTCGCGCTTCTGTTCGCGGCTGCCCGGCTTGGGGCGATCGCCGCCGCCGTCAACACCCGCTACCGCAGCGCGGAAGTCGCCCACCTCCTCCGCCTGTCCGGCGCAAAGCTGATGGTCGTCGAGGCCGCGTTTCGCTCGATCGACTTCGCCGCCATTCTCGCCGATATCGCCAAGGCCGACGTGCCCGCGCTGCAAAAGCTCGCAGTGGTCGACGCGGATGCGATCCCGGCGCACTGGCCCTGCGTCCGGTTCGACGCTTTCGACAAACCCTATCCGCCGGCACCGGCGCTACAGGACGATGTCGACCTGCCAGTGCTGCTCTACACGACCTCGGGCACGACCAAGGGGCCGAAGCTCGTGGCGCATTCGCAAGCAACGCTTGCCACGCACGCACGCTCCGTCGCCAGGGCGCTAGCGCTCTCGCCACAGCGGCATTCGCTGCTGGCGATGCTGCCGTTTTGTGGCACTTTTGGCTTGACCAGCCTGCTTGGATTCCTCGCCGCCGGCGTGACCATCCATGTGCTCGACGCCTTCGAGGCGGCGCCGGCGCTAGAAATCCTCGGCGAGCACGGAATCACGCATGCCTTCGGCTCCGACGAGATGTTCCGCCGCATTCTCGCGCTCACCGATGTGCGCCGGCCGTTTCCGAGTGCGGAAGTGTTCGGCTTCGCCGCATTCCAGCCGGGTTGGCGCGAGCTCGCCGCGGAGGCCGAGGCGCGCGGACTGCCGCTGTTCGGCCTCTACGGCTCGAGCGAGGTGCAGGCGCTGTTCTCGATCGGCCGCGCAAGCGACGCCTTCGCCGACCGCATCGAAGGAGGCGGCTGGCCGATGTCGCCGGAAGCTTCGGTGCGCGTGCGCGACACCGAGAACGGCGTGCTCGCGGCAAACGGAATCTCGGGCGAGATCGAGATCAGCGCGCCGTCGCGTTTCCTCGGCTATTTCAACAATCCGGGGGCGACGCAGGACGCCATCACCGCGGACGGCTTCTTCCGCACCGGCGACATCGGCCGGCTGCGCGGCGACGGCTCCTTCGTCTATGAGACCCGCGCGGGCGATGCCATGCGGCTTGGCGGCTTCCTGGTTGCGCCCGGCGAGATCGAGGACGAGCTCAAGGCCTGTGCCGGCATCGCTGACGCCCAGGTCGTCGCGGTCGACCTGAAGGGCCAGGCGCGCTGCGTCGCTTTCGTGATCCCGACCGGAGAGCCCCCGCAGCAGGAGGCACTGGTCGCGCGGTTGCGCGAACGGCTCGCCGGCTACAAGGTCCCGGCGCGGATCTATGTCGTCGATGCCTTTCCCGTCACCGACAGCGCCAATGGCGTGAAAATCCAGCGCGCGCGGCTCCGCACCATGGCGATGGAACGGATCGCGGCCGAATAGGCTTATTTCAGATAGCTCGCGAGATTCATGCCCAGGATCTTGGAGATGGCCGAATAAGACGCGGTGAGCTGCGCCTGGTAGGTCGAGAGCTGCGCCGTGATGGCCGCGACATCAACGCTGGTGAGATCGCTCGACAGCGTCTCCGCATAGCTCTTGTAGTCGGTCTGGCGCGCGGTCGCCGTCTCGATCGAGGACGCCGCGCTCGACAGCTTTGCCTGCACCGCTGCGGTATCGTCGAGCGCCGTGCCGGCGAGATCGAGCGCGCTGGAAATATCGGATGAGGACAGCGAGGTGCTGTTCGCGACGAATTTCAGGACGCGCATCACCTCCTCGAACGCGGAATTGTCCGCGGTCACGCCATAGGACACGGTCTCGTCCGCGGCGACGCGCACCGAGGCGATCTCGTCATCGCCTTTATAATAGCTCGTGTCCGCCGTGGTCGTGGACCCCGTGCCGGACGAGAAGCCCGTGAGATCGACCGGTGCCGTGTCCGACTTGCCGCCGGCAAAGACGTACTGGCCGTCATATTGCGTGTTCATCAGCGAGCCCATCTCCTGCAGCATCTGCTGCGCCGACGAGATCACCGAATTCGTCTCGGTCGAGCTGCCGGTCGAGGCGGCACTGAGCTGAGAACGGAGCTGCGTGATGATGTCGGTCATCGAGCCGACGGCCGAATACATCACCTGCACCTTGCTGTCGGCAAGCGTCGCGGCGTCGATATAGGATTGCGCCCGCGTCACCGAGACCTGAAGGTTGACGACATGCTGTGCGGTCGAGCCGTAGCCGCCGAAATCGGTGGAGATGACGCCGGCGGATTCCTGGATTTGCTCGTTGGCCATCACCGACTGCACGCGCAGCGCGTCGGCGATCATCGCGTTCGACTGGGCGAAGGTGGCCACACGCATCGCGACCATGGCGCGGCTCCTTATGTCGACTGCACGGCGGTGAGCAGCGCCGAGTACATGGAGTTGATGGCCTGGATCAGCGCGGAGGCCGCCGAATACTTGTTCTGGAGCGTGCTCAGCTTCGCCGATTCCTCGTCGAGGTTGACGCCGGATTGCGAGGACAGCGAGCTCGCATAGGTCGACTGCGCCGTCTGTTTGGCGGTGTAACTGGAGGAGGCCTGCGACGACTCGCTGGCGACGTCGGCCACAATGGCCGAGGCATAGTCGGCAAATGAGCCGGTGGTCGCGGCGAGCCCGCCGGTCGAGGCGAAAGTCTGGGAGTCCGTCAATGCATCGTAGAAGGCGTTGACGACTGTGGCCGAGCCCGACGACAGCACCGTGCTGCCAACGGTCAGGCTGGACGAGGCGTCCAGCGTCGCGAGTTGCAACTCTTTGGTGCCGGACAGGATGCTGCTGTTGACCGCGATGTCGGACGCGCTCGTTCCGGTCACGAGGTCGTTGAGGCCGAAATACCGCGAAAATCCCTCGCCCGAGCTGCCGACCGAGCTCGTCATCTCATTGATGGCGACGCCGTTGCCGGAGCCGGTCGCTGTGATCGAGAGATGGCCGTCCGCATCGACCGAGGCCGACAGGCCCGAGATGCCGTTGATGGCGGTGACGAGATCGCCGACCGTGGAGTAAGACGACAGATCGAGATCGCCATAGGAGACGAGGTTGCCGCTCTGGCCGGTGACCGCAAGGCGCACCGTGCCGGTGGCGGAGAGCGCCGTTGAGCTGGTGACTGACGTCGTCCCGGTCAGGCTGGTCGGCGCTGGCACCGCGGAGGCGCTGTTGGAGACGCCGTTCATTGCCGACGCGAGCTGCTGCGCGAGCTGGTCGAGTTGCGATTGCGCCGCCGGCAGCGTCTTGTCACGCAGCGTGATCAGCGCGCCGATATCGCCGCCGGTGATCTGGGAGGTGATATCGACGCCGTTCACGGTGATCGCGCTGAAGCCGCTCGATGATGAGCCGGCCGTGTAGGTCGTGGACGCCGTGACGTTGGCCGCCGCCGTGTAGCCGATCGTGTGCGCGGTGCTGTCGACCAGCGCCTGGCCAGAGGTGGTGTAGATCTGGAGATCGCCGTTCGATGCCGTGAAATAGCTGATGTTCATCTTCGAGGCGATGTCCTGGAGCGCAGTGTTGCGCTGATCCTCCAAGTCGGCGGTCGACTGGCCGGCCGCCGCCGTCTGCTTGATCTCGGCGTTGAGGTTCGCGATCTGCTGCAAATCGTCGTTGACGCCGTCGATCGAGGACGCGATGTCCTGGTCGGCGTTGGCGCGAAGCTTCTGGATGCCGCTCGAGGTCTCCCGCAGCTGGCTCGCGACGTCGTCGAGCGCGCTGATGACGTTGGATTGCAGCGAGGCGCTGCTCGGCGTGCTCGCCAGCGACGACAGCGCCGATTCCAGCGAGGCGATGCTGTTGGCGAGCGACGTTCCGGTCGAGGAGCTGGAGGAACTCGAGGTCGAGCCGTAGAGCTTCTCCAGCGACGTCAGATAGGTGTTGGTGGTGTCGGCAGCGCCGAGATCGGAGGTCGCGCCGATCAGCGACTTCAGGAGCAGCTTGTCGACCGTCGAGGTAATGCCCGTCACCGTGACGCCCGTACCGACACCGTTGGTGACGGTGCTCGACTGGGCCGCGGTCTTCTTGGTATAGCCGGTCGTGTCGGCGTTCGAGATGTTCGACGACGTCACGCTGATCTGCACAGACGTGGCCGAAAGCCCGCTGAAGGCGACCAAACGTGCGATGTCGAGCGACACGGCGCGGCTCCTCGGCTGGTCAGGCGCTGCGGCTGGTGCCGCTGGAGACGGCGCGCGCCGCGACGCGACCGGACGCGCCGTAGGGCGACACCGCCGCGATCTGCTCACGGATCGCCTGCATGACCGCCTCGATCCGGCGATTGCTGGCCTCGATCGCCGCGCGCAGGCGCACCAGGTTTTCGTCCATCGCTACGCGCAGCTTCAGTATCCGCTCCATCAACTGTTCGCGCAGCAGCCGGTCGCGCACGTGCAGGCTGGTCGTACCCGCCGCGCATTCGGCAACCGTGCGTTCGAACACCTCCGCCAGCCGGTTCTTCTCGTCGACCTGCTTCAGCCGCGAGGCCGGCAGGCCCTTGGCGAGCTCCGCATTCTCCTCCGCGACCAGCACGGTCAGGTTGTCGATGAGCGCGATCAAGGATTTGATCCGTGCGTCACCTTCCGCGGCGCTCGTCCTCTTGGCTTGAGCTACAGTCATGGTCATCGCCTTCTTCTAATTGTGCCGCCGGCCGCGGCCGGCTTGCGAGTTGCGCAAGTAGGCACCGATCGCCGTCGCTCGGGTGGTTGCCTGCTTCATCTCGCCCTCGATCGCCGCGCATTCCCGCAGGAGACCGTGGCGGGTGGTCTCGATATCGTCGATCAGCGCGAGCAGCTGCTTGCGGTCGCTGCGCTCGACGGTAGCGGCGCGCGCCACCAGCCTGCGCAGCCGCCGCAGCAAGGCTTCACCCGCGGCCTTTGCCGTCTCACCGCGCATCGCTCACCTCATCGCCGAGATCAGGGTGTCGTACATCTTGTTCACGGTCGAGATGACCTGCGAGGCGGCGGAATAGGCCTGCTGCGCCGAGATCATGCTCGAGAACTGGCTGCTGGTGTCGGTGGTCGAGGATTCCAGCTCGCTGCCGTAGACCGTGCCCGCGCCGTTCTCGCCGGAAGCCTGCAACGCGGCGTTCCCCGACGTCACGGTCGCCGAGTAGAGGCCGTCGCTAGCCGCCGACAGGCCATTCGGATCAGCGAACGTCGCCACGGCGATCTTGTAGATCGCAATCGTCTCGCCGTTCGAATAGGTGGCGTCGACCACGCCGTTCTTGCCAATCGAGACGCTGGACAGCTTGCCGTAGGACAGGCCGTCCGAATTGATGCTGGTGACGTTGACGGACGGCGTCGTCTCGCCGGAAGCGTACTGCGTCAGCCCGTCGGTCTTGCCGGCAGTGCCGAGGTCGAGCGTGATCGAGCTGTCAGCGGCGCCGTCGGTCCAGCCCGTCACCGCGACGGTCGCGGGGCTCGGGCTGGTGCTCTTCAGCGAGCCGTCGGTGTTGAAGGTGATGTCAACCGTACCGCTGACGCCGGTTGCGGTTGAGGTGCTGGTGTCCGACGCCGAGGTCGGCTTGGCAAAGCTTGCGCTCCAAGTGTTAGTGCCGGTCTTGGTCCAGGTGATCTGCATCGTATTCGCCGCGCCCAGCGAATCGTAGACCGTCATCGAGCTGGTATAGGTGTCGCCGGTGGCGGCATCGGACGGCAGGTTGGCCGCGATCGTGGTCTTGGTGGTGGCGCTGCCGCTGGTCGAGGCGATCTGGGTGTTGATGGCCGAGAGGTTGCTCGCGGACTCGCTGCCGACGACGTTGCCATCCGCATCGGTGCGCCAGCCCTCGAGGTAGCTGCCGTTGTTCTCGAGATAGCCGGCATTGTCGATCGTGAAGGCGCCGTTGCGGGTGTAGGACGTGGTGCCACCCGAAGTGGCGCTGGTCACCACGAAGAAACCCGAGCCCTGGATCGCAACGTCGGTGGCGTTAGAGGTCGCGGCAAGAAGGCCCTGCTGGGTGATGTTGGCGCGGCCGGAGACCGTGACGCCGCCCGAGGCATAGGAGGTCGCGTTGCTCGAGGCAGTGACGAGGTCGTCGAACATCGCCGACGTGGTCTTGTAGCCCGTCGTATCGGAGTTGGCGATGTTGTCGCTGATCATCGACAGGGACTGGCTCTGCGCGCTGAGCGCCGAGATCGCCGAGGACAGAGCACCGGTTAGACTCATGAGGAAGCTCCAGGGAAATCAGGACGTGAAATCAGGACGTGACGCCGATGATGTCGGCGGCGCTGACCGAGACGCCGTTCACGGTGAGCGAGGGCGTCGAGGTCGAGGTGTCGATGCCGGTCACCGTGCCGGTGACGGTCGTGTAGTTGAGGACGGAGTTGCCGGCGGAATCTGTCGCAGTTACCGAGATGGTGTACTTGCCGCCGTCGGAGAGCTGGTTGCCGCTGGAGTCCTTGCCGTCCCAGGTGAAGGTGTTGGATCCGGCGCTCCCCGCTCCGGTGCCGGTCCACACCGTGTTGCCGGAAGAATCCTTGACGCTGATCGAGACGTTCGAGGCGGACGACGACAGCGAGTAGCCGAACGTCGCCGAGCCGTTGCTCAGCGTCGACGTATCAGTCTTCGCCTCGACGGTGTGGCCGATATAGTTCACCGAGTTGAGCGTCACGAGGCTCGAGAACGAGCTCGACAGCGAAGAGAGATTGGAGTTGATCGACTGCTGCTGGTTGAAATTCGCGTAGGACGTGAGCTGATTGATGAAGTCGGTGGTCGAGGTCGCATTCAGCGGATCCTGGTTCTGGAGCTCGCTGACGAGCAGGCTCAGGAAGTCGCTCGACGTCAGCGACGACGAAGACGACGTGCTCGACGAGGACGTCGTGGTTGATGCTGTCGAGACGGAGCTCGTCGCGGAAACGGTCATCAAACACTCCGGTTCTCGTGCCGCCGGCCGTGACGATGTCGGCGGGCGGCTTGAAATCTCTGTGCTGATGAAACGCGTGGGCGTGCGAATTCAGGCGCGGATTTGCCCGCGTGAATGCGGCTTTCGACGCGGCAAGATCTGCCGTACGCGCACACTGCGTTCGGCGCCCGGCGTCAGCGCGAGCAGGCCCCACTCCGATTTATGAAGAGCGTAAGTAGATCGTAGGAAACTCTCAGCTCCCGGCCGTCTCGCCTTCGGTGCGCGGCTCGGCGGCGTCGCTGTTCAATTTCTTGGCCGCGGCGGCGATGCGGTCGGCAAGGCCTGCCGGCGCCCGCACCGGGGGCGCTTCAAGCGCGCTACGCAAGGTGCGCGCCTCCTCCAGGAGCGACTGCGCGGCGGCGGAACAGGCCAGCAGCTCTTCGGCGGGCAGACGCTGATCGTCGGGCCAGCGCGAAAGGTCCTCGCCCAGCCGATCGATCAGATCCTCAAACTCGGTGACGTCCATCGCCTGCCGGTCCCGTCTTCCCCGGGCCCGTCATAAAGCATTGCGAGCGCGGCGGAAACCGGATTCCCGCGAGTTCAGGCGCCAAAGGCGCCCGACGCACTACGGAATGCGCTCGAAACCGTGGTCCGAACGACTGCCGGGGCCGGCGAGATGAGTTCGCTCAACGCTTGCCGGCCGAATCGGCCGGGGCAGCCTTGCCCCCCGCACCGTAGCGTCGACCTGCTCCCAGGCCTCACGCAGCTCGGTCAAGCCGGCAATGATGCGCCGAAAACTCTCGCGCGCATTCGGCCGGCCATAGGCCTTCAGGCTCGCCAGGATGAGGGCGTTGTAGGTCTGGAACAGCCGTTCGGCGACCGCCCCGCCCTTGGTGAAATCGAGATTGTGGCTGAGCCCGCGCAGGATCGCGGTCGCCTTCATCAGGTGCTCGTGTCCCTCCTCGAAGCGCCGCGCTTCCTGCGCCGCAAGCGACTTCTGCAGGAAGGTGATCGCGCCGCCGAGCAGCATCGATACCGCCTTCAGCGGCGGGACGGTGGTCGCGATTCCCCGATAGGCCTGATTGGCCATGTACGCCATCGGATTATGCATCATCAGTTACTCGAGCTGGAGTTGAGCAAGGCCTTGAGATAGGTGAGCGTGTTGTTGGCGCTCTCGATCGCGGCCTGGTAGTTCGCATATTGGGTCTGGAGCTGCGTCTGATAGGCGGTCGCGGCGCTCTCGATGTCGTCGACCTTCTGCTGAAGCACGTTGTCGCGGTCCTGCAGGTTTGTGATCAAGGTCTGCAATGCACCCGAGCTCGAAGAGTAGGTCTTGGCGATCTGGTAGAGCTGCGTGGCAATGCCGGACGTCGAGGTCACCGTGATCGATTGCGACGTCGTCCCCGAATAGGTGAAGGCCATGCCGGCATAGGCCGTCCCGGCATTGCCGATGATGGTGGTGCCATTGATCGTGAACAGCGAGGAGTCGCTGCCGACCGAGGCCGACGTGAGATTGCCGGAGGAATCCACGGTCAGGTCGAGCGCGAAGGATTGCGGCGAGGTTCCGGTGTTGACGACGCTGAGCTGGCTCGACGAAGTCTTGGTCTGCGCCGACAACAGCGTGGTGACCCCGCTCAAATCGGTGCTGAGGATTCCGGACAGCGTCGAGGTGTCGAGCTCGAGCTCGTTGTTCTCGTTGAAGGACAGGCCGAGGTCGGCCATGGTGAGCCCGCCCACGGTGCTGTTGAGCGCGTTCTGCAGCGCATCCATGATGTCGCGCATTGTGCCATCGCCGAACAGAACCGCGCTCGACGACGCCGTGCCGTCCGAAGCGGTCGCCTGCTGGGCCATCACCGCGTCGCGGAAGGTGTTGTAGTTGGTGACGAACGTCTCGACCGCGGATTCGATCTGGCTGGTGTCGGCCCCGATGCTGATGTTCAGCGTTGCTCCGTCGGGCGTCGCCTGGAGCAGGTTGAACGTCACACCGCTGAGAACGTCGGTGATGTCGTTGGTATCCCGGGTCATCGAGATGCCGTCGAGGGAGAACTCGGCCGCCTGTGCCTTCTGCAGGGCGTCGGTGAAGGCGCCGGAGCTATCGGTCACCCCGAGCTTGTTCAGGATGTCGTCGCCGGAGGTGCTGGAATAGGTAATGTCGGCCGCATCCTCGGTTCCGGTCAGCACCATCTCGTAGGATCCGCTCGACACCTGGACGATCGAGGCCTGCACGTTGGTGGTCGAGGTCTGGGCGTTGACGGCGTCGACGACGTCCTGGAGCGACATCGTGCTGGTGACGGTGATGTCGGCGGTGCTGCCGCTCCCCAGACCGAGCGAGAAGGTGCCGGAATAGCCGAGCGCGGCGGTCTGGCTCGATTGCGAGGTGCCGACCACCTTCTGCGCGGTGGCGATCTGGCTGATCGTCAGCGTGTGGCCGCCGGTCGCCGCGCCGTTGCTGACCGACATCGACAGCGCGGATGACGCGCTCACGTCGCCGGTCGAGCTGAGGGTCGCCGAACGGGTGGCAAAGGCGTTGGTCGCCAGCGAATTGACGACGGAGGTCGCGAGCGAGGAGAGCCCGCTGTAGAGCGTGGAAAGGTCGGTCTGGAGCGTCTGGTAGGCGGTGACCTTGGCCTCGTTGCTGGTGATCGTGGTCGAGATCGTGGTCGCCTGCTCGAGCTTGGCGTTCACCGCCGCCGTGATCAGCGCGCTCCAATCGATGCTGGTCGACGTCGTCGTACCGGTCGTCGTCACCGAGGAGGCGCTCGAACTGGCCGAACTGGTCGTCGACGTGCTGCTGGTGCTCGAACTGACGCTGGTCACTTTGCTGCCCGCTCCATCCCGGTAAGAGCCGGGCCGGCATCAAGCCGACCCGGCATGACGGTCGTTAGGCCAGGCGTCTTAGCCGAGCAGCTTGAGCAGGTATTGCGGCATCTGGTTCGCCGCGGATTCGGCCGACACCGCGGCCTGCGTCTTCACTTCGGCCGAGGACAGCTTGGCCTGCTCGGCCGCGATGTCGACGTCCTTGATCGCGGAGTTCGCAGCCTGCAGGTTCTGGGTCTGGGTCGAGATCGAGTCGGAGGAGAAGTTGAACCGCGACTCCTGCGCGCCGATGCTGGCGCGAGCCGCGGAAACCGTATCGATCGCGGTGTCCAGCACGGTCAGTGCCGAGGTCGCATCCGACAGCGAGCTGACGTCGAGCGAAGAGACGCTGAGCGAGGACGCCGTGAGGCTCGTCAGCTTGATCGTGATGGTGTCCGAGCCCGAAGAGCCGACCAGGACCGAGACGCCGGAGGAGAACACGCTGGAGCCATCGAGCAGACTCTGGCTGGAATAGCGGGTGCCGCTCGCGATCGAATCGATTTCGCTCGTGAGCTGCGTGAATTCCGAGTTGATATAGGCCCGGCTTGAATCGGTGGTGGTGCCCGAGGCGGACTCCGAGGCCAGCGACTTCATGCGGGCCAGGATGTCGGAGATGTTCGAAGCGCCGCCGTCCGCGGTCTGCAGGATCGCAGTCGCCTGCGACGCGTTGGTCGCGGCCTGCTGCAGCGTGGTGACGTCCGACGAGATGCGGGTGGAGATCGCAAGGCCGGCAGCGTCGTCGGAGGCAGAAGTGATGCGCGAACCGCTCGACAGCTTGGAGAGCGAGCTGCTCTCCTGCGCGGAGTTGATGTTGAGGTAGCGGACCGCGGAGTTCGCGGCAGTGTTGGTGTTAATTGCAGGCATCGAAGGCTCCTGTGCTGATGGGCATGGCGTGCCGCATCGTGGAAGACGATTGACGACGCGGACCGCAGCCCCGTCCGTTCGCTCAAACGACGGAGCGCAAGGAGATCAGGCGGGAAATTCTCCGAGAGCGGAATTTTATGGTTAGTAGTCGGTAAACGCGGTTCGGATGTCGCGTTCGTGCTTGCGCAGGAGCTGGCGAAGCTGCTGGCGGCCGCGCTTGAGCAGCGACTCCACCGCGGCGACCGTCGTGTCCATCACCTGCGCGATCTCGCCGTTGCTCATGTTCTCGTGGTAGGAGAGGATCACCGCGATGCGCTGCTGCTCTGGCAGGCGCTGCATGGCCAGCTCCAGCATGCCGTTCAGCTCGTTGCGCTCGATGATTTCAGCAGCATCCGGCTGGCCGTCGGCAACTTCCGGCACCGTCTCGACATTCTCGGTGCGCGGCTTGCGGCGCAGGTCGATGCAGCGGTTGGAGATGACGCGGTAAAGCCAGGTCGAGAATTTTGCGCGGCCGTGCTGCCAACGCCCGCGATGAGTCCAGATCTTGAGCATGGTGTCCTGCACCACGTCCTCGGCATCCGCCGCGTTGCCGATGATGCGCAGCGCGATCGCGTAGGCACGATCGATATGCCGCTCGACCAGCATCCGGAATGCAGCTTCATCACCGGTGGCAAGCCTGTCCAGGAGCTCGCTGTCCTCGTCGAAGACAACGTCGGCGACCGGCGGATTGTCGGGCGCGAGCGCCACTGAGGGCATCACCGGCACGGTCGCATCAGCCGGCACCGTCGCCTCGGCGGGAGCCCAGACATCAGCAGCGTAACTCATCCCGCAATCTCCAACCCGCAATGCCGGCGGCGCACATGCCACGCAGCTTCCACGCGTTGAACGCGACACCAGAACAATCCAGGCGGAGATTTTCTGAGTTTTTTCAAGATGTTATCCGGAATCTTTTGCCGGGCAACAGGCAATAATTGCCGACAGCACGCAAATATCGCGCGTTCGTCCTGCAATCATCGACATCGTCTCGCACCATTGCGGATCATCGATCCCGAACAGATGTGTTCTCGAAAAACGCTTAGATTACGCGGCACCAGGTGATCGAACGGCACGCGCATCGCGCGCCTGAGGATCAATTGTGTCTGAGTGTAAACGGCCGCGAGACCGCTTCTTCACTCGGCAATTTTTTCCGAATCACCTTTTTCGAACCTAGCGATTTTTTTGAATCTGTCAGTCGCGACGAGCGCGATTTTGAATCGCGCGTGAACTTTTTTCGTCGTCGTGCCGCCTGAGTTCACTCACACGCACGTTAATCGCGTGTTGGACGGGGATTCTTGACATGACGATCGCGACAGTCGACGCAAAATGTCGGACGCAAAATGTTTCTGCTTGGTCATTCGATGTTTTCGATACGTTTCTCGTTCGCGCCTGCACGACGCCAGATGGCGTATTTGAAAGGACTTACGAGCTATCCGGCGTTTCGCGCTCTTCTCCGAGTGTTTCCGCGAGTTTCGTTCAGCATCGAATCCAGGCCGAAGCGCGCGCACGCAAGACTGCGAAAGACAAGCGCGGAGCGAGCGAAGTTCACGTCACCGAGATCTATTCCTATTTTCCGTTCAGGCTGTTCGGCCTCGAACGCCGTGACCTGAACGATCTGGTCGATGCCGAGTTCGACGCGGAGCTCGCGCTTTGCCGTGCCAATCCCGACATGCTGCGGCAATATCTGGACATGAAGCGCGCCGGCCATTGCGTCGGATTCATCTCCGACACCTATTGGGATTCCGAACGGCTGGCGCAGCTGTTGCGGGCTTGCTGGCCCGGCCTGACCTGGGATTTCCTCTACGCCTCCTGCGACCATGGCAGCAGCAAGAGCGAAGCCCTGTTCGCGAAATACCTGTCCGGGCAGGGCATCGATGCAGCCGCCTCCTTTCACGTCGGCGACAACGAGAAGGCCGACATCAGGGGCGCGCGGCGCCACGGCATTCGTCCGCGCTACTATCCACAGGCCACGCCGCAGCTGGCGTCGATCTTTCAACGCGAGACCGCGCTGTTCGAATTGCTCTGCCAGAACGCGCCGTCGCGGCTCGATGATGGCGCGCGTACCTTGCGACGCATGGTGGCAGCGGGCAGTGCCGAGAAGTCTCCCGCATTCCATCTGGGACTCACCATCCTCGGCCCGGTGATGACGGCTTTCAACGCCTTTGTGGCGAGACGATGCAAGGAGGTCGCGGGCCCGGGCCGGCAGGTTGCCCTCGGCTTCCTCGGCCGCGACGGCTTCCTGTCGCACCGGATCTGGCAGGGCCTGAACGGCACGGCCTCGGCCTATCTCGAGATCAATCGCCGTGTCAGCCTGATCGCCTCGGCCGACACGATCGACCCGCTCGTCGATCTCCTCAGCAAGGTCTTCAAGATCGATGCGACGACGTTCCACGACATGATGAAGATCACGTCGCCGAAAGTCGTCGCGTTCTTTGCGAGGTTTCCCGGCGGAATCGCTACCGGCGAAGAGCTCGCAGCCGCCCTTCCCGACCTGATGGACGCCGGTGAAATCGTCGCGCTCGCCGCGGCCTTGCGCAGGCGCTTGCTCGCTTATCTCCGTTACGCAATCCCGGGCTTTGACGACTGCACCGATCTCGTGCTCGCCGATCTCGGTTATTCCGGCAGCGTGCAGAAAGCGCTGCGCCGCGTCTTCGACCAGGAGGGCATCAAGGTTCGCCTGCACGGCGCCTATCTGATCTCCCTCGACGACGCCTTTGACGATATCGCCGAAGAGGACTGTGCGGAAGGCTTCATCTCCGACCTCGTAATCACGCCGCATGCCAAGCGCATGCTGAGCCGCAACGTCGCACTGCTGGAGCAGGCCTGCTGCTCGGCCGACGGCTCGGTGCGGGACTACGAGGGCGGCACGGTGCTGCGTGAGATCAATCCGCGTCCCGCAAGCCAGATCGCGCTTGCCGCGGAGATTCAGGCCGGCGCACTGGCCTTTGCGGAGAGCGCCGTGGGCGTCGCGGCCAATTTCGGTTTGCATCCCTACGCCGCACCCGACGTCGCCGCGCGCTGGAGCGCGGCGACGCTGGCGCGGCTCCTGCTGCTGCCCGATGAGGACGAACTGGCGCTGCTCGGCGGATTGAAGCACGACGTCAACCTCGGCACACATGCGCTGGCGCCGATGCTCGACAGCCGCTTCGTCCGCGACCAGATCACCGCGCGCGGCCTCTCGGCCGCCTGCGCGTCGGCCGCGCCGCCGATGTGGCTCGCGGGCAGCTTCGCGCGCCTGTCACCGTCCTACGGCTATCTCTATGTGCTGTTCGGCGCCAATCGCCTGCCCGCCGACGTCTTCGAGGAACGCCCCTGTGGCTCGGTTCAGGTCGGATTGTTCCGCGCCGGCGGCGATGCGGCACTTGAGACGGTCACCATCTATCGCACCGGACTCGGCGAGCTGCGTTTGCGCATTCCCCTGTCTCGCACCATGGCAATCAGCATGATTGCCTTGCCGCTGGCGAAATTCGCGCCCCAAGGCCTTCTCCATCGCGTGACTGTCCAGCAAGGCGAGGATGTTCGCGAAGCCGCCGAGAGCCAGGACGTGATCGGCATCGCCGACGCCAGCCTGGTCTACGCCGGCATCCAGCGGACCGGCGAGCATTATCGCGCCGAGACCGAGGACGGCTGCCTGCTGATCCCGGTCGCTCCGATGACGAAGGACATCGCGGTCTATTCCGTGGCGATCGCGCCGCTCGGCACCAGCTCCAGATAGTCCGCCTGATCGCGCCGCCCCGGTCGTTGAAGTCCATGGGCTAAGAAAAGCGCCGATCCGACACGGCGCGAGGGGACACGGAATTGACGGACGAGACGCACGCAAATCTTGATCGCCTGCTGCAAGCCGGCGGCATCCAGCTTGGCCGGGCCCAGCGCGATCGCCTGACCTGGCTGGTCGGGCAATACGGTGCGCCGACGCTCGACGCCAACCTTGAGGGACGACACGGCGGCCTCATCCTCCTGAAGGAACTGCCGAGCGGCGCCGCGGCCGAACTGTTCTACCGCGCGCTTACCCCTGCCAGCGCCGTCGTCATTCCCGGAAGCGAGAATCCCGGCTTCGATTTCCTCAAGTCCAAGCTGACCGAGTTCGGCACCGTCGGCCCCTGCGGCGCGGACGGCCCGCATGAAATATGGTGGGGCGGTATCGGCTGGTCGAAATTCCTGACCGCCGCTGATGCCTCCGCCGCCCGGCCGCGCATCGTCTCCTGTTATCCGCGCGGCGGCGGCGAGAATATTTCCTCAGGCTTGAGGCAATCGCTCGAGCGCCTGCGCCTCGACAGCCATATCGAGGCAATCGAGACCCAGTTTGACGACCGCATCCTCTGCTTCGAGAAGGCCGAGTTCATGGTGCGGATGTGGAACAAATATCGCGAACCGCTGCTGTTCGTCGAAGCCGGCGCCGTGTTGCGCGAGCTGCCGCTGCTACCGTCCTTCCTCCGTTGCGACGTCGCGCTCCACAAGTGGAACCGCTGGGAGATGTCGGCGCGTACGCTCTATCTCGGCCGCACCGCGCACGCCGAACTGCTGCTGCGCGCCTGGCAGCAGCTCGCCGCGTCCTATCCCGCGGTCTGGGAGGGCTATCTGCTCGACCAGGCCTGGAGCCTGACCTCGTCGCAGGTGCCGCTCGACACCGTATGGCTGCCGCGATCCTATCACGCGCTGAAAGGCGATCTCGGCGCGAGCCGCGCCGTGATCCTGCACGATCAGCGAACGACGACGCTGGAGCTCGGGCCCGATCCCGGTTTCGCCGGCCTCGTGCGCACCGCCCGCCGCGCCGGCCGCACCGGCGCTCGCGACGCCTTCATGGTGATGACCTCGAAAGCTACGACTGGCAACGGCATCGCCGTGATCTTGCGCGACATCGCGGCCAGCGACGCGACCGCGGTTGCGGCGACGGTCGAAGCCGTGACCGGCGCCTATGCCGCCGACTGCGGCGGGTACGGCCGGTTCGAGCTGTCGCTGTGCGCCTGGCAGGAGGATGTCGGCGCCGCGCGCGAAGCCGCCGCCCTGGCGCGCTACCGCATCCTGGAGATCGCCCCGGGGCAGAAGATCGCCAACGATTTCTTCGCCGCGCACGCATCCGACGATGCGGTCATGACCGCGCGCCATCTTTTCCCCTGACGGACGACACACGATGCTGAAAACCATCATCCTGCTTACCGACACCGTGCAACAGCAGCAGCCGCTGGCCAACCTGCTCCGGGAGCACAATCGCCATCTGGCCTTCTGCTCGGCGCTCCGCGCCCAAGACCTCGCCGCGATCTCCCCGGAGGTCCTGCGCGATGCCCGCCTGGTGTCCTTTGCCAACGACATCGCCGTCTCCGAGAAATTCCTGCTCCAACTCGGCCATGGTGCCTACAAGTTCTACACCGCACCGACGCAATATCCGGGCCTGCCGCCGGCGCCCGACGAGAACGACGACGATCCGCGCTGCGTCTCCGTGGTCGCGCAGTCGATGACGATCTGGCCGGATTTCAGGAAGGTAGTGGGGCTCGAGACCCTGACAATTCCGGAAGGAACGGCCGTCGCCGAGCGCGACCGGCTGGTGTTTTCGCGGCTCGCCCATCTGTTCTGGCGGATGTCCGGCATGATCGCGGGCGACGCTGCGGATCTGCCTGGCGTCATCGAATCCGATGAGAGCCAGCGTCCTTCACTTGCGATGATGAACTGACGCCGCCAGCGCATCGCGGTGCTCGGGCGCCGCGATCGCGATCATGCGGCGCGCACGCTCGGCAAGGCCGCAGCTGCGCAGCTCCGCGACGCCCCATTCGGTGACGATAGCATCGACGTCGGCGCGCGGCGTCGTCACGGTCTCGACATTGACGACGATGCGGCTGGTGCCGTCGGACGCAGTCGCCGGCAGCGCGATGATCGCCCTGCCCCCATTGGATGCATTGGCGCCGCGCACGAAATCGAGCTGCCCGCCGATCGCACCAATCGCGACGCCATTGAGCGTCTCGGAATTGACGGCGCCATCGAGCCCGACCTGGAGTGCCGAGTTGATCGCAACCAACCGGTTGATCCGCGCCAGCACATTTTGACCGTGCGTGTAGGACGTCGGCCGCACCGCGACCGCCCGGTTCTGATGCACGAAGCGGTAGAGCCGCTGCGTGCCGATCACTTGGTTGGTGACGGTGATCCCGGCGTCGATGCCCTTGTCCGCATTGGTCACCGCGCCGCGCTCGATCAGATCGACCACGGCGTCGTTGATCAGGCCGGAATGGATACCGAGGTTGCGCGCGTGGGAGAGCGAGGACAGGATCGCGTCCGGGATCCGCCCCACCCCGAACTGGAGCGTGCTGCCGTCGGCAATCAGGCTCGCCGCATGCGCCGCGATCTGCCGCGAGACGTCGTCGAGCGGCGTCGACGGCAACTCGACCGGCACACGCCGGGCCGCCACCCGCATATGGATCGGCACGTCCGCGGGCCATTCCGCGCCGAATGTAAAGGGTGCATCCGGATTGATCTCGGCGATGACGAGGCGCGCGCCGCGCGCGGCATCGATGACATAGTCGTTGGAGAGGCTCGCGCTCAGCCGGCCGTCGGCGGCTTCTGCGAGCTGCACGAGCACCACGTCGGCGCGGTGGCGGCGCGCGGCGAAGTCGGCGCAGAAGGCGCTGTAGTTGCTCGGAATGACCTCCAGCCGCCCGGCTTTCGCGAGCCGCCGCGCATTGCCGATCACGCCATAGCTTTGGAACGAGACGTTGGGCGCGCAAGTGGAGAACGTCTCCGAGAACAGCGGCCCGACCATCATGCGGAAGGGCGGCAGATGCGCCGCCTGCGTCACCAGCGTTTCGGTCAGCGTGACCGGCTCTGCGGTCGCCTGCCCGCACACGACGAGACCGCCGTCCCGGATCAGGCCGGTGAAATCGATCGGCGCTGCGTCACCTGGCATCGTGGGTTAGTCCATCGGCGCAAGGCGCGTGGAGGCCTCACTCAACAGCGTGCGCAGCTCCATCTTCACGATCTTGCCGTAGCTGTTCTTCGGCAGCTCACCGGTGAGATAATAGTGCTTCGGCCGCTTGAAGCGCGCGATCCAGGCGTTGCAGATCTGGTCCAACTCGTCGCGCGTCACGGTCTTGCCAGCGACGGGAACGACGACGGCCACGACCTCCTCGCCCCATTCCGGATGCGGACGGCCGATCACCGAAGCTTCGGCGACGGCCTCGTGCCGCAGCAATACTTCCTCGACCTCGCGCGGATAGATGTTGGTGCCCCCGGAGATGATGACGTCCTTGGAGCGGTCCTTCAGTGTGAGGAAGCCGTCGGCGTCGAACGCGCCCATGTCGCCAGTATAGAGCCAGCCGTCACGCAGCGTATTCGCGGTGGCCTCCGGATTCTGCCAATAGCCGGACATCACGGTATCGCCGCGCACGATGATCTCGCCGATCTCGCCCGGCGCTACATCCCGCCCGGCTTCGTCCACGGTGCGGACCTGCACCACGCCCTGCGCAATGCCGACCGATGCCAGGCGCTCCTCATGGCGCGGATGCCCGGAATCGACATGCTTCGACTTGGGCAGATAGGTGATGGTCATCGGCGTCTCGCCCTGACCATAGATCTGCGCGAGCTTCGGTCCGAACACGGCGAGCGCAGCCTTGCAATCGGCGACATACATGGGACCACCACCATAGATGATGGTCTTCAGCCCCGGCGCGCTCGCGCCCGCCGCTTTCGCCGCAACCGTCAGGCGCCGCACCATGGTGGGTGCAGCGAAGAAGGAGATGCCGTCGCGCTTTGCCGTCAGCTCGAGGATCTCGTCCGGTTCGAAGCGGCCGCTCTCGGGAATGATC
The DNA here is from genome assembly GCF_000426265.1 of Bradyrhizobium sp. Cp5.3. Taxonomy (NCBI): domain Bacteria; kingdom Pseudomonadati; phylum Pseudomonadota; class Alphaproteobacteria; order Hyphomicrobiales; family Nitrobacteraceae; genus Bradyrhizobium; species Bradyrhizobium sp. Cp5.3. Next base: position 173,898 of record NZ_KE384515.1, on the reverse strand, counting down.
TGTGCCCCCATGCCGAACACATGCGGCACCATATAGAGGCCGGAGCCGTGCGACATCGGCGCTGCATGCAGCAGCGCCTCGCCGGGCACAATCGGGTTGATCTCGGCGAGATAGTTCAACGCCATGGCCAGCAGGTTGCGGTGGCTCAGCACCGCGCCCTTCGGCCGCCCGGTGGTGCCGCTGGTGTAGAAGATCCAGGCAGGGTCGGTGATCGCGACATCGGCAATCGCAATGCCATCGGTCCTCTCAAGGCCGCGATGCTCGGCTGAGCCGATCTCGATGATGCGTGGCTTGCCTGCGCCAAGCGCCAAGGCCTCCGACGCGACGCCTGCCATGTCCTCGGTCACGAACACGACCGCGGCGCCCGAATTGTCCAGAATGAACGCGACCTCGCGCGGATGCAGCTTTGCATTGATGGGAACGGCAACCAGCCCGGCATGCCAGCACGCATAGAGGCAGGCGACATAGTCCGGCGCGTTCTTCATCAGCAGCGCGACGCGATCGCCCTTGGCAAGACCAAGACGCTGTTGCAGCGAGGCGGCCAGCGAGGCCACCGTCTTGGCGAGCCGGCCGTAATCGGCGACCGGCGTCAGTCCCTTGAGCAGCGCCGGCGCGGAGGCGTCGGCCTTTGCAGCACGCAGCAGATGATGAGCAAGGTTCATGGCGATCCGGCCGAACGGTCCGCGGGTAAGATTAGTACGACTTGGCCAGCCCGAGCACCTTTTCCGCGATGAAGCTGAGTGCGAGTTGCGGGCTGACCGGTGCGATGCGCGGGATCAGGATCTCGCGCAGGTAACGCTCGACGTGGAACTCCTTGGCATAGCCGAAGCCGCCATGAGTCATCACCGCCTGCTCGCAGGCCGAGAAGCCGGCTTCGCCCGCAAAATATTTTGCCGCATTGGCGGCTGCCCCGCAGGGCATGCCCTTGTCGTACTGCCAGGCCGCTGACATCACCATCAGCCAGGCGGCCTCGAGCTCGACCCAGTTGACCGCGAGCGGATGCTGGATGCCTTGATTCTTGCCGATCGGACGGTTGAACACCACGCGCGTCTTGGCGTACTCGGTCGCGCGCGAGAGCGCGAGCTTGCCGAGCCCCACCGCCTCGGCCGCGATCAGGATGCGCTCGGGGTTCATGCCTTCCAGGATGTATTCGAACCCGCGGCCTTCTTCGCCAATGCGGTCTTCCATGGGGATCTCGAAATCCTCGAAGAACAGCTCGTTGGAATCGACGATCTTGCGGCCCATCTTCTCGATCTCGTGGACCTTGATCTTGTTGCGGTCGAAATCGGTGTAGAACAGGCTGAGGCCGTGGGTGGGCGAGCGCACCTCTTCCAGCGGCGTGGTACGCGCCAGCAGCAGGATTTTGTGCGCGACCTGCGCGGTAGAGATCCACACCTTCTGACCGTTGACGATGTAGCGGTCGTTCTTGGCGACCGCGCGGGTCTTGAGCTGGGTAGTGTTGAGTCCGGTGTTGGGCTCGGTGACGGCGAAGCACGCCTTCTCGCGGCCCTCGACCATCGGCGGCAGCATGCGCTTGCGTTGCTCCTCGGTGCCGAACACGACGACCGGGTTGAGCCCGAACACGTTGATGTGCACGGCGGAGGCGCCGGACATGCCCGCACCGGACTCCGCAATCGTGCGCATCATGATCGCGGCCTCGGTGATGCCAAGCCCGGAGCCGCCATATTCCTCTGGCACACAGATGCCGAGCCAGCCGGCATCGGCCAGCGCCTTGTGAAAGTCGTGCGGGAAGCCGCCGTCGTGGTCCTTCTTCAGCCAGTAGGCATCGGGAAAGCCTTCGCAGATCTTGGCGATGGCGTCGCGAATGGCCTCCTGCTGATCGGTGAGCGCGAAATCCATGATTGGTCTCCTTTTCTGGAGGCTCGTTGAGCGCTAGCGCCCCATCTGCGAGGGCAGCCAGAGAATGATCGAGGGAAACGCCACCAGGATCGCGATCGCGATCAGGTGTGCGATGAAATGCGGGAAGGTGCCGTGGAACACCTCCGCCACCGGCCGCTTGGCATAGCGGGCGACGATGAAGCAATTGAGCCCGACCGGCGGCGTGATCATGCCGACCTCGGCGGTGACGATCTTGATCACGCCGAACCAGATCGGATCGAAGCCGAGCGTCTTGATCAGCGGCAGCACGATCGGCACCGTCAGCACCAGGATCGCGATCTGGTCCATGAAGGAGCCGAGTACGATGTAGCCGCACAGGATCAGGGTGATGATCACCCAGCGCGAGGTCGGCAAGCTACCGATCCAGGCGACAAGGTCCTGCGTCACATGGGTAAGCGTGAAGAAGTAACCGAAGATCGAGGCTCCGACCAGGATCATGATGATCATGCAGGTGCCGTGACAGGCGCGCAGCAGCGTCTTGTAGAGCGTGCTCGGCGTGATCTTGCCCTTGACGATCGCGAGCAGGAAGGCGCCGAAGGCGCCGAAGGCCGAGGCTTCCGTCGGCGTCGCCACGCCGAGATAGATCGTACCCGTCACGATCGAGAACAGCACCACCATCGGCGAGACCTGCCACAGCAGCGCAAACTTCTCGCGCCACGGCGCCGACTTCGCGGCCGGGGCGCGCGAGGGATCCTGCCAGACCAGGAAGTAGATCGTGGCCATGATGGTGATGGTGACGAGGATCGCGGGGATGATGCCGCTGATCAGGAGCTTGCCGATGTTCACCTCGGCCAGCAGGCCGAAGATGACCAGCGCCACGCTGGTCGGCAGCAGCATCGACAGCGTGCCGGAGATCGCGACGACACCAGCCGCCATCTTCGGCTCGTAGCCCTGGCGGATCATCGCCGGCAGGCTGGTCGAGGACAGCGTCGCGGCCGAGGCCGTCGAGGTGCCGCAGATCGCGCCAAAGCCGGCGCCGGCGAGCGCCGTAGCCATGCCAAGGCCGCCGGGAACGCGGCCGACCCAGGCGGATGCCGTCTTGAACAGATCATCCGCGACGCCCGACAGCAGCACGAGGTCCGCCATCAGCAGGAACATCGGGATGGTGATGAGCTCGTAGGAGGAGACGGTCGACAGCGGCGCCGTCTGCAAAATGCCTGACAGGGTCGCAAAGCCGCCGACCATGACGAGGCCGACCGAGCCTGCGAAGGCCATCGCGAAGCCGACGGGCGTGCCGAGCGCGAGCAGGGCAAAGAGAAGGGCGAGAACGATCAGAGGAGTCATGAGTGCCCGCCGCTATTCGAAGGTTCGCGCTTCGCCGACGCCGGTGACCGGCGGCAACGGATAGAGATCGCGCCCGCTGAAGAGGCTCAGCACATTGCCGATGAGCTGCAGCGCCAGCCGCAGCACCAGCACGCCACAGCCGAACGGCACCAAGGCCGCAGAGATCCAGGTCGGCCAGGGAATCGCGCCCGAGAGAACGTCGTGCTGCTCGTAGTTCTCCAGCGCGCGCTCGAAGCCGACCTTGCAGATCAGGACGAACACGAACAGACCGGTCAGCGCGGTGATGATCTCGGACAGCCGTCGCCCTGCCGGCGAGAAATGCGACACGAGAATGTCGACGCCGACATGCGCATGCTCGCGCAAGCCGTCCGACAGCGTGAAAAAGAACACCCCGGCGAGAAGATAGAGCCCGATCAGGTCATAGGTGAAGGAGAACGGCTGGTTCAGCACGTAGCGCATGAACACGTCGGTCACGACCAGTACCATGATCACGAACAGGAACACCACCGCGATCACCGTCAGCGCGCGCTCCAGCGCGCCGAGCACATCTCCCGCTTGCTTGATCACCTCTGGCGCCTCCTTGTTGGTGTCGTGCTATCAGTTCTTCGCGCCGCCGGAAGCGAGCAAGCCTTCGAACTCCTTCAGCGCGGCGGATGCCTGCTTGCCGCGGCTGTCGAGACCGCTGGCCCATTCCTGGCCGACGCCCTTCAGCTTGTCCTTCATCTCGGCGCGCGTCGCCTCCGGCAGAGGATCGAAGCTGACGCCCTCGTCCTGGAGATGCTTCTTGGTCGTCTCCGTCTCCTTGTCGACCTGAGCGCAGGCAGTCGGCTCGATCGCATCGGAGGCCTCATTCATGGCCTTCTTCACGTCGTCGGGCAGCTTGTCCCAGACCGACTGGTTGATGGAATAGGCAACGATGAAGCTGCCGAAGCTGACGCCTTCGGTGGCGTGCTTGACCAGCTTGTCGAGACCATAGGCGACGACGCTTTCCATCGGGAAGAGCAGACCGTCCATCGTGCCGCGCGACAGCGACTCATAGGCGTCAGGCGCGGCCATGCGCACCGGCACGGCGCTGAGCGCGCGCAGCGTCAGGTCCTGCGCGCCACCGGTGGTGCGCAGCTTCAGGCCCTGCATGTCCTTCGTCGTCTCGACCTTCGCCTTGGCGGTCCACACCTGATAGGGCGGCAGCACCACGGCCAACAATAGCTTGATCTTGTTCGGCGCATATTCCTGCTTGGCGAGAATGCCCTCGCGCGCGGTCTTCCAGTAGGCGATCGTGCCTTCGCAGCTCGTGGCGAACGCGCCCGGCAATTGCGCGACTTCCGACAGCGGCATCTTGTCGGAGACATAGGACGGCCCGATGTAGCCGATGTCGACAACGCCCGACTGGGTCAGCCGCAGCATGTCCGCCGCTTTGCCGATCTGCTGGTTCGGATAATAGGTGAAGGTCACCGCGCCGTTGGTGCGCTTGGTAACGTCGTCCATCCAGGGCTTGAGCATCAGGCGGACGAGATAGTGGCCGGCGGGGAAGGAGTCGGCGACCTTCAGCTCCAGCGCCTGCGCCGGCATCGTCGAGACCGGCAGCGAAAGCGCGAGCGCCGAGACAGCCCAGACCAAATTCCTCTTCATTTGCTTCTCCTTGACGCGTTCCCGTGCCGAGCGCGGCAGCCCGCTGCTGCCGGCCGCCAGGCCCTCGTTTCATTTCTTGCTTGAGGAAAAAGTACATATATGTGAATTTAACTGTCAAGTATATGAACGATGCATGGAGCCATGCGTCTGCGGAGGGGCAACTCAAATTGACCATCGCCATTCTGTGAACTCTAATTCCACCTATATGAATATCTCCAACGAGGCCCCATGGGACCGCTCGCCGGCATCACCATTCTCGACCTGACCTCAGTGCTGATGGGCCCCTACGGCACCCAGGTGCTGGCGGACATGGGCGCCGACGTCATCAAGGTCGAAAGTCCCGAGGGCGATATCGTTCGCCAGATCGGTCCCGGCCGCACGCCCGGCATGGGCGGGATGTTCCACAACGCCAATCGCGGCAAGCGCAGCATCGTGCTCGATCTCAAGAAGCCGGAAGGGCGCGAAGCGCTGTTGCGGCTGGCCAAGCGCGCCAACGCGCTCGTCTACAATGTGCGCCCGCAGGCGATGGCCCGGCTCGGCCTCGACTATGAGACGCTCGCCGCGCTCAACCCCGCCCTCGTCTATGTCGGCGCGTTCGGCTACGGCCAGTCCGGCCCCTATGCGGCGAAACCTGCCTACGACGACCTGATCCAGGGCGCGGCCACCGTGCCGACGCTGCTTGCCGCCGCCGGGGACGGCACGCCGCGCTATGTTCCCGTCACCATCGCCGACCGCATCGTCGGCCTGATGATGGTCAACGCGATCATGGGCGGGTTGATGCACCAGCAGCGCACCGGCATCGGCCAACGCATCGACGTGCCGATGTTCGAGTCGATGGCGGAGTTCGTGCTGGTCGATCATCTGGGCGGCCTGACCTACGATCCGCCGCTCGACCATGGCGGCTATGCCCGCCTGCTGTCGCGCTATCGCCGGCCCTACAAGACCAGCGATGGCCATCTCTGCGTGCTCATCTACAACGACAAGCACTGGCGCAGCTTCTTCGAGGCGATCGGCCGGCCGGAATTTTTGCAGCAGCCGCGCTTCGCCAACCACGCCGCGCGCACCAAGCATATCGACGAGATCTACGAGGAGATCGGCCACATCTTCGTCACGCGCACGAGCGCGGAATGGCGCAAGCTTCTGGAGCACGCCGACATTCCGGTGATGCCGATGCATACGCTGGAGACGATTCTGGATGATCCCCATCTCAAGGCGGTCGACTTCTTCAGGACGGTCGATCACCCCGTGGAAGGCCGCATCCGGCAGATGCGCGTGCCCTCCACCTGGAGCGTGACCCAGCCGGAGCCGGCTGGCCCTGCGCCGACGCTCGGCCAGCACGGCCGCGACATTCTGAGCGAGGCCGGGTTCTCGGCTGATGAGATCGAGCAGCTCGCACAACAAGAAGCAGTTCACCTGGCGGCGCCGCCTTAAAAGGCAGGCGCCGGCCAGACTAGCAACGACAGGGAGGAAACCGCGATGGCCGGACTTTATTTCGAAGACTTCTCCGTGGGCCAGGAGTTCAGGCATCCGCTGACCCGGACCGTCACGGAGATGGACAACACCATGTTCAGCCTGCTGACGCTCAATCCGCAGCCGCTGCACATCGACGCGCATTTCTCTGAAAAGACCGAGTTCGGCCAGCGCATTTTCAACAGCCTTTACACCCTCGGCATCATGATCGGCATGACGGTCTATGATACGACCCTGGGGACCACCGTTGCCAATCTCGGCATGACCGACGTCACTTTTCCGAAGCCGGTCTTCCACGGCGACACGCTGCGGGCGACAACGAAGGTGCTTTCGTTGAGAGAATCCAAATCGCGCCCCAAGGCGGGCATCGTCGAGTTCGAGCACCACGCCTGGAACCAGAACGACGAGATCGTCGGCAAATGCCGCCGCATGGCGATGATGCACAAGAGGCCGGTCTGATGCGTTCGATGCTGTTCGTGCCGGGGGACTCCTCGCGCAAATTCGAGAAGGCGAGCGAAGGCAAGGCCGACGCGCTGATCATCGATCTCGAGGACTCCGTCGTCACCGAGAAGAAGGACGAGGCGCGCAAGCTGACGCTTCAGATGCTGAGGGACCGCCGCGGTCCGCACCAGCTCTATGTCCGCGTCAACGCGCTCGATACCGGCATGACGCTGGCCGATCTCGCCGCGGTGATGCCAGGCGCGCCCGACGGCATCGTGCTGCCGAAATCGCGCGGCGGTGACGATGTGCGGCAGCTTGCGACCTGGCTCGAAGCCTTCGAGGCGGCGGCCGGCACCAAGGTCGGCTCGACCCGCATCGTCTGCGTCGCCACTGAGACCGCCGGCTCGATCTTCGGGCTCGGCACCTACAAGGACTGCTCCCCTCGCCTCGCCGGATTGATGTGGGGCGCGGAGGATCTCTCGGCCTCACTCGGCGCCACCGAGAAAGCCTCGGGCGGCGTGTTCCACAGCCCCTATCGCCTCGCGCGGGACCTCTGCCTGATGGCGGCCGCCGCGGCCGAGGTCGCGCCGATCGACACGGTCTATACCGACATCGACAATCTGGCCGGTCTCGAGCAGGAAACGCGCGCGGCACGGCGCGACGGCTTTTCGGCGAAGGCGCTGATCCATCCAAAACACGTCGACATCGTCAATGCTGCCTTCGAGCCGACCGAGGCGGAGCGCACATGGGCGGAGAAGGTGATCGCGGCGTTCGCAAGCAATCCCAATTCCGGCACGCTGCGCCTCGACGGCATGATGATCGACAAGCCGCATCTTCGCGCCGCGAAGAAGATCCTCGGCCAGCCATAGACCCCGGGATAGCGCGCCGTGACAGACGGGATCGGATCATGATCGTTCGCCAAGCCGCAAACGTCCTGGAGATCATGGAGTTCTTCGCGCAAGCGAGGAAGCCGGCGACGCTTGCGGAGATCGCCGATCATTTCGGCTGGCCGCGCTCGTCGACCTTCAACCTGCTCGCGACACTGTCGGAGAAAGGCTATCTCTATGAGCCGCGGCCGCGCGCCGGCTTCTATCCGACGCCGCGGTGGCTCGCCATGGCACGGATGATCTCGGAGGTCGAGCCGCTGCCGCCCTGGACGCACACGCTGGTCGCCGATCTCTCCTCTGAGACCGGCGAGACCGCCTCGATCGTGGCGCCGGCCGGCGTGATGGCGGTATTTATCGACGTCGTCGAGTCCAAGGCCGCGATCCGCTATTTCGCGACCATCGGCCACCGCGTGCCGATCCACGCCACCGCCAGCGGCCGCGCGCTGCTGCTACAATATTCGCAGGAGGAGCGCGACTCGGTCTATCGCAAGATCGAGTTCAAGCAGTACGGCCCGTCGACGCCGATCAGTATCGAGGCCGTAGAGGCTGAGCTGCGCAACTCGATCGATCGCGGCTATTGCCAGAGCTTTGGCGACTACAGCCGCGACCTCGCCGGCGCCGCGATTCCCTTGCCGATCGGCGACCGCCGCCTTTCGGTGGTCGTCGCAGGCCCGGAATTCCGGATCGGCCCGAAAGTCGGCGAAGTCGCCGCGCTGATTGCGCGGACAGTCGATCGGCTGCGGCCGAAGACCACCGCAGCTTAGGCCGTAGCCTCAATCGAATCCCTGAACGGGCGGCGTCGTGGTCGGCGCCGGCGCAGCCGGAGCTGCCTGAACCGGCGGGTTGTTGTCCGGCCCCATTTGAGCGACACGGCCATTGGCTTCCATCGCCCTGCTACTGGTCGGACCCGGAGTCGCAGAGGCGGGCGTCGGGGCCGCTGGGGCGGGCACTGGAGGAGCCGAACTCGGGACGCGATTCGCTTCTCTGCGTGGCCGCTGCCGGCTCGTAGCCGACCGAGAACCGCGCACGCCCCATGACCTCGCGATTGAAGGCCCGGCGGTATAGCCGATCACTGCGCCCGCGACGGCACCGACCGGTCCCAGCACGACAGCGCCGGACACGGCTCCGAGCGCCGCAGAGCCAGCGCGCTCCTGCGCAACGGCACCTGCCGGAACCAACGCAAGCATCACGATTGCGGCCATCAAAAATCTGTTCATCGGAGCGCCTCCCTCACGGGAATTCACTCTTACGAAAATATGGCAGCAGGACGTTTGTTTATCGCCCAACAGAGGGCAATCGGCCGATGGAACTCCGGCAGTCAAGGAACTTCCGCCGCGATAGTTGTCCCGGCGGAAGCGGCTCAACCCCTAGACGATCTTGATCGACATGTCCGGCAGGCCCTCGAGCTTGCACAGGAGCACGTCGCCCTTCACGACCGGGCCGACATTCTCCGGCGTGCCGGAATAGATGATGTCGCCGGCCTTGAGCTCGAAGGCCTCCGACAGTTTTGCGATCTGCTCGGCGACGCTCCAGATCATCTTGCTGAGATCCGAGCTCTGCCGCACGGTGCCGTTCACCGCCAGCGAGATCGCGCCCTTCTCGAAATGGCCGGTCTTGCTCACGGGGTGGATTGGGCCGATCACCGCGGCGTGGTCAAAGCTCTTGCCGATCTCCCACGGCTTCTTCTCAGCGGCCATGCCGTTCTGGAGATCGCGCCGGGTCATGTCGAGACCGAGCGCGTAGCCGTAGACGTGCTCGAGCGCCTTTTCGGCCGGGATGTTGGTGCCGCCGGACTTCAGCGCGGCGACCAATTCGACCTCGTGATGATAGTTCTTGGTGAGCGAGGGATAAGGATGATCTGCGACCTCGCCGATCGCGACGTTCTGGATCGCATCGGTCGGCTTCTGGAAGAAGAACGGCGGCTCGCGATTCGGGTCCGAGCCGCGCTCGATCGCATGCGCCGCATAGTTGCGCCCGATGCAGTAGATGCGGCGCACCTGGAACACGCCTGTCTCGCCGACGATCGGGATCGTCACCATCGGCACCGCGAAGATCGGCTTCGGTGTGCTTTGCGCCGCGGCCGGCGCCGCATCGGCGATGCCTGCCGCGGTCATCGCGGCTGCGGCCGTGAGCACGTCGCGTCGAGAGGTCTTTGTCATGGTCCTGTTTCCGTTGCTTTTGGCCGCGCGTTTGCGGCGAAGCCAGTCATAGAGCCAAACGCCGGACGGGCCAATGGCCCGCCCGCTACGCCTTAAGTCGCGACACCGTCCAAGAACGCCCGGACCATCCGCGGGCCGCCGTCCGGGTCGGTGGCGGCGACGTGATAGGAATCACCGAGCAGGCCGCCGCGGGACCTTGCGAAGTTAAGATTGGAGGCAGAAGTTCTGCCATGCAACCCGGGTTGATGGTTCGAGTCGATGCATCTGCTTTTGGCGGCGCGGTCAAGAAATCGGCACGACCTGCACAGAAGGCGCTCCCGATCGGGCGGGCCTGCTCGGGCAGCCAAGGCCATGACAATCGTGCTGTTGATTGGCACAAGGTGGTGCGTGGCCCATGCCGCCGACGTATCCATCGCCCCCGCGGAGCTGAAAGCGACCGGCACGATCGATCCGCGCTTTCAGTCGTACAACATCGAGATGGTTGAGGTGACAGGCGGACGGTTCTGGAAAGCGTATCCGCGCACCGCGCGCGCCTTCGATACGCGTGATCGCTACAGCCATAGACCGCCGATCGATCTTACCAACATACGTCTGCGCATGCTCGCCGCGGCCCTGTCGCCGGCCTATATGCGCGTCAGCGGCACCTGGGCCAATGCGACGTTCTTCGCCGACAAGGAAACTGCTCCCGCGAGGCCACCCGCCGGATTCAATTCCGTGCTCAGCCGCGCGCAGTGGCGCAGCGTCGTCGATTTCGCACGCGCGGTCGATGCGGAGATCGTAACCTCCTTCGCCGTCAGTCCCGGCACCCGCAATCGTGACGGCACGTGGCGGCAGGATCAGGCGCAAAGCCTGATCAACTTCACGCGTTCGCTCGGCGGGCACCTCAAAGCCGCCGAATTCATGAACGAGCCGACGCTTGCGGCCGACAACGGCGCGCCGCCGCGATATGACGCAAAGGCCTATGGCCGTGACTTCAATATCTTTCGCGCATGGCTGCGGCGCGCTGCGCCGGAGACGCTGATCGTCGGGCCCGCCTCGGTCGGCGACACTGCGTCACCGCGCGCATCGGGCATCACCACGCGCAATCTGCTGGCCGCATCTGGTTCCGGCGTCGACCGCTTCTCTTATCATCACTACAACACGATCTCGCCGCGCTGCGGCGGCCGCGACGATCCGAAGCAGGCGCTCACGGAGCAATGGCTCGCCCGGTCCGATGCGACGCTGGCGATCTACCGTTCCTTGCGAGATGCATTCGAGCCGGGCAAGCCGATCTGGCTGACCGAGACGGCCGATGCGGCCTGCGGCGGCAACCGCTGGGACAAGACATTTCTCGACACGTTCCGTTATCTCGACCAGCTCGGACGCCTGGCCAGAGGCGGCGTCCAGGTTGTGATGCACAACACGCTCGCCGCCAGCGATTATGGTCTGCTCGACGAGAAGACCTTTCGCCCGCGCCCGAATTACTGGGCCGCGCTGCTCTGGCATCGGCTGATGGGAACGACCGTGCTCGACGCGGGCGCAGCCGTCGCGCCGGGCCTTCGCGTCTACGCGCACTGCCACCCCGCATTACGCGGCGCGGTCACGCTGCTCGCGATCAACCTCGCGCGCGACGCACCGCTCTCGTTCGCCGTGCCACTCCCGTCGACGCGCTACACGCTCGGCTCGGCGCGGCTGCAAGGCGCGATGGTGCAATTGAACGGCAAGACGCTCGCGCTCGCGACGGGCGAGAACTTGCCGGATCTCATCGGCATTTCGACGGCAGCCGGCACTATCCGCCTCGCACCGGCGACCATCACCTTCCTCGTCATTCCCGGCGCGGCAAACCAGGCGTGCCTCTGACGCTCACGACCTCAGCGCATCGCGCGCCGTCTCCGGCGCCATCAGCGTCGAGATGATCGTAATCACCGAGAGCGCGATGATGTAGAGCGAGACCGCCCAGTACGATCCCGTCCAGGCGAGCAGCGCCGTTGCGATCAGCGGCGAGAAGCCGCCGCTGAGCGCGGCCGCGACATTGGCGCCGAGCGAAGCGCCGCTGTAGCGCACCTGGGTCCGGAACAATTCCGGCATGAATGCCGCCTTCGGCCCGAACAGCAGCGCGTGCGTCAACGTCATCGTGACGATGAGCGCCAGCGTGATCAGCGCGGGCTCTCTTGTATCGAGGAACCAGAACAGCGGAAACGCCAGCGCCACCGAGAAGACGCCACCCGCAAGATAGAGCGCCTTGCGTCCAAAAATGTCGGAGAGCCATCCCGCAAGCGGCAGCGTCGCGAATTCGACGATCGCGGCGTAGACCACCGCGTCCAGGATCACCTGGCGCGGCAGGCCGAGTTTTGTGGTGGCGTAGACCACCGTGAAGACGGTGAGCAGATAAGCGAGCCCCACCTCGGAGACCGTGATGCCGATCGCGAGCAGAAAACTGCGCCAGTCGCGGCGCAGCACTTCCCAGACCGGCTGCGCCAGCACCTCCTTGCGCTCGACGACCTCCTTGAAGTGCGGCGTTTCGGCAAGCTTCAGCCGCACGATGAAGCCGATGCCGACAAGGAAAATGCTGATCAGGAACGGCACGCGCCAGCCCCAGCTCAGGAAATCCGCCTCGGGCAGCTTCGTCATCAGCGCGAAGATGCCAGTGGAGGCGGCAACGCCGACGGGAAAGCCGATCTGGACGAGGCTGCCATAGAAGCCGCGGCGATTGCCGGCATGCTCGATCACCATGACGACCGCCCCGCTCCACTCGCCGCCGAGCCCGATGCCCTGGATGAAGCGCAGAACGACGAGGAAGATCGGTGCCCAGATGCCGATCTGGCTGTAGGTCGGCAGGCAGCCGATCAGGAAGGTGCCGAGCCCCATCGCGATCATGGTCACGACCAGCATGGCCTTGCGCCCGAGCCGGTCGCCGTAGTGCCCGATGATGGCGCCGCCGATCGGGCGCGCCACGAAGCCCACCGCATAGGTCGAGAATGCCGCCAGCGTGCCGACGAAAGGATCGAAGCTCGGAAAGAACAGCTTGTTGAACACGAGCGCTGCGGCCGTGCCGTAGATCAGGAAGTCGTACCACTCGATCGCGGTGCCGAGCGCGCTCGCCCACACCACATGCGCCGTCGTCGATCTCTCCGTCGCGGCGGAGACCCCCGTTGCTGCGGTCATGCCATGCCCCAGACTGCCGGCGGCCATCATGGACAATCGCAAGAGAGGTTGCAACCTGCCCGGGTGTTGTTGTCTCGGCTTTCGCGGTCGTCCTGGCGAGAGTTATGGATGCTGGGCCCACACACTCCGTCATTGCGAGCGCAGCGAAGCAATCCAGAATCTTTCCGCGGAGACAGTCTGGATTGCTTCGCTGCGCTCGCAATGACGACGTTGAAGCAATTGCGCCCAATGCTTCCCCAACATCGTCCCGGCGCAGGCCGGGACCCACCGAGAGGCGGCACTAGCTTCGTCTCCATTGCATGCCGCCGCTCGCCTTGCCCACCCGCCCTGGAATCCATAATTCGCTATTGACAAACTAATTCGCCAATATCTAACTTACAGCCAAATCCATAACCCGCCGCAAGATGCGGACATAAAGAGGGAACGACGATGAGAGGGCTTTTGGCCTGCGCCGTGCTCGCGGCCATGACTTCAACGGCGATGACGACGGCAGCCACCGCGCAAGTCTCCGACGACGTGGTGCGGATCGGCGTGTTGACGGATTTGTCGAGCTGGGGCCGCGACAATAGCGGGCCGGGCTCGGTCGAAGCGGCCAAGATGGCGGTGGAGGAATTCGGGCCGACTGTGCTCGGCAAGCCGATCGAGATCATCAGCGCCGACCACCAGATGAAGACCGATGTCGGCGTCCAGGTCGTGCGCGGCTGGTTCGACAACGGCAAGGTCGACGCGGTCGTCGACATCCCCAACTCCGGCATCGCGATCGCCGTCCACAACATGGTCCGCGAGCGCAACAAGATCGCGCTGCTCTCCGGCCCCGGCGCGAGCTCGCTGACCGACGAGCTGTGCAGCCCGAACACCGTGCACTTCACCTATGACACCTACGCGCTGTCGAAGGTGACCGCGTCCGCCGTGATCAAGGAAGGCGGCAAGTCCTGGTACTTCATCACCGCCGACTACGCCTTCGGCCAACAGCTCGAGAAGGACGCGACGCGCTTCATCAACGAGATGGGCGGCAAGGTGCTCGGCGGCGTACGGCATCCGACCAACACCGCCGACTTCTCCTCCTTCGCGCTGCAGGCGCAGAGCTCCAAGGCCGACGTGGTGGCGTTCGCCAATGCCGGCCAGGACACCGACAACGCCATCAAGCAGTCCGGCGAGTTCGGCCTGGTCCAGGGCGGCCAGAAGCTCGTGGGCCTGTTGATGTTCGACACCGACGTGCACGCGATCGGGCTGAAGGCCGCGCAGGGCACCTACATGACCACGGCCTCGTACTGGAACATGGACGAGGCGACCCGCGCCTGGTCGAAGAAATTCTACGAGCGCACCAAGGTGATGCCGACCATGATCCAGACCGGCGTCTATGGCTCGGTGCTGCATTACCTGAAAGGCATCAAGGCCGCCGGCACCGACGATCCCGCCAAGGTGATGGCCAAGATGCGCGAGCTGCCGATCGAGGATACCTTCGTCCATGGCGGCAAGTTGCGCGAGGACGGCCGTGTCATCCGCGACATGTATCTCGCCAAGGTGAAATCGCCCGAGCAGTCCAAGGAGCCCTGGGACTATCTGGAGATCGTCAAGACCGTGAGGGGCGAGGACGCCTTCCGTCCGGTCTCCGAGTCCAAATGTCCGCTCCTGAAGAAGTGAGGTCCACATGACCGGCAACGAGCGCAGCGCAATTGAGACTTACGAGTGCGATGTGCTCGTGGCCGGATCGGGCGCATCCGGCATGTCGGCCGCGATCACCGCCCGCTCCCGCGGCCTCGACGTGCTGATCGTCGAGAAGGAGCCGCGCTTCGGCGGCACCACCGCGCGCTCCGGCGGCTGGCTGTGGATCCCCGGCACCTCGCTGGCGAAGGCCTACGGCATCGAGGAGACACTGGAGCAGGCCCGCACCTATCTACGCCACGAGGCCGGCAACAATTTTGATGCCGCGCGCGTCGATGCGTTTCTCTCGGCGGGCCCCGAGGCCGTGGATTTCTTCACCACCAAGACCGCCCTTCGCTTCGACATGCCGCTGGTGTTTCCGGACTACCACGCGGAAACGCCCGGCGGCGCGCAGGGCGGCCGGTCGATGGTGACGCGCCCGTTCGACGGCCGCGAGCTCGGCGATCAGATCAAGACGCTCGGCATGCCCCTGCCCGAGCTCACCGTGTTCGGCATGATGCTCGGATCGGGCAAGGAGATCATCCATTTCATGCGCGTGACGAAGTCGCTGACCTCGGCGGTCTACGTCGCAAAGCGCCTGTCGCGGCACTTCATGGACGTGCTGCGCTATGGCCGCGGCATGACGCTGACCAACGGCAATGCGCTTGCGGGACGCCTCGCCAAATCCGCACTCGATCTCAAGATTCCGATGTGGCTCTCCGCGCCCGTGCGCGAGTTGACGATCGAAAACGGCGCGGTGACCGGCGCGATCGTCACCCGCGAGGGACGCGATGTTCGTGTTCGCGCGCGGCGCGGCGTCGTGCTCGCCTGCGGCGGCTTCCCGCATGACGTTGCACGGCGCAAGAAGATGTTCCCGCATGCGCCGACCGGCAACGAGCACTATTCCCCGGGACCGACCGGCAACACCGGCGACGGCCTGCGCCTTGCGGAGAGCGCCGGCGGACGCATCGAGGATCGCCTTCCGAATGCAGCGGCCTGGGTCCCGGTGTCGCTGACCACGCGCAAGGACGGATCGAAGGGCGTGATGCCGCATTTCATCGACCGCGCCAAGCCCGGCGTGATCGCGGTGATGCGCGACGGCAAGCGCTTTGCCAACGAAGGCAATTCCTACCACGACTTCGTCCAGGCCATGGTCAAGGCGGCCAAGCCCGGCGAGGAGATCGCGGCCTTCCTCGTCTGCGATCACAAGACGCTGCGAAAATACGGCCTCGGCTGCGTGCCCCCCTTCCCGATGCCGCTCGGTCATCATTTGAGCACCGGCTATCTCATGCGCGGCGATACGCTGGAGGCGCTCGCGGCGAAAGCCGGCATCGACGCCAAGGCGTTCGCCGCAACCGTGGCGCAGTTCAATGCCACCGCTCCACAAGGACATGATGCCGCCTTCGGCAAGGGCTCGAAGGCCTATAACCGCTACCAGGGCGACGCGCTGCATGGCCCCAATCCCTGCGTCGCGCCGCTCGAGAACGGGCCGTTCTACGCCATCAAGATGGTGGTCGGCGATCTCGGCACCTATGCCGGCATCGTCACCGACGAGAACGCGCGCGCACTCGACGGCGAAGGCCGCGTCATTCCCGGGCTCTATGCCGCCGGCAACGACATGGCGAGCATCATGGGCGGCAATTATCCCGGCGCCGGCATCACGCTTGGGCCGGCACTGACCTTCGGATACATTGCCGGCCGTCATCTCGCCGACAGCGCCGCCAAGCGCAACGCGGCATAAACCAGCGCGGAGGCGCATGAAGAGAGAAAGCCGCGGTATCCAGTCGATCGAGGTCGGCGGAGAATTGCTCCGCGCCCTCGCCCGAAGTGGCGAGCCGATGATGCTGCGCGATCTCGCGCGCGAGGCCGGCATGACGCCGGCCAAGGCGCATCCTTATCTGGCCAGCTTCTCCCGCATCGGCCTGATCGAGCAGGACGAGACCACCGGCCGCTACGAGATCGGCGCGCTGGCGCTGGAACTCGGGCTGATCAGCCTGCGCCGCCTCTCCGGCGTGCGCATCGCGAGGCCGAAGATCGCGGCGCTCGCGAGCCAGATCGGCCACGCCGTCTCACTGGCGGTGTGGGGCACGCATGGACCGACCGTGGTGCAGCTCGAAGAGCCGGGCCAGCCCGTGCACATCGTGATGCGCGCCGGCTCGGTGATGGCGCTGCTGGAGACCGCCACCGGCCGCGCCTTTGCGGCCTTCCTGCCGGAGAAGACGATCAACGCCGCGCTCGAAAGCGGCCTCGATCGTCACGGCGTCGGTTACAATCCGAAGCGCGCGATCAAGAGCGCGAAGGTCGCCGAGATGCTCGCCGAGGTCCGCAAGCATGGCCTCGCCCGCGCGCTCGGCGATCCCCTGCCGGGCGTCAATGCGTTCTCGGCACCGGTGTTCGATCATTCCGGCCATGTCGCGCTGGTGATCACCGCGATGGGCCCGGAAGGCACCTTTGATGCGCGCTGGGACAGTCCCATCGCCAATGCCTTGCGCGACTGCGCCGGCAGCATCTCGAAGCGGCTCGGCCACGGGATGACTATTGCGGCGGAGTGACAATGTAGGGCACACACGCTCCACATTCTCCCGTCATCGCCCGGCTTGACCGGGGGATCCACTGGATGCCCCGGTCAAGCCGGGGCACGACAGCGTTCGTGATGCGCGGCGACGCGCCCTACTTCTCCTTCACCGGCACCGTGTAATTCAGAATCAGCCGCCCGCCATCCGGATAGATCGTCTGCCCGGTGATATAGGACGCATCGTCGCTGGCGAGGAACGCGACGACGGAGGCGACCTCGCTTGGCTCGCCGCCGCGGCCGATCGGGGTGCGTGACAGCACGTTTTTGCGGGCATCCTCGGACGTGTAGATCGCGGACGCCACCATGTCGGTCAGGATCGTACCCGGTCCGACCGCCACGACACGGATGTTATGCGGCGCGAGCGCGACGGCAGCGACTGACGTGAGCTGCTTCATTCCGCCCTTGGAGATGGCATAGGTCGCGAGCGTCGGAATCGCCAGCAGCGCGTTGACCGAGGACATGTTGATGATGACCCCGCCGCCGCCTTGCGCGATCATCTGCTTGGCCGCGGCCTGCACGCCGAAGAACGCGCCCTTCAAATTGATGGCGAGGACGTCGTCAAAATCCTGCTCGGAGATCTCCAGGATGTCCTGGTTGCGCGCGACGCCGGCATTATTGACCATGATGTCGAGCCGGCCGAACTCCTTTACGGCGGTCGCGACGAGCCGGTCGACGTCGGCGCGCTTGGCGACATTGGCGACAATGGTGCGCAGGGCATCCGGCCGTCCGAGCTCGGCGGCCGTCTTCGCAAGGCCATCGGCATCGACATCCGAGATGACGACCTTGACGCCGTCATCGAGGAATCGTTGTGCGCAGGCCTTGCCGATGCCCCGCGCCGCGCCGGTGATGGCAGCGACCTTGCCGGAAAGTTTCATGGGTCTCACTCCAGAATAGCTGCTCGCGGCAGGCCCACTCCGGGTGAGGACTCCAGCCTAGGCCGCCGCAAAGCCGAGAAGAGCACGGAACCGATTCTTGATAAAGACGGCATCGCGCGACGGCAGCGAGCGCGGCGGATTTTCCGCCAGAACCTTGATGACGAACAGGCGCGGTCCGTCGGCGGGCTCACTGAGCTGCGCCGCGAGGCGTTCCACCTCAGCGATCGTGCGCGCGGTTCCGGTCGCGGCAAAGCCGCAAGCCGCGGCAATCGCCGTCAGATCGACACCGCGCCCGGTGTGGCTCGCCTGCATGCCGGTCTCGCCGAAATGCTGGTTGTCGATCACGACGATGTCGAGGTTGCGGGGACGCGCGACGCCGATCGTGGCGATGCCGCCGAGCCCCATCAACTGTTCGCCGTCACCGGTCAGGACCAGGGCACGCTTTTCCGGCTGTGCTTGCGCAAGACCGAGCCCGATCAGCGCGGCGCCGCCCATCGCGCCCCAGAGATAAAAATTGTCGTCGCGGTCGCCGGCCGCATGCAGGTCGTAGGTCGGGGAGCCGAGGCCCGAGACGACCAGCGTGTCCTTGCGATGCTTCAGGAGAGCCGCGACGGCAGCACGGCGATCAAGTTGGGAGGAAACCGGCATCGATATCACCACTTCTTCTTACCGATCAGGCGCTGCCCGATCAGGACCGCGATCTGCTGGTCGGATTCGTAGGCAAGCGCTGCGGCCGATTCGACGGTTTCGATCAAATCCTCCGGCGTCTCCGCACGCATCACTTTCATGCCTATCGCTTCCAGCGAAGGCTGCGTGGCCCGGCTCATCGGCACCTGCCACGGATTGAACTCGGCCCACTCGCCGCGCATCGTCACCAGCATCAAGAGCGGAAAGCGGCCGATCGCCGACAGCGACAGCATGTTGATGCAATTGCCGACCCCGCTCGATTGCATCAAGAGCACGCTGCGTTGGCCGCCAAGCCAGGCACCGGCCGCGATCGCGACGCCCTCCTCTTCCGTCGTCAGCACGTTGGTGGTGACGTCGCGGTCGGCCGAGAACAGGCGGATGAGCTGGCTGTGGCCGGCATCGGGGACATAGGACATCTGCCGGACGTCGGCGGCTTTCAAGACGCGATAGAGTTCGGACGGCCAGTCATCGCCGGCGCTGGAGTCGAGATGAGGTTGTGGGCTGTGCACCGCGGGTCTCCGTTGCATTCGGAAGGCACGCTAGCGTCTCTCTCACGCGATGGCTCTGACCGTCTGGCACGACCAGATATCGAGGGATTGTATAGCTCACCGAAGCCGCCAGCGACGGAGCCAGCACTCCCTCTCCCCGCTTGCGGGGAGAGGTGACGTCCTCTCAATTCGCCGCAGATCTCGCCGCAGCCGGCATATAGATCTGCGCGTAGCCTTCCTTGATCGCGGCGGTGATGCGATCGAGGCGGCGGTCGATGTGTTTCTCAAGCACGGAGACGCAGGCCGCCTCGTCGCGCGCCTTCAAGCCTTCGACGACGGCGCGATGCTCGGCCTGCGTATTGGAGCGGTTGATGCGGTCCATGTCGATCCAGCGCACGAAGCGGATGCGGGCGTTGACGTTGCGCAGGACGCGCAGCATCTCGGCATTGTTCGACATCACCATCAGCCGCTCGTGGAAGGTCTCATCCAACTCGACGAGCTCGACCGAAGACCGCTCGCCGGGATCGGGACCGGTGGCTTCGAGGAATTTCAGGAGCGCGTCGATGTCCTCGTCCTTGGCGCGCTTGATGGCGAGGCGGATCGAGGCGACCTCGATCGATTTGCGCAGCTCGTAGAGATCGAAGATCTCGTGCGCGTCGAGCTCGCGGCAGAAAAAGCCTTTGCCGGGCGTGAAGCGCAGGAAGCCTTCGGTGTTGAGGCGATTGAGCGCTTCGCGCAGCGGCGTGCGGCTGACGCCGAGCCGCTTGGCCAACTCGCCTTCGTTGAGACGTTCGCCCGGCTTGAATTCGTAGCTCACGGCCATCGCCTTGAGCTGTTCATAGACGCGATCGACGATGCTATCGGAAGCCAGTTCCACGTTGCTCTTCATAAGCTGCATTCATGCCCGAACACAGCCTAATATACCGGGGCTGTGTGGGCGATGGCAATGCAAACGACGTCTTAGCAGAGTTTGTTCAGAGCTTTGCGACACCCCGACTCAGGCGAAAGCGCGCGGCCGCAGCCCAGCATGAAACCAGGTGATCATGGAATAGATGTCATAAACGGGCAGCCCGACCTCGGCCTGCAAGGCGGCGGCATAAGGTGGCATGTTGGTGCATTCGAGCACGATCGCGCCGACATCCGGATTCTTGGCAACGAGCTCCTTGCCGGCCTCAACCACGTCGCGCTCGGCCTCGGCAACGTCCATGTCGTCCTTCTCGGCCTTGATCAGAACGCGGAAGAACTCCTTGCCGTTCTCGGTGCCGACCAGCGGCGTGTCGAGCGGCACGCCGGCGCCTTCGAGATGGGCCGGCGTCAGCGTCGAGCCCGACACCGTGACGAGACCGACGCGCTTGCCGGGCGGCAGCGTCGCCTGCACCCACGGCACCTGCATCAGCGATGACGTCGCGACGGGGACGCCGACGGCGGCCGCGATCTCCTTCTGGAACAGCGACAGGAAGCCGCAATTGGTGGTGATGGCTTCGGCCCCTAACCGCACCAGATCCTTCGCCGCGTCGATGAAATCCGGCAGCAGGCCCGCCGCGCCCTTCAGCACGACCTTCTCCGGCGAAGCGCCGCTCACCACGCGATACAACACGGGGAACGGCCAGGTCGTGCCGTTGCCCATGTCGCCGGGAATGCGGGGGAAGCTTGCTTCCAGCATCAAAATGCCGAGCGGCGCGCCATAGATGGCCTTGCCGCCGCGGGCGATACGGGAAGACGAGTTGGCTGGAAAGGTCATGGTGCGATCTCAGAGGAAACGATTGGGTGCGAACGGCGCGAGCTGAATCTCCGGCGTCTTGCCGCTGAGGAGTTGCGCGACGAGACGGCCGGTCCGGGCCGAGCCGACCAGGCCGACATGGCCGTGGCCGAAGGCGTAGACGATGTCGCGCGAGGCGCGCGCGTAGCCGATGCAGGGACGGCCGTCCGGCATGCTCGGACGGTGGCCGAACCAGGTCTTGATGCGCGAAGCCGGAATGTCCTTCGGCAGTTTCGGGAACATGCTGAAGAGGTTGTTGCGCAGGATCTCGGCGCGCTTCCAGTTCGGCTCGGCCTCGAGGCCTGCGATCTCGACCGTGCCGGCGGCGCGCAGGCCCTTGTCGGTCCAGTTCACCACCATCTTGGCATCGGACGCCATCATGGAGTTGCGCGGACCCGACTCCGGGTTCTCGATCATGACGTGATAGCCGCGCTCGGTCTCGAGGGGCAGCGGATCACCGACGGATGCGGTCAGCCGCTTTGAGTGAGCACCAGCGGCGACAACCGCGGCATCGCAGGCGATCTCACCGCTCTCGGTGACGACCGCAACGAGCTTGTTGCCGTTGAGCTTGAGGCCCGTCGCCTTGGCGCGCACGAGCTTCGCCCCGCTCGCCAGCGCATGATTGGCAAGTGCTGCGACATAGGCGCCGGGATCGCGACAGCGTCCGGCTTCCTCCACCACCACGCCAAAGGTGTAGCGCGGATGCAGATCGGGCTCGCGCTGACGCATTTCGTCGGCGGAAAGCTCCAGCCATTCGACGCCGACGCGCTTGCGGAGGCGCCAGCCGAGATCGTTGTCAAAATTGCCGCGCGACGGGAAGACATGCATCACGCCATTGCGTTCGATCAGTTCCGGCACGCCCGCCTCTTCCGCAAGCTTCCTGTGCAGCAGCGGCGCGTCCTTCAGGAGATCACGCAGCGCGAAGGCCGTCTTCTCGACGCGCGCCTCGGTCCAGCCCGAGAGCAGATATTGGATCAGCCAGGGCAAGGCCTTCGGCAAATACGACCAGCGGATCGCGAGCGGCCCGAGCGGGTCCATCAGATAGCCCGGCACCTTCTTCCAGATGCCCGGCTCGGCCGGCGGGATCACCGAATGCGACGACAGCCAGCCGGCATTGCCATAGCTCGCCGCCTGTTCGCCACCGGGCTCGCCCGCGTCGATCAGCGTGACGCGGTGTCCTTCGCGCAGCGCCTCGATGGCGCTGATCACGCCGACCGCGCCGGCGCCGATGATGGCAACGTGGCGGCCGGTCGACATCAGCCGCCCTTTACTGCAGGCGCGAAATCCTTGCCGACCGAGATCGCGCGCGGATCGATGATGCAATGCAGGATCGACGGCTTGCCCGAGGAAAGCGCGCGCTCGAACGCCGGCGCGAACTCTTCGGTGCGCTCGACGCGCTCGCCATGGCCGCCGAACGCCTTCGCATACATTGCGAAGTCCGGATTCTTGAGCTGGGTGCCGACGACGCGACCGGGATAGTCGCGCTCCTGGTGCATGCGGATGGTGCCGTATTGTGAATTGTCGACGACGATGACGATCAGCGGCGCATCGTACTGCACGGCGGTCGCGAATTCCTGGCCGTTCATCAGGAAGCAGCCGTCACCGGCAAAGGCAACGACGACGCGATCCGGAAATTGCCGCTTGGCAAGCACCCCCGCCGGCACGCCATAGCCCATCGAGCCCGAGGTCGGCGCGAGCTGGGCGGCGAAGCTGTGGAAGCGGTGATGGCGATGGATCCAGCCGGCATAGTTGCCGGCGCCGTTGCAGACGATCGCATCCTTCGGCAGGCGGTCGCGCAGCCAGGTCATGACCTGACCATACTGGAATGTGCCCGGCAGCTCGCGCGCCTTGTCGGTCCAGGCGAGATAGTCGGCGTGCGCCTTGGCAGCCTCGCCCTTCCAGGCAACCGTCGCGGCCGGCTTCAGCGTCTCGACGGCGGCCGCGAACGCAGCCGGAGTCGCCTGGATCGCGAGCGCCGGCTGATAGACGCGGCCGAGCTCTTCCGAGCCCGGATGAACGTGGATCAGCTTCTGCTGCGGCGTCGGAATATCGAACAGCGTGTAGGACGAGGACGGCATCTCCGACATGCGGCCGCCGATCAGCAGGATGACATCGGCGCCGTCAATGCGCGCCTTCAGGCCCGGGCTCGGCCCGATGCCGAGATCGCCGGCATAGTGCGAATGATCGGCGTCGATCAGCGAGGCCCGGCGGAACGAAGTCGCGACCGGCAGGTCGAAGCGTTCGGCAAAACGCGCGATGCTCTTGGTTGCTTCATCCGTCCAGCGCGAGCCGCCGAGAATCACGAGGGGCGCCTTGGCACTGGCGAGCATCGCGCCGACGCGCTCGATATCTGATGGCGCGGGCCAGCTCACCGCCGGCTCGATGCGCATTGCGTCCGCTACGGCGGCGGTTTCGGTCAGCATGTTCTCCGGCAGCGAGACCACGACAGGACCCGGGCGGCCCTGCATCGCGACGCGGAACGCGCGCGCGACCAGCTCCGGAATGCGATCGGGACGATCGATCTCGACCGCCCATTTCGCCATGGTGCCGAACACCGCCTTGTAGTCGAGCTCCTGGAAGGCCTCGCGCTCGCGCATGCCGGTATCGACCTGGCCGACGAACAGGATCATCGGCGTCGAGTCCTGCATGGCGATGTGGACGCCGTGGCTGGCATTGGTCGCGCCGGGGCCGCGGGTGACGAAGCAGACGCCCGGCCGTCCCGTGAGCTTGCCATAGGCCTCCGCCATCATCGCGGCGCCGCCTTCGGCCCGGCAGATCATGACGTCGATCGGGCTGTCATGCAGCGCGTCGAGTGCCGCAAGATAGCTCTCGCCCGGCACGCAGGTGACGCGCTCGACGCCTTGGGCGACGAGCTGATCGATCAGGATCTGGCCCCCGGTGCGGGTGTTGCGAATGGTCATGACAGCTCCCTGCAGGCTCTGGCGATGCGCTTCACGGCCTCGCGCAAGTTTTGTTCGGAGGTGGCGTAGGACAGGCGGAAATAAGGTGCAAGGCCGAAACAGCTGCCCGGCACTACGGCCACGTCATGCCTCTCCAGAAGGTAGCGGCAGAACGCGCTGTCGCTATCGATCACGGCACCGTCGGGTCCACGGCGGCCGATCAGGCCGGCACAGCTCGCATAGGTGTAGAACGCGCCTTCCGGCCTGCGGCAGACGATCCCGTCGATGGCGTTGAGCGCATCGACCACGATGTCGCGGCGGCGCTGGAACGCGGCGCGGCGCTCCACGAGAATGCCTTGCGGCCCCGTCAGCGCGGCAATCGCCGCGGCCTGGCTCACCGAGGACGGATTGGTCGTGCTCTGGCTCTGCACCACCGCGATCGCCGCGATCAGTTCGCGCGGACCACCGCCATAGCCCACGCGCCAGCCGGTCATGGCATAGGCTTTGGAGACGCCGTTGACCGTCAGCGTGCGGGATTTCAGGCTCGGCGCGAGCGCGGCGGCCGTGACGAACGGCAGGCCATCATAGGTGAGGTGTTCGTAGATGTCGTCGGCCATCAGCCAGACATGCTGATGGCGCTTCAGCACGTCCAGGATCGGGCGGAGCTGCGCCGCCGAATAGGCCGCGCCGGTCGGGTTGGACGGCGAGTTGAGCAGCAGCCAGCGTGTGCGCGGCGTGATCGCGCGCTCGAGATCGGCCGCATCGAGACGAAAGCCGTTGTGCTCGCGGCAGAGCACGTCGACCGGCGTGCCGTCGGCGATGCGCACCATATCGGCATAGCTCGTCCAATAGGGCGCGGCGAGGATGACCTCGTCGCCAGGGCTCAACGTCGCCATGAAGGCGTTGTGGATCACCTGCTTGGCGCCGGCGCCGGCGGTGATCTCATCCGCGGCATAGACGAGGTCGTTCTCGCGGCGGAATTTGTCCGCGATCGCCGCCTTCAATTCCGGCGTGCCATCGAGGATGGTGTATTTAGTCTGGCCGGCACGAATGGCGCGCTCGGCCGCGTCCTTGGCGTGGTCCGGCGTATCGAAGTCGGGCTCGCCGGCACCCAGCACGATCACCGGCCGCCCCTCGCGCTTCAGCCGTTGCGCAACCGCGCCGATCTTCAGGATCTCCGAGACGCCGATCGCGCTGATGCGCTGCGCGGGGCGGAAGCCGGTAGCTGGGGCCTGGACGGTCACGGCAAGCCTCTAGCTGCGTGCGGCGATCGCAATCACTTCGATACGGTAGGCGGGATCGGCGAGCTCGACCTTGCCGCAGGCGCGCGTCGGCGCATTGCCCGGCACGACCCAGGAATCATAGACCGCGTTCATGGCGTCGAAATCGTCCATGGTCTTGAGCCAGACTTGCACGCTGAGCAGGCGCGACTTGTCGGTGCCGGCGCGCGCCAGCATGTCGTCGACCTTCGCCAGCGCCTCGCGGGTCTGCTGGGTGATGTCCGCGGTCTTGGTATCCGCCACTTGTCCTGCGAGGAAGACGAGATCGCCGAACACGGAGGCGCGGCTGCGGCGGGCGTTATGGTCGATGCGGGTGATGTCCGACATGGCGTGTCCTTGAATCTCAGCGGCCGGTGGCGATGATGCGGCGGCAATGATCGAGCGCGGCGCCGATGAGGTTGTCGCTCGCCTCCGGCGTGCGGAACGCCGAATGCGCCGACAGCGTCACATTCGGCAGTTTTGTCAGAGGATGGCCGGTGGGCAGCGGCTCGACAGTGAAGACGTCGAGGCCAGCATGGGCAATGTGGCCCGAGCGCAGCGCGTCGAGCATCGCATCTTCGTCAACGACAGCGCCGCGCGCGGTGTTGATGAGGATGCTTCCGGGACGCATCTGCGCGATGCGCTCGCGCGAGAGGAAGCCTTTCGTCTCGTCGTTGAGCAAAAGATGCAGCGAGATGACGTGACTGTCCGCGAGCAGCTTTTCCAGCGGAACGAACTCGACGCCCGGATGCGCCTTCGGCGTCCTGTTCCAGGCGATCACCTTCATGCCGCAGCCGGCCGCCATGCGCGCGGCTTCCGCGGCGATGCCGCCGAAGCCGATCAGGCCGAGCGTCTTGCCGGTGAGCTGGACCGCATCGCGGCGCAGCCAGTTGCCCTGGCGCATGCCGCGATCCATCTCGCCAAAGCTCTTTGCTGAGGCCCACATCAGCGCGATCGCGCATTCCGCGACCGCGGTGTCGCCATAGCCCTTGATGGTGTGAACGGAAATGCCGCGTTCAGCGAGCTCTTCTGGATTCATGTAGCTGCGCGCGCCGGTGCCGAGGAAGACGACATGCTTCAGCTTCGCACACTTGGCGGCAATCGCGGTGGGCACGGCCGTGTGGTCGACGATCATGATCTCGACGCCGTCGAGCAGGCCGGGCAGATCGTCGGGCTTGATGGACGGGTTGCGGTTGATGCCGACCGGCAGCTTGTCGGTGCGCAGCAGCTTGTCGGTCACCGCTGCCAGGGTGTCGTTCGCATCGACGAATAGGGCGCGCACAGGCCTCTCCTTCAGCTTACTTCCGTATTGCGTTCAGCTTTGTATTCAGTATTGAATGCCATTTGCAACCCCCGTCGAGGGGGAATTTCACTCAATCCTGCCAAGATATTGGGCTCATTTCTGCCTTGCCGCACAGATGGACAGCAAAGAGAAATACCGTATTGCATTTTACTCTGAATACAGAAATAGTCCATAGGCCGGTCATCATCCGAGCCAAATACGAGGAGGCAAAGTCCATGAATCGCAGGGATGCACTCACCACGGTCGCGCTGGCGGGCGCCGCAATTGCCGCGAGCAGCTCGGCCAAGGCCGACACCGCACAGACCTCCACGCTCGATCGCATCAAGAAGAACGGCGTGCTGCGCATCGCCGTCATCGTCGGCCAGGAGCCCTACTTCCATAAGGACCTCGCCACCGGCCAGTGGTCGGGCGCCTGCATCGAGATGGCCAACGACATTGCCGGCAAGCTCGGCGCCAAGGTCGAGACGCTGGAATCGACCTGGGGCAACCAGATCCTCGACCTGCAGGCCGACAAGGTCGACCTCGCCTTCGCCGTGAACCCGACGCCGGAGCGCGCGCTCGTCATCGACTTCTCGACGCCGATCCTGGTGCACTCCTTCACCGTCATCACCAAGAAGGGCTTTGCCAAGCCGCAGACCTGGGCCGAGCTCAACAAGCCCGAGGTCAAGATCGCCGTCGACATCGGCTCGACGCATGAGACGATCGCGCGCCGCTATTGCCCGAAGGCGACGATCCTCGGCTTCAAGAACCGCGACGAAGCGATCCTCGCGGTGGCAACCGGCCGCGCCGACTGCAACGTCTCACTGGCGGTGCTCTCGGTCTCGACCCTGAAGAAGAATCCGAACCTCGGCGATCTCGCGATCCCGCGGCCGCTGCTGACGCTGCCGACCAACATGGGCATCCGCGCCGAGAGCGATCGCCGCTACAAGGATTTCCTCAGCGCCTGGGCCGACTACAACCGCTCGATGGGCCAGACCCGCGAATGGATGCTGAAGGGTTTTGAAGCGGTCGGCCTCACCGCCGACGATCTTCCGGGTGAAGTGCAGTTCTGACGGCCGCTAGATGTATGTCTGGGAGTTCGCGGCGCTCAAGCCGTATTGGTGCCTGATCTGGCAAGGGCTCCTGGTCACATTGTTCTACACGGTGACCACGGTGGTCGCGGGCCTCGTGATCGGATTGACGATCGGCATCCTGCGCACGACGGCGCCGCGCTGGGTCACGGTGCCGCTGCGCCTCTATATCGAGGTGTTCCGCTGCACGCCGCTGCTGGTGCAGCTCGTCTGGGTCTACTACGCCCTGCCCGTCCTGATCGGCGTCGACATGTCGCCGGCGATGGCCTGCTTCATCGCGCTGTCGCTCTATGCCGGCTCCTTCTACGCGGAGATCTTCCGCGGCGGCATCGAGGCCGTTGACGTCGGCCAGTGGGAAGCCGGACGCGCGATCGGCATGCGGCGCGGCAAGATCTTCCGCCGCATCGTGCTGCCGCAGGCAACCCAGGTGATGATCCCCTCCTTCATCAACCAGACCATCATGCAGCTGAAAAACACCTCGCTGGTGTCGGTGGTCGCGGTCGGCGACCTCCTCTACCAGGGTTCGGTGATCACCGCGTCGAGCTATCGGCCGCTCGAGGTCTACACCACGATTGCCGTGCTCTATTTCGTCGTGCTGTTCCCGCTGACCCTGATCGCGGACCAGGTTGAGCTCAGGATGGGAGCGCATCGATGAGTGCGAATGGCACGATGCTGGTCGCAGGCAACATCCACAAGGCGTTCGGCGATAACGAGGTGCTCAAGGGCGTCTCGCTGTCGGTCGAACGCGGCGAGGTCGTCACCCTGATCGGCGCCTCCGGCTCCGGCAAATCGACCTTTTTGCGCTGCCTGAACCTGCTCGAGATGCCGCAGCAGGGCGAGCTCGCGATCGGCACCCACAAATTCGCTTTCGGCAGGGGCATGCGCCCCGCGGGCGATGCGCAGCTAGCCCTCCTCCGCCGCAGCGTCGGCATGGTGTTCCAGCACTTCAACCTGTTTCCGCACATGTCGGTGCTCGCCAACATCACGGAAGGGCCGGTGCAGGTGAAGGGCATGGGGCAAGCGGAAGCGAACGCGCTCGGCCGCGACCTGCTCGCCAAGGTCGGCCTTGCCGACAAGGCCGACACCTTTCCAAGCCGCTTGTCAGGCGGCCAGAAGCAACGCGTCGCGATCGCCCGCGCGCTCGCGATGAAGCCGGACGTGATGCTGTTCGACGAGCCGACCTCGGCGCTCGATCCCGAGCTCGTCGGCGAAGTCCTCTCCGTCATCCGCAGCCTCGCCGCCGAAGGCATGACCATGGTGCTGGTCACGCACGAGATGGCCTTCGCCGCCGATGTCTCCACCCGCGTCGGCTTCATGAACGACGGCATCATGGCCGAGATCGGCACGCCCGAAGAGACCATCCGTCAGCCGCGCAGCGAACGGCTGAGGACGTTCTTGAGCCGGTTTCACGAGGCGCACTGAGGGCGTGTAGACCGCGAGGCAGTCAGGGCGCGCATGAGGTCCGCTGTGCCCTGACAGTTCGCAATGATTTGCGTGTTGCAATAGCAACAGCGATTGAGAAAATCGGAACGCACCCGGCGTCCGCCATACTTGCGGCAATTTGTGAGGCGCATTCTCATACAAATGCTAGCTTAGATTGATCCGGCTTTCTTGCACGCCGTCACACAGAAGTCGTGCGGCGCCGAGTTGACTATTGCGCGTCCGGGAATGAGCGAGCCGCGCAATTTGCCTGGAACGTGGAGCATGCGGGCAGTCCTTGTTCGAGAGCACTTCGCTTTCGCGGCAGGCATCCCCTTCCACGGACGACGCCAGCAGGCCGTGCCACAGCCGTCTGGTCATGCGTCGTTGAAATGGCAGCTTCTCTCGTGGCTTGCGCTGCTGGTGACCGTCGTGCTCGGCTCCGCCGTGCCGGCGGGAGCCCAGACGCCGTTCGGCTTTACGAATGACCCGGCGACATGGATCGGCGGTACGGGTACAGATCAGTGGAACAACCAAAACAACTGGCAACCCCAGTCAGGCGGCCATGGCGTGCCGCTGCTGATTGCGAACTTCACGAACCTCGCCCCGGTTGCCGACAGGACGGTCCGCGACCAAAACAGCCAGTCGATCGGCACGCTCAACTTTACCGCGCCGAGCTATGTCTTGAGCCTTGAGAACGGCAGCGTGTTTACCGTCAATGGCACGGGGTTCGTCATCAATAACCCTGCCAACAGGCCAATCGTCGACGTCGGCGTCGTCCACGGCGGCACCATCAAGTTCACCAACGCCTCCACTGGAGGCGTCGCGAAGTTCGTGATCGCCTCGAACGGTACTCTCGACATGTCGGGCCGGACGACGCCAACCGGCATGACCGCGGGCGCGATCGATAACGCCGGCAGGATCATCGTCGCCAACAGCAACGCCAACAGCGTCGGCAATGAGCTCACCGTCTTCGGGACTTATATTGGCCTTGGAGGCTCGATCTACCTGAGAACGGACCTGGGACTGGACAGTTCGCAGTCCGACAAGCTCGTTATCGATAGCAGCAGGACCGTTAATGTGGCCGATGGTCCGGCCCAAGCCATTGGCAGCACTCTTCTGCACATCATCCCTGGTCCGAACAGTCCCGGTGCCTACACGACCGCAAACGGCATCCTTGTGGTCGAGGCGGTCAATGGCGGCACGACGGCGGAGAGCGCGTTCACGCTCGCCGGCGAAGTGCGCGCCGGGTTCTACGATTACCGTCTCTACCGAAGCGGCTTCAACGGCACCAATCCGGATGACTGGTTCTTGCGCTCGACTTTTAACGGAGGCAACGGAAACGGCGGCAATGGCGATGGTGGCGGCAACGGCGGCAATGGCAATGGCGGTGGCGGACCGATCACGCCGCCGGATGAGTTGCCGCCAGACGTGCTGCCGGAAGATCTGCCGCCGGTCCTGCCACCGGGTGTCTACCCGATCATCGGGCCGGAGATTGCAACCTATGGCGTGGTACAGCCGACTGCGCGGCAACTTGGGCTCGCCACGCTCGGCACCTTGCATGAGCGCATCGGCGACACGCTCGCAATCGGAAATGCTGGAGGCAACGGCTGGACCAACTCAGTCTGGGTCCGCGGCTTCGGTGAGCAGATCAACAATCGGTATCGCGCCTTCGCCGATCCGCGCACCGAAGGCCAGTTGGCCGGCTTCCAGAGCGGCATCGATCTGTGGCGCGGCAGCCTGCTACCGGGGCATCGCGATGCCGGCGGCATCTACTTCGCCTACGCCAATTCCAACGTCGATGTGACGGGTCTCGTCACCAATGAAGCGGCGACCAACTATGTGCTCCGCAAGACGGGCAGCCTCAATCTCAATGGCTGGTCGGGCGGCGCGTATTGGACGCACTACGGTCCGAGCGGCTGGTATGTCGACGCAGTGTTGCAGGCGACAGCCTACCAAGGCACGGCATCGACGATGTTCGCCTCGCTCCCAACCAACGGCTTCGGCTTCGTCTCCTCGCTGGAGGCCGGCTATCCGATTCCGGTACCGGCGCTCGGGCCAGGCTTCGTGCTGGAGCCGCAGGGGCAGATTGTTTGGCAGCGCGTGTCGTTCGACGGCGCCAATGACGGCCTCGGCGACGTAGCGCTCGGCTCGACGTCGGGCGCGAGCGGGCGACTGGGTCTGCGCGGCCGTTGGACCATCATCGGCGATGGTGGACTGGTCTTGCAGCCCTATGTCCGCGCCAACCTCTGGCGGGACTGGGGTGCACGAGCGACCACGACGTTTTCCGGTGTCGATGTGGTTCCGTTGCTGGAGCAAGGGACACGCCTTGACTTGAGCGCGGGCGTGACCGCCAAGATCGACGCCGGGCTGAGCCTTTACGCTCAGGCCGGCTACCAGTTCGCGGTTGGGAATACCGATGGCCACAAGCGGGATGGTGTTCGCGCAGATCTTGGCCTGCGCTACGCGTGGTGAACCCGCGTAAGCCGGCCAGGAACGCCAACGATAGGTAGCAACGCGAATACCCGCTGGACCTGATCGTCCGGAAGGCCGCACGTCTCACAAGTTTCCAAGACAGGCTTACGCGCTGCCGCAACCATCACTGGTTCATCATCTCATCGACACCCGCTGAGTGCTGAGATCGTTAATCGTATGACTTATTCAAAGTCCTGTTTGCGCGGCAAAGCTGTGCCGTTTGAGTACCGCAATTGTCCGTACTTGATCTCCCCCGAGGGCTCTGTTTGGATTAGTTTTCGTTGGGCAATTCATGTTTCGGATAATCCTAGTGGATCAGACAAATGGATACCGTCGTTCAATGACAGCCAGTTCGCCGGAAAGCATTGCGACGGACCACCGCACTGGCATCGGCAATCGGCTGCTGGCGGGGTTGCCGCCGGCGGATCTCGGCTTGCTGACACCCCACTTCCAGAAGGTCTCGTTCGAACCCGATGCCGTCCTGGTGCGGTCGGGCGATGAGCTCGACCCGGTTTACTTTCCCCATAGCGGCGCAATCGCCTTCATGCTCGATATGCCGGACGGACAGACGGTCGCAACCACATTGATGGGACGGGAAGGCGCTTTGGCCTCGTTCTCCGTGCTCGGCCCGTCGCTTTCATCCGTGACCGCGGTTGCTCGCGTGGCCGGCACAGCCTCGCAGATCTCCGCCGCCAGGTTTCGGGCCGCCTATGCGCAGAGCGCCGCCATCCGGAATGTCGTGCAGGTCCATGTCCGCGCGCTGTTGTTGCAGCTCCAGCACGTTGCTGCCTGCAACGCGTTACACCTGGTGGATAGCCGCATGGCGCGGTGGCTCCTGCAGCTCCACGACCGCGTTCCCGATGATCGCCTTCCGGTGACGCAGGAGGCGCTTGCGCAGTTGCTTGGGGTGCGGCGGACAACAGTGACCCTGACGATGAACAAGCTGCGCGCGGCCGGCGCCGTCCCGTCCGACCGGCGCGGGTTCGTAGAGATCGACCGGACGCGGCTCGAGCGCGTCGCATGCGATTGCTATGGGCTCATGCAGCGCAAGATCGATCGGATGTATTGCCAGGAATTGTCGGCGCCGCAGCCTGCCCTTGCGCCAGTCCGGGAAACAACCGCGCGGTAGTGAGGGCGTGTATGAGGTCCACTGTGCCGCTGAGGGCGGCGCAATAGCGGACCTCACCGGAGGTCCGGATTGGTCCAAAAGGCAACATTCGAGAGAAGGCCACCGGCCAAAGCCAGGCCCTAGCGAGGGCGGGTCTTTTCGATGAAGGCGTCCCATTCATCACCGACGGCGATCCGAAACAAGCCAGGAGGGATCGCACCCACATTTGCCGGCGCGAGATCACCGAGCGGTGGGCCACATGCCTTGATGAAGAAGTTGACGGCATCGCCAGTCGTCAGAACCCCAGCCGCCTGAGCCGTTGGCGCATGCGTGCGGACACAGTCTTTAAGGTTGGAAACGACTTGCCGCAATCTATCGTTTTGCTCTGTCTGTGCGGACACCGACCAAGGCACAGTTGCAAGCAGCAGTGTGATTGCGGTTCTCAACGTACGAATTCCACAAGATAAGCCCGCCAGAATTGGGTTAGATCATTGCGGTTTAAGTGTGGATGGCCCCCGCCAACGCGCGGCAGAAATCCGCTTACGCCCGCTAGCGGTTCATCATACCCGCAACAGCAGGTCTGATATCGGCCAACCTGCTTTAGCAGTGCGACGCGAGCGCATCCGCCGAGAAAGGGCAGAGTTGCTTCCACTTGCGAGGCCTGAACCAAGATCAAGTCGCTGAAGACGAATCTTCGTCGAGATCGAACTGGAGGTTCGCCTCCTCACGTCGCTCGATACATGCCTCTTGGACATTTCACACAATGATGGAGGTAGCCCCATGCCGATCGTTCAATTTACTCGCTTCAAGACCGACAAGCCCGACGAAATGGTGAAGATTGTCAGCCAGGCGAAGAAGATCTTCGAGAAACACGGCGCCGAATTTCTTCGGCTCTCGCGCTTCCACACTGGCCACTGGGCTGGAGAGCTGTTGGTCACGACGCGCTACGCCAACTGGGAAGTGTACGGCAAAGTGCAGGAGGCCGTGGCAAAGGACCCTGAGTTCGCGCAGGTGCTGGCCGAGGGAATGAAGATTTCCGAACTGCAGGGCCGTAACATCGCCGTCAGCATCGATCTCTAGTCGGGCTGCCGCTCCGCGCACCACGCCAAGCGCGAAGGCCGCCGGACATGAGCCGGCGGCCGGGCGAGTTCAGTCGCAACGTCAAAAATCCACCGTCATCGAGAGCCACGCCGTGCGCGGCATGCCGCTGATGACATAGCCGGTCGGATTGGCGATCCAGTAGGGCTTGTCGAAGAGGTTGGTGATGCTGGCACGGAAGGTGGTCGGCCGTCCCCCGACCCTCGTCGCGTAGCGCGCCCCGATATCGAAAGTCATCCAGCTCGGCACCGACTGGACGTTGTCGGCGCTGACATAGGCCCTGTTGGTGTAGATCGTGCGCGCGGTCGCCGTAAGTCCCGGCAGGAACGGTATGTCCCATTCGACTCCAAGATTGCCCTGGAGATCTGGCGCACCGACGGCGTGGTGGCCATCATTGACGTGCCCCGCCGTGCTGGTCAATCGCGCGTCCAGGAACGTCACGCCACCAAGCACGCGAACACCAGGGGCGACCACCCCGAACGTATTCAGCTCGATGCCGCGATGCCGCTGCCCGCCATCGAGACTGAAGATTTTCGTCACTGGATCGGTGACGCCCGCGGGCAGGCTGATCTGAAATGCCGCAAGGCTCGCACCGAACCCGCCGAGATCGAGCTTCGTGCCGACTTCATATTGCCGCGTCTTGAACGGCGCGAACACCTGGTTCGGATTCGCGGCCCCGGTCGGCGGCGTCGGTCCGGGCGTAAGACCTTCGATATAGCTGGCGTAAAGGGAGAGCTGCTGGATCGGCCTGACCAGCAAAGCGACCGACGGCGAGGTCGCGCTCTGGCCATAGTGGGCGGTATCGAGGCCACTCACGGTGTCGAAGCTGCTCGACACCACCTTCTGCTGACGCGCACCGACGATCAGCTGCAGCTGGCCGTTCATCACCGAGAGGGTGTCGGCAACACCGACACTCTGCAGGTCGAGCGCGCCCGATTTTCCTTCCGGAAAGGACGATATCGGCGTTCCCGGAATCGCCAGCAAAGTCGGCGTGTAGATGTTGGTGAGGTAGTTCGCGTAATTCGTTTGCCCGAGCCAGTCCGTCCGCTGCAATGAGCTGCCGCTGACGACGACTTCGTGGGCGACCGGACCCGTGTCGAAGCGGGACCGCACGCCTGCTTCACCGGACACCGCTTCCGACCTTCCCGTCTGGAATCGCGAGGTCGACGATGCGTCTCCCGCGGTATTGAGAATGGTCGCGCCCGGCGCCTCCCGCTTGTCGAAGCCGAAGCGATTGCCGCCGATCGCGCCGAACACGGTGATGTCCGAGGTCAGGTCATATTCGGCGCGGGTCAGGCCCGTGATGCTGTTGGCGCGCGCATAGTCGAACGGTTGCGCGAGGTTGATCCGGGGATCTGGCGCGGCCGGGACAGCGATGCCGGCAACCGGCGTGTAGCCGCGCGCAGCCGCCCGCATCCAGTCGTCCTGATAGACGATATCGGCCGACCATCTGAAACGTTCGCTGCGATAGTCGACGCCGAGCGAACCGGCACCATCGCGCACCGACTGCCGATCGATGGTCGTGTTGCCGCCGTCCATGGCACCGTTGAAGCGGACGCCCCATTCCTTCTGCTCGCCGTAGCGGCGCGCCACATCGAGCTCGGTGCCGAAACGGGCATTGGACATGTAACCGGCGGTCAATCGCGTCAGCGGATCGTCCCCGGCACGCTTGGTCACGACGTTGACGCTGCCGCCGATACTGCCTTGCGGCGCCATGCCGTAGAGGAACGCCGCGGGCCCCTTGAAGAGTTCGATGCGCTCGATCGGCGCGGGATTGACGCGATAGTTCGGGACGAGGCCGTAGAGTCCGTTCAGCGCGATTTCGCTGTTCTCCACGCGGAAGCCGCGAATGGTCATCGCGTCATACCGGTTGCTGCTGCCGATGGCGGCGCGGACCGACGGATCGCTGTTGGTCAGCACTTCGGCGACACTGGTCGCCTGCTGATCCCGGATTGTCTGCTCAGTATAGCTGGTGACGCTGAACGGCGTTGCCATGTAGTCCTTATTGCCGAGGAGACCGAGCTGGGCTCCGCGCGCGACCTGACCGCCGGCGAAGGCTTGCGGCAGCGCCGCTCGCTGTGCGCCGAGCGATGGGGCGGGAGGCGCCGCGACGTTGTCGCGGCTCGCCGTTTGCCGCGGCGAACCGACACGCGATGCCTGCGACGGCCTGCGCGGGTTCGATGCGGTGGCACGACGAGGCGACGGTGACTCCACGACCACCGGTGGAAGGCTTTGGCCGGCTGCGGCAGCCGGACGCACAGATGTTTCCGATTGACTTGGCTGTTGCGCTTGAGCCGAATTCGCGGCGAGCAGAACCGAGACACATGCAATGGATAGCGCCGCCCCGCGCGGCAAGTTCAGGTCGCTCAACGTATTCCCCCAAAGGACGCAACCGCACGCGACGCCGTCTCGATCAACGCGAGACGAACGATCGCGAACTCCCGTGAGGGGCATTAAGCAAACCGCGACGCCGCGGCCAGTAGAACACGTCTAGAGTCGTGAATGATGCGACGATCGCACGCAGCGATCCTCAGATTTGGAAGAGTTTTAATCCGAAGCTTGGAGCAATGGCTGCCTGCTACTGAACGGACGAAAGCGCCGCATGGTAGCGATCCGGCAAATGATCACCGATCCCCGGCGGCAGGGGTATGGAAAGATTGTCGATGAGGCGCGCGGGCTGCGACCGCCCGCCGAAAAGATTGATGATCTGCTCGACCAGTCCGGCGTCTGCCCGCGGCTCGTTGGAGCCGAAATCTCCCGTCAGCTCATCGGCGTCGAACTTCGTTCCACGCTCGCATGCGAGAAAGCGGCCGACATGCAGAAAGCGGAGCTGCGGCGGCGGAACGGTCGCGACGATGTCGGAGCCGTGCACGAGGCGATAGGTCGTCTTGCCGAACGCATCATCGTAAGGCGTAACAAAAACGTCGCGACCGGCGCGCGGACAGCCGTAGAGATAGATCTGCGCGTTGCCCAGCTTGAGTTCGTCGCGCGCGAAATCGGCGGTGATCACCGCGATTGCAGCTCCCAGGCTGTGCCCGGTGATGAAGATGGGGGAATTGTCGGCAAGCGCTGCCGTGATGGCCACCTTGACGTCATCCCAGACCGCCGCTGCCGCCGCGCGGAAGCCCTCGTGGACGGGTGACACTGGAAGGCCAAGAGAGAAGTCGTTGAGCCAATTCAGCAAGTGAAGTGGATCGGTGCCGGCGAAGGCGACGATCGTCGCCCTGCCCCTCCGGGCGGTGATCCCCCTCGTATCCGTCAGCTCAGGCGTGAGCTTGACCGGCTGGATCAACCGCTTGACGTCGGATAGCTGCCAGATGCGCGCGACCTCGGTGATCGTATCCGGCACATGGGTCTCGTAGGCGAGCTGCGACATCCACATCATCGCCCGCGCAGTGCCGAGATTGAAATTGTCGGAATCTGCGTCGAAATCCGCGAACGCGTTCGGATCGTGTCGATCGGGAGGAAGTTCGACCAAAATGCTCACATTCAGCTCCCAAACGGCTGTGTGGCTGCATGCATCGATCGAAAGCAATGCAGCCACTCTGGCACATCATGGAGCCAAAGACAAACTCAGCGAGCGCGCGAACCCGCCGCCTCGCCAAAGTATCGGGAGACGCGGTATCAGGAGACGGCCTGCCGAACCAGCTACTGATGCTCGATCGCGCGGATTGCGCCGCGCAGCTCGGCGAGGCCGCGCAGGCGCCCGATCGCGGTGTAGCCGGGATTGGTACGCTTGGTGGCGGCGAGATCATCCAGCATGCGGTGACCGTGATCGGGGCGGAAGACGATCTG
This sequence comes from Bradyrhizobium sp. Cp5.3, assembly GCF_000426265.1. NCBI lineage: Bacteria > Pseudomonadati > Pseudomonadota > Alphaproteobacteria > Hyphomicrobiales > Nitrobacteraceae > Bradyrhizobium > Bradyrhizobium sp. Cp5.3. The sequence continues at coordinate 136,530 of NZ_KE384515.1, read as the reverse complement.
CCGATCCGGCGAACGCCGCGCGTTCTCCTTCAGCAGCGCCTTCAGCACCGCGATCATGTCGACGTCGCCGTCGAGATGATCGGACTCGTAAAACGAGAGACCGTCGGCCTCGCGCCTGGTGGCGCGCAGATGCGCAAAAGCGATGCGCGGACCGAAGCGCTCGGCCATCGCAGGCAGGTTGTTCTCGGCGCGGACGCCGAGCGAGCCCGTGCACAGGCAAATGCCGTTGGCCTTCGACGGGACAGCATCGAATAGCGCCTGATAATCGTCCGCGGTCGAAGCGACGCGCGGCAGGCCGAACAGCGGGCGCGGCGGATCGTCGGGGTGCAGCGTCAGCGACACGCCCAGCTGCTCGGCGACCGGCGCGACGCGCGCGAGGAACTCGGCGAGATGCTGGCGCAGGATCTTGGGCGTGATATCGCGATATTGTTCGAGCCGGTCGCGGAATTGCGGGATGGTCATCGGCTCGGTGGTCGAGCCGGGCAGCGCGCTGGCGATGACCATCACGAGATAGTCGATATCGGCCTGCGTCATCTGTTCGAACAGCTTTTTCGCGCGCGCTTGCTGTTCCGGTGAGTATTCCTGGAGCGCCGCCGGCCGCTTCAGGATATGCAGCTCGAACGCCGCAAAACGGTCCTGGTCGAAGCGCATGGCGCGGGCGCCGTTCGGCAGCTCCCATTCGAGATCAGTGCGGCACCAATCGACCACCGGCATGAAATTGTAGCAGATGATCTTGATGCCGGCGCTTGCCACCGCCTCGAGGCTCGCGATCCACGCCTCGATCGATCGCGTCGCCTTACCGCCTAACCGCTTGACGTCGTCGGGAATCGGAATCGATTCTACCACAGACCAGGTCAGTTGCGAGCGGCCGGGCTGGCCGTGTTCGATGAAGTTCTTGCGCTCTTCGACGGCCTTGCGCGTCCAGGCTTCGCCGATCGGCACCTGATGCAGCGCCGAGACGATGTCCGTCGCGCCAGCCTGCCTGACATCGTCGAGCGACACGGGATCATCGGGCCCGTACCAGCGCCATCCCTCCAGCATCATGCGCGTTCTCCCAGGATCAGTTCGCTGTCAGCACGACCTTGACGCTCTGCGAGCGGTCGAGCGCGAGGCGGAGCGCATCGGGCGCCGTCGACAACGGCCGCTCGGCCGTGACCAGCGACAGCACATCGACGCTGCCGGCGGCGATCAGTTCCACCGCGGTCATGAACTCGAAGCCGAAGCGGAACGAGCCGCGCAGGTCGATCTCCTTGGCCATCACCGCGTTCGCCGGCACCGGAATCTGGCCGCCCGGCAGATTGCCGATCTGCACCACCGTGCCGCCGCGCCGGACGATCTGAATCGCACTGGCAAGGCCCGCAGCCGTGCCGGAGACTTCGAAAGCGACGTCGTAAGGGCGCGCGGCCGCCTGGGCTTTAAGGCCGTCCTCGCCGGTCCCGACGTTCTCGACATGGTCGGCCCCGAGCCGGCTGGCAAACGCGAGCGGCGCCGGCGCGATGTCTGCGACCGTGATGTCGGCGATGCCGGCACGGCGTGCGGCGAGCATGGTCAAAAGCCCGATCGGGCCGGCGCCGAAGATGATGCCGCGCTTGCCCTCGATGTTGCCGGCGCGCGCGACCGCGTGCAGGCAGACCGCGAGCGGCTCGGCGAGCGCTGCGGCCTGATAGGAGACGTGATCGGGGATCTTCACGCACTGCGCCGGGATTGCGTCGAAATAGTTGGCGAAGCCGCCCTGCATGTGCGGCGTCTTCGACGCCGAGCCCATGAAGTAGATGTTCTCGCAGAGGTTCGGCCGGCTCTCGCGGCAGGCGACGCAATGGCTGCACCAGCGCGACGGATTGACGGCGACGCGGTCGCCGACCTTCAGGTTGGCTGCGGATCCGGCGATCTCAACCACCTCGCCGGAGATCTCGTGCCCGAGAACCAGGGGCGACTTCACCACGAAATCGCCGGTGCGGGCATGGCGGAAGTAATGCATGTCCGAGCCGCAGATGCCGCCGGCGCCGAAGCGGATGCGCACCATGCCGTCGCTGAGCTTATCGAGCGGATGCTCGATCATGCGCAGATCTTCGGGACCGAACAGGGTTGCGGCGAGAGCTGTGGAGGTCATTTGGAGAGTCCCATGTATTTTGGCAGCCAGAGGGTCAGTTCAGGGATGTAGGTGATCGCGATCAGGGCGAGCAGCAGCGGCACCAGCCAGGGCAGGATCGCCACCGTCGTGCGTTCGACCGAGAGCTTTGCAACCCGCGCCAGCACGAATAGCACCATGCCGAGCGGCGGATGCAACAAGCCGATCATCAGGTTCAGCGTCATGATCAAGCCGAAGTGGATCGGATCGATACCGAGCTTGAGCACGATCGGCAGCAGGATCGGTACCAGGATGGTGATCGCCGCCGTGGTGTCGATGAAGCAGCCGACGAACAGGATCAGGATGTTGGCAAGCAGCAGGAACACCCATTTATTGTGGGTGACGCTCAGCATGAAATCCGACAGCGTCTGCGCGGCCTGCGACACCGTCAGTAGCCAGGCGAAGATCGAAGCGGCGGTGACGATGAAGAGCACGGAGGCCGTGGTCTCGATGGTGTCGAAAGTCGCTTTCGCCACCGTCTTCAGCGTCATGGTGCGGTAGCGCACGAGGCCGAGGAACAGCGACCAGATCACGGCGGCGACCGCGGCCTCCGTCGGCGTGAACCAGCCGAGCGTCATGCCGCCGATCAGAATCACCGGCGCCATCAGCGCCATCACCGCGGAGAAGTCGAAGTACCAGTCGATCGCGAGCAGCGTGCCGAGACCGATCACGACCGCCATGTTGGTCGACATACCGGCCAGCGTCATCAGCCAGATCGCGAGCGGGAAACTGAGCACGATCGCGATCTCGAGCCCGGCCGAGCCAAGCTGCGGCCAGGAGAACGGCGTATCGCTGCCCCACTTGTTCTTGTGCGCAAAGTAGGTGACGGTCGCCATCATGAGCAGCGTCATGACGACACCCGGAATGACGCCGCCCAGGAACAGCGCGCCGATCGAGACGTTCGCCATCATGCCGTAGATCACGAAGGGCAGCGACGGCGGGATGATCGGCCCGAGCGTCGCGGAGGCCGCGGTGACGCCGACCGAGAATTCGGTGGAGTAGCCGTGATCCTTCATCGCCTTGATCTCGATGGTGCCGAGACCGGCGGCGTCCGCGATCGCGGTGCCGGACATGCCGGAGAAGATCACCGAGCCGATGATGTTGACGTGGCCGAGGCCGCCGCGCATCCAGCCGACCAGCGCGACGGCGAATTTGTAGATGCGCCCCGTGACGCCGGCGATGTTCATGAGATTACCGGCGAGGATGAAGAAGGGCACGGCGAGCAGCGGAAAGCTCTCGACGCCGGCGATCATGCGCTGCGCCAGCGTGACGTCGGGCGTCACACCGCTCACCAGGATGTAGAGCAGCGACGACGCGGCCATGGCGATCGCCACGGGAACGCCGAGCAGCATCAGGATGAGAAAACCACCAAGCAGCAGCAGCATGACGTTACCCCTCCGATCCGTCGTAGGCGCCCGGACGTTCCAGGATCGAGTAGCCCTGCCGCCAGTTCTCCAGCGCCACCTGCATGGAGCGCACGGTCATCAGCACGAAGCCGAGCAGCACGGCGTAATAGACGTAGTTCTTGAGAAAATTGATCGTGGTCATCGACTCGTCGCCGATGATCTGGATGTAGACCCAGACCAGCTTGATGGCGTAGCCGAAGAAGGCGATCCGGATCAGGTCGATCACCGTCGACAGCACGCGCGCGACCAAATGGGGCAGATAGCGGTAGATGAGATCGACCTGGATGTGCCGCGACAGCCGCACGCACATCGACGAGCCGATGAAGACCACGCCGATCAGGCAGTAGGTCGCGATCTCCTCGGTCCAGGCGTAGCTGTCGTTGAGCACGTAGCGCGTGAAGAACTGGAGGAAGACGGCGAGCGCCATCGCCCAGAAGATCACGAGCGCCACCCAGTCCTCGAAGGCATAGATGCCGAGATCGACCTTCGGCGTCGCCTCCTCTTCGAAGGTATGGGCGATCTCGTCCCCGGTGATCTGCCGGTGTATTTCGGCCGTCGACATGTGTTACTCCCCAAATGGACTGGACGTCATTCCGGGGCGACTCGTGAGCGTCGAACCCGGAATCTCGAGATTTCTCGCTTCGCGCGCCCCGGAATGACCTGCGGTCACTTCACCGCCTGGATGCGCTCCCAATCCGCCTTGCGATAGCCGAAGGTCTCGAACGGGACATTCTTCAGCACGATGTCGCGGAACTCGTTCTTGTCGACCTCGGTCACGGTCAGGCCCTTCTCCTTGAAGAAGGCGACGAGCTTGGCTTCGTTCTGCTTGATCTCCTCGGTCGCCTTGGCGGCGGCTTCCTGGGCGACGTCGGTGAAGATCTTCTTGTCCTCGTCGCTGAGCTTCTTCCACAGCGCACCCGCCACCACCGTGTTGAGGTGGTCGACGATGTGGCCGGTCAGCACGATGTGCTTCTGCACCTCGTAGAACTTCTTGGCCTCGATCGTGGTCAGCGGGTTTTCCTGCGCCTCGACGGTGCCGTTCTGGAGCGCCAGATAGACTTCCGCGAAGGCGATCGGCGCGGTGTTGGCGCCGCAGGCGCGCGGCATTGCGAGATAGGCCGGCACGTCAGGCACGCGCATCTTGAGGCCCTTGAGGTCGGCGCAGGTCTTGATCGGCTTGTTCGACGAGGTCTGGCGCACGCCGTAATAGGTCACCGCGATGATGTGGTGGCCGCTCTTGTCCTCGTAGCCCTTGGCGAGCTCCTTGAAGATGTCGCTCTTGGTGTAGGCGAGCAGATGGTCGGCGTCGCGGAAGGTGTAGGGGTAGTAGGTCACGCCGATCGGCGGAAAACTCTTCGCCGCGAAGCTCGAGCCGGAGATGATGATGTCGACCGAGCCGAGCGAGAGGCCCTGGTTGATGTCGGCCTCCTTGCCGAGCTGGGACGCCGGATAGACGTCGACCTGATAGCGCCCGTTGGTGCGCTTGCCGATCTCCTGCGCGGCCCAGACCGAAGCAGAGTGGAATGGCTCCGAGGTTTCGTAGACATGGGCCCATTTCAGCTTGGTCTGCGCCATGCCGGCAGCCGTGGTGGCAAGCATTGCGGCGATTGAGACCGCCAGCACCGTCGTCATTTTCCTGAACATTGATTTTTCCTCCATCGCTCAAGTCTGCTTCTTGTTCGCCCGCCCCGAGACGGGTGCGGACCGCCCAATCTCATCGCCGCCGCGCGCCGCTGCGCGCGGCCTGCTTCTTCGGCGCTCGTTTTGGTTTTGACGGCTTCGCCGCAGATCGCCCCGCCCGGCTCTGGCCGGAGGCCATCGCTGCGACCTCGATACCGAAATTCTGCGCGAACCGCTCCTGCGAGTGCGCAAGATGATCGCGCATTGCGTCGCGGGCAGCATTCGGATCACGCGCCGCAATGGCGTCGCGCACCGCGCGGTGCTCGTCGAGCGCGGTGCGCCAGGTGCGCGGATTCTCGAAATAATGCGCAAGCTGCGCGAAATAGGGATTGAGGCGCTGGTCGAACAGCTCGCCGACGACGCGCACCAGAACCGCATTGCCGAGACTGCCGGCTATCGCGACATGGAAGGCACGGTCATGGATCATCGAGGCTTCGCCGGGGTGCTCGACATTTTCCATGGCAAGGAGCGAGGCGTCGATGCGTGCGAGATCGTCCTTGGTCGCCATCCGCGCGGCCTGCTCGGCGATCGCACCTTCGAGGAATTCGCGGGCGCGCAGCAGCTCGAACGGGCCCTCGATGACCGCGGCCGCCTGTACAAGCGCGGCAGCCCCCGCAGGTTCGATGACATAGATTCCTGAACCGACGCGGATGCGGACGCGACCTTCGACCTCGAGCGCGATCAGGGCTTCGCGCACCGTCGGCCGCGACACCTTGAGCTGCTCGGCGAGCTCGCGCTCGGTCGGCAAGCGGCTGCCGACCGCGTATTCACCGCTGTCGATCAGACTTCGCAATTGATCGGCGACCTGGCGATAGAGCCGTCTCGCCTCCACAGCTTCCAGCGGCACGCTGGCCTCCCCGAAAGGGTCTCACCGGGTGGTTCTTGCCCGGCGGCCCGCCAATTTTGGAAAATTGGTCTTACCAATTGACCGGAGCATTGACCGAGGACGGGCGCCATGTCAAGCAGCGGCAAAGCAAAGGGGGAGACGACCATGCGCCTTGCCATGCGCCTTGGCCGCGCCAATCTCGACCGGCTGCCGCCGGCCATCCGCCGTCCGGCCTATGACCGCTCGCACCTCGCACCCGGTATCGTGCATCTCGGCCTCGGCGCGTTTCATCGCGCCCATCAGGCCGTCGTCATCGACGATTGTCTTGCCGCCGGCCAAGCCGCCTGGGGCATCGTCGGCGCAAGCCTGCGCAGCCCGGATACGCGCGACGCCCTCGCCCCGCAGGATCATCTCTATACAGTCGCCGTTCGCGCCGCCGAGGGCACCGAGCATCGCGTCATCGGCGCGCTGCTCGACAGCGTCGTCGCCCGCGAGAACCCTGCGCGGCTGGTCGACAGGATGGCGGATCCCGCCGTCCGCATCGTCTCGCTCACGGTGACCGAAAAGGGCTATTGCCACACGCCGCAGACCGGCGATCTCCACGAGCGGCATCCGGATGTCGTGCACGACCTGAACAATCCCGAGGCGCCGCGCTCGGCGCCCGGCTTCATCGCGGCGGCGCTGGCGCGGCGGCGGGCACAAGGCCTTCTCCCCTTCACCGTGCTGTGCTGCGACAACCTTGCCGCCAATGGGCATACCGTGCAGCGGATCGTGACGCAGTTCGCAGCGCTGCGCTCGAAGGATCTCGGCAAATGGATCGCCGATACCGTCGCCTTCCCCTCGACCATGGTCGACCGCATCGTGCCGGAGACGCTGGAGGGCGATCGCGAGGCGGTCTCCGCCGCGCTCGGCATGCGCGACGCGTGGCCGGTGATGACCGAGCCGTTCACGCAATGGGTGATCGAGGATCGCTTCACCGCGGGCCGGCCGGATCTCGCCGCCGCGGGCGTCGAGCTCGTCACCGATGTCAAGCCGTTCGAGCTGATGAAGCTGCGGCTGCTCAATGCCAGCCATTCGGCGCTCGCCTATCTCGGCTATCTCGCCGGCCATGAGACGATCGCCGACACCATGACCGATCCGCATTTCGCGCGCCTCGCCGCGCGGGTGATGGAAGAGGCCGCGGTGACGCTGACGATGCCGGCCGGCACAGACCTTGCCGCCTACCGCGCCTCGCTGCTGCGGCGCTTCGCCAACCCGGCGCTGCATCACCGCACCTGGCAGATCGCCATGGACGGCTCGCAGAAGCTCCCGCAGCGCCTGCTCGGCGCGATGCAGGATCGCTTGCAGAAGAACCTGCCGATCGACACGCATGCGCTCGCCGTCGCCGGCTGGATGCGCTACGTCACGGCGAGCGACGAGCAGGGCCGCGCGATCGACGTGCGCGATCCCCTGGCCGGCGAGCTTGCGGCGCTCGCGCGCGAGGCAGGTCCGGTCGCAGAACGGCTCGCGCCGGCGCTGCTCGGCGTCGGAAAAGTGTTCGGCCCCCTCGGAGACGACCCGCGCCTGCGCGAAGCCGTGAGCGCCGCGCTCGGCCGGCTCTATGCGGAAGGAGCGCGGCGCGCGGTGGCGACTCACATCGCTACGTGACGGCGTCCGCGCCGCGGCCATGTCGTTGCTGCACTGCGGTCAAAATTGAGCAGAAGTCGCGCTTGATTTTTCCGCGTCGTTGGCTCACGCCAGAGGCATGACGAAGGACAGCAAGGTCATTGCCGCCAACGCCGCCTTCTACGCCGCCTTCGCGACCGGGTGACGTCGCGGGCATGGAGCGGATGTGGGCGGACGACGACACCATCTCCTGTATCCATCCCGGCTGGCCGGCGATTGTCGGGCGGGCCACTGTGATCGGAAGCTGGCGCGACATCCTGCAGAACCCGGAGCGGCCGCAGATCGTGTGCGCCGAGCCGCAGGCGATCGTCGACGGCGACAGCGCGCGCGTGCTCTGCATCGAGATCGTCGACGGCACGGCGCTTGCCGCCACCAACCATTTCAGGCGCGTTGCCGACGACTGGCGTCTCGTTCACCACCAGTCGAGCCCGATCGCGCAGATCGTCGAGCAGACCCACGAGGACCCGCCTGGCCCGAGCCGGCGGTTTCACTGAAGCGCAATAGGATGCGGCTTCAGCCGAGGCGTTCCAGCTCCGACAAATCGTCCAGCACGAGGTGCGCGCCGGCAAAGTCATCGTCGCTGAAGTACATGCTGCGCGTGATCAGGACGGGGACGCCCGCGCGCGAGGCCGCGATCAGGCCGTTGGCGGAATCCTCGATCGCGAGACAGTCGGACGCCATCAGGCCCAGTTTCGCCAGGATATCCAGGTACACGTCCGGGGCGGGCTTCTTGTGGCGGACATCGTCGCCGGCGACGATCGCATCGAAATCCGTGGCCCAGCGCTTCCCCAGCGCACGCGACAGCAGCGCATCGATATTGCCGCGCGAGGTCGTTGTCGCGATCGCGAGCCGCTGGCGGCGCGCCTTCGCCGCGGCAAGCAGCTCCGTCACGCCCGGCCGCAACGGGCAGCAGCCTGTTTCGACCAGTTCGGCATAGTGCATGGTCTTGATGCGATGGAGATTTGCGACGTCGTCGTCCGACAGTGGCGCGACGTTTCGCTGCATGGCGTGGTGAGCACGGATGCGTTCCTTGCCGCCCGTCACCCGCAACAGATTCTTGTAGACGGCACGGTCCCAATGCCATTCGAGCCCGCAGCGGACAAAGGCTTCGTTGAAGGCCTGCCGGTGCAATTCCTCCGTCTCCGCCAGCGTGCCGTCGACATCGAAGATCAGCGCGGCGGCGCGCCGGATCAGCTCCGCGGCCGGCGCTTCCTCCCGGATGATCGACGCCTGCGGCAATGCCCTCTCCAACAAACGCTCCCGGTTGATCTGGCTGCGACCAAGCATGGCCTGCACTGGCGGACGAGTAAAATCGCAATATCTTTTGCCGGACCCAAAAATCCCTTATGAGCGGCTTGCGCGCCGCGGCGGCACGGGTCCGGCGGCGATCAGCAAGGAGATCCATGCGGCTCTTCATCTTTGGCCTCGGCTACAGCGCCCGGCACTTCGTCGGTAGATTTGGCGGCGCGTTCTCGCATATCGCCGCCACGGTGCGCGATCCTGCGAAGCAGAACAACCTGGCCGGCGTCGAGCTCCATCGGTTCCCGGGGAACGATCACGATCTGGTCGCGCGGTTTCGCGATGCCGATGTTCTTCTGCTGTCTATACCACCCGATCGCACCGGCGATCCCGTGCTCGCGGCCTTCACGGACGCGCTCGCGGCGGAACGCGGCCGGAAGGCGATCTACCTCTCCACCGTGGGCGTGTATGGCGATCATGGCGGCGCATGGGTCGACGAGAGCACGCCTGCGCGGGCTGGCCTCGACCGCACGCGGATGCGGCTAGCGGCCGAACAGGCCTGGGTGGGTGCGACGCGCGGCGAAGCGGCCATCCTGCGGCTCGCAGGAATCTACGGCCCGGGTCGCAACGCTCTGGCGACGCTGCGGGCAGGATCTGCCCGCCGCATCGTCAAGCCGGGACAGATATTCAATCGGATTCACGTCGACGATATCGCCAGCGCGGTCATGGCCGCGGTTCGTCACCAGGGCGGCGGCACGTGGAATGTCTGCGACGACGAGCCCGCCCCGCCACAGGACGTGATCGCCTATGCCGCGAAGCTGATGGGCGTTCCGCCGCCGGCCGCGGAAGCGTTCGAGACCGCCGAGATGTCGGCGATGGCACGTAGCTTCTATGCCGGCAACGCCCGCGTCTCCAACGCGCGGTTGAAGCGCGAGCTCGGCGTTACGCTGGCCTTCCCGACCTATCGGCAAGGTCTCGTGGCGCTGTGGGACGCAGGCGAAGGCCGATAAGAAGTCCGCCGCATCCGGACGCGCCCCTGCTCCGCTTTCCCTGCAGTTGACTTCAATCCGGCGCGGACGCGATCTTATGGATTTAGCGGGCCATTCATATAACGAGCCCGCTCTGGGGGACAGAATGAAGAAGACGATCGCCATGATCGCGGCGGCGGCTGCCGTCATCACCCTCAACGCGGCCGAGGCCGCGCCACTGCCTGAAGCTGCTCCCGACGACGTCGGATTCTCGGAACAGGGCCTCGCGCGGCTCGATGACTTCTTCGCGCGCGAGATCGCCGCCAGGCGCGTGCCCGGCGCGGTGGTCGCCATCGCACGCGACGGCAAGCTCGTCCACTACAAGGCTTACGGCATGCTCGATCCGGCCAAGGGCACGCCGATGCCGATCGACGCGATATTCGCGCTGGCATCGATGACCAAGCCGATGGCAGCCGTGGCAGGCCTGACGCTGATGGAGCAAGGCCGGCTGCCGCTCCAGGCCAAGCTTTCCGACTACTATCCGGGCTTTGCCGACATGAAGGTCGGCGTGCCCCGGGGAGACGGCTCGCTCAAGCTCGAGCCGCAGGCCTCGCCGGTCTATATCCACGATCTCTACCGGCACACCTCCGGCCTGATGTATGGCGGCCGCCCGGACAGCTCGAGCCCGGTGGCGCGGCAATATCCTGACGGCGTCGCGCCGGCGCTGGAAGGCGACACGCGGGCCTTCGTCGATCGCATCACCAAGCTGCCGCTGGCGCACCAACCCTCGACGGAGTTCGAGTACGGCTTCTCGATCGACGTGCTCGGCGCTGTGATCGAGAAGGTCAGCGAGCAGAAGCTCGGCGAATATCTCGCCGCCAATGTCTGGCAGCCGCTCGGCATGAAGGACGCGACCTTCCATCCCACCGAGGCGCAGCGCACGCGCCTCGCCCGCCCCTTTGCGGACGATCCGCTGACGGGCAAGCCGCAAGCCATCAAACCGCTCGACGAGCCGACCAAGTTCGATTGCGGCGGTGCCTGCTCGTTTGCGACGATCGGCGACTACGTCCGCTTCGGGCAGATGCTGCTCAACGGCGGCGAGCTCGATGGCCAGCGCATTCTCGGGCCCAAGACCGTGCATCACATGACGAGCAACCACCTCGGTCCCGAGATCAAGAACAACGTCGCCAATGTCGAGCCGCATCGCGCCGGCTTCGGCTTTGGCCTTGCGGTTGCAGTCCGCACCGGCGAGGGCCTGTCGTCGGTGCCAGGCAATCCCGGCGAGTTCACCTGGAACGGCGCCTATGGCACGCAGTTCTTCTGCGATCCCAAGGAGCGGCTCGTCGTGGTGGTGGGCACGGCCGCGCCCGGCGAGCTGCGGAAATACTACCGCGAGCAGGTGCAGGATATCGTCTACGGCGCGATGGTGAAGTGAGCGCGCTCTCAAAGTCGCGCGGGCGGCCGACCCGGCCGCCCGCTTGAAATCCGGCGTCAGCTCAGCACGCCATCTTCTGGCACCGCATTCGCCAATAGTTGCCGGCGAAACGCAAATCACCAGCCTGCGAGCGTGCGGGCAATCAGGCCTTGGCTTGCCGTTGTTTCACCGGCGCAGTCTCCGGCATCAGGCCCATCGCGACGAGTCCGACGATTGCTGCGAGCAAGAGGTACCAGGCCGGCGCCAGCGGATTGCCGGTGACGTGGAGGAGCCAGGTCACCACGAGCTGCGCGGTGCCCCCGAAGCTCGCAATCGCAACCGCATAGACGGTCGCGAACACGCCGCCCCGGATGTTCTGGGGCAGCGCCTCGGTGAAGGTGGCGTAGAACGCGGTGAACGGCAGCGAGCCGATGATCGACAGCACGCCGAAGCCGACCAGAAGCGAAAACGCGCCGGGCGCGTGAACGATCCACAGGAAGGTCGGATAGGTCAGCGCGAGCGTGACGAACTGCGGCCAGACCATGACCGGCTTGCGCCCCAGGCGGTCGGCGAGCCAGCCACCGAACAGCGCGCCGACGATCTGAAGGCCGTTGCTGACGAGCGATACGGTGAAGGCCAGTGTCGGCGTCACATGCAGCGTGTTCTGCGCGTAGGTCGTCATGTACTGCGTGACATAGGTCGAGATGGTGCCGCTCGCCAGGATCATCAATGCAAGCGCGATGACGCCGATGTGGCGGCGCGCGAGCGACAGATGGTTCGAGCGTTCTTTGGCTTCAGCGTGCGGGATCGTTTCCGGCAGTGTCCGGCGCATCCAGATGCCGAACGGCAGGCAGATCGCACCGATCAGGAACGCCACCCGCCAGCCATAGGAATCCAGCATCTCCGGTGCCATCGTGTTGCTCAGGACGACGCCGACCAGCGCGCCGGCGGTCGCGGCGATCTCCTGGCTCGCCGGCTGCCAAGCCACCACCAGCGCCCGATGCTCCGGCGGCGCGATCTCGATGAGATAGGCCGTGGTGGGACCAACCTCGCCGCCGAGGGCGAACCCTTGCACCATGCGCGCCGCGATCACGATGACCGGCGCCGCAAGGCCGATCGTGTTGTAGGACGGGGTCAGCGAAATGGTCAGGATCGCCCCGCCCATCAAGGCAAAGCTCAGCAGCATCGCAGGCCGTCGGCCGATCCGGTCGGAATAAATGCCGAGCACGATGCCGCCGATCGGCCGGGTGACGAAGCCCGCGCCGAAAGTCGCCAGCGACAGCATCAGGCTGCCGTACTCGCTCTGGACCGGGAAGAACGCGTGGCCGATCTGGATCGCGAAGAAGCTGTAGGTGATGAAATCGTAGAACTCGAGCATGTTGCCGATGGTGGCGGCCAATGCCGCGTGTTTGACGTTGAACGGCTTTGCTTGCTTCATCACGGACGACAATCTCTGATTCTCTGGGCCTGCTCGCTGCCGCGATTTAATCGTCTCTCTGCGTTGCATCGCAACATCCATTAACCGAAAAGAACGGTTCTATTGCCGCCGACCACATCTGGGCCCGTTGCAGATGTTCAAAGCTCTCGCGCTATTCGAGAGCTTCCACGGCAGCAAATGGGACCCGCAGTGGCGGCAAAGCCACATCATGTGGCCTGAACCGCCTCCGCGTATGCCGTGAATTTCGCGAGCAGCGCCCTTCATTTGACTGAAATTTTCAGAATACTTGAGCCGCGCAATTTACTCGAACTTTCGTCGTGACGCTCTAGTTCCACTCGCGAAAGTTCCATCTCCAGAACGGAGAGGCGTCACGCGCGGCAAGTCTTCTTGCTCCGAGCCGACGTATCGCTCGAGAGCTTCATTCTGCCCCGCCCAGATTGCGCTACCAATGGCTCAATTGAATAAAGCTTTATCCGACTTGGATTGGAAATGAATCTAGCACGCGAGTCGATCGAATTATTGGAGCAGGTCGCGCGGATCATGTGGTTCGAAGGCACCAAGCATGGCTTGCGCGATCGCGAGTGGATGGCGCTGCGCTTCCTCTCCCGCGCCAACCGCTTTTCCAGGACGCCCTCGGCGCTGGCGAGCTACGTCGGCACCACGCGCGGTACTGCTTCGTTCATCATCGGCGAGCTCGAGCGTCTCGGATATCTGGAGCGGAAGCGCTCCGCCAAGGACAAGCGCTCGGTGATGCTGAGCGTTACCCAGCAGGGCAAGAAGTTCCTGGCGCGCGATCCCGTCAACGTTCTCGTCGACGCGATCACCGTGCTCGACGACGACGGCAAGATCCGCTTTCGCGACGCGCTACGGCACGTGCTCGATCAGTCGGATGCGGCCGAGCAGCGGCACCACACCGACGTCTGCAAGCGCTGCATCTTCCTCCGGGAAGACCGCACGGCGAGCGACAGCAAGACGACGGTCGAGTTCACCTGCCGCCTGTTTCGCGCAGCGATAGCGGAAACCGAGATCGACCTGCTATGCACCAGCTTCGAGCATCACCGCCAATAGCAGACCGCCGCGATCACGGCGTTCCCTTGCGCGAGGAGTAAACGACGCCCCCGCTCGCCTCCACGACCAGGCGTCCATTCTCGTTCCTGATCTCCTCGATGCGGCCAAGGCCGGGCACCTGCTGGCCCAGCACGGCCTCGACGACCCCGTTCGGTCCTTGCAGGATGGCAATTCCTTCATACGCTTGGCGAACCGACCAGCCCTTGACCGGCTTGCGCGATGCCAACGTGCGTTCGGATGGCGACACCGAACCCGTGACTTCTGGCGCAGCGAGCGAGGCCATCATCGGCATCGGCTGAGACGCCGGCTGCTGCGACTGCGCCATCGTTGGCGCCGGAGCCTGGGTTTGCGCCAGGGCGAGCTTGTCGAGCTTGGCTGTCGAGGACGAGCTTACCCGCTCGATGCGATCCAGATTCTCCGCGAACCGGCCAAAGCGATCATTGGTGGCCTTGCTCGACTGATCGACCGCGGTGCGCAAGCCGTCGAGATTTTCGGACACGCCTGACACCTGCTTGCGCAGCTGCGCGACCGTCTCGCGCAGATTCCTGATCTCGGCATTGGCCGCGGCATTGGTCTGGACCGGCTGCGTGGCGAGATAGGCGATCACACCGGTGCAGGCGCAGACCACCAACCCGACCGCGGCAGCCAACGTTGCAAGCGGCGCGACCCATGTAGGACGCGGCGGCGGCGGCTTCGCTACGATCACGGCCGGACGAACGACGGCCGGCGCGGGCTTCGGTATCGCCATCTTATCGAGCCGCGCCTTGGCGCGAATGCGCTTGAGACCTTCGAGCGCCTCTTTCGCCAGGGCTTCATCGCTTGCTGTTGCGGACGCGGGCCTCGTGCCGGCGGCGGGCTTAGCCGTTCGCGCCGCATTGTCCTTTGCATCGCGCGTCGCCGGCGCCGGCTTCGCGGCGGCGGACATATCCGCGGTCTCGTTGGGACGAGCTTTGCCATCGGACAACATATGAAAATGCTCCGTTCGGTTCGACAGTTCGAACGAAGCTAGTTGCCGAAGCTTGCCTGAAACGTGCGCACGGAAAAAATCTCGTCACGCAAGATACGACGCGACCTGAGTCTAATGCGTCATGCATGAGGCAAGAGTGCGACTCGAAAGCCACACACTCGCCAAGATTTCGCCAAGCTGGAGTCGCGTCGCCATACGTGAGTCGAATTGTCGCATGTGATCGCACGTCAACGCGAGTCAATCCGGAGTTGAAAATATCCCAATGTGTTTACCCCGCAATGCGACGAAAAATAGCTGCAATTCTACGGGCCTACAGAAATTTGGAACCGCCCCGGGAAAAATATAGTTTGGAATCTAAATCAACTGATACGATCAGATATACCAAGAAACAACTCGAAACAAACCAATAGCATCAAGGCCTCGAATCAACAGCTTTGTTCCGCGCGCTTGATCGGAAATCGGCAATTGTTACGGTCCTACTCAAGTGATTCTCGCCAGCCTGGCGAGGAGATCGACACAGTTCAGTAGTGTTCGGACGCGATGAGCAACTTGGCGCAACTGTACTAGGTCGTTTTCTCAATCCGCTCCGCGAGGTGATCCGTACGACACCCGCCGAGCCCCACGTCGTAGCGTTCAGTATCGAGTCGAAGTAGCAGGCCTGCATCCGCAGGCACTGAATGCGTAAGGCTGCCCGCGAATATCCTAATCAGAACAACGGTTCGCGGGAAGGAATGTCGTCAAACAGCATGGCTGCCGAGCCGGGGCATCACAGACCACTACCCGGCCGCAGCAAGTGCGAAACAGGGGCGAAAGACTGATGTATATTATCGTTGATGATCGCGAGAGCGTCACGAACAGCTACGTAGGCGGGCTCGTTCGTGAAGGCGTATCGTCGATCGGCTTCTCCTCCGGAGAATTCTGGGACTGGCTGCAATCCGCAAGCGAAGCGGATCTTGCCGCGGTCGACGCGTTTCTTCTGGGGGACACCGATGCCCGCGGAAGCCTGCCGCGGGCGGTGCGGAAGCGATCCGCAGCTCCCATCATCGCCGTGAGCGGCCAGAAGATGCTCAAGAACACGCTGGAGCTGTTCGAATCGGGTGTGGACGACGTCGTCCACGTGCCGATTCATCTACGCGAGATTCTCGCTCGGACGGCCGCGATCGCGCGCCGCCGGGTGGGCGACCTGCCGAGGCCGTGCGAGAACAGGATCCAGGTCTTCTTCAATGGACGCGATCCGGAGATTGAAGGCCGTGCCCTCACCCTTCCGCGCCGCGAGTTGCGGATCCTCGAATACATGGTCGGCAATCACGGAAAGTGGATCACCAAGACGCAGATCTTCAACGCCGTCTACGGCATCTTCGAATCCACGTTCGACGAGAGCGTGATCGAGAGCCATGTCAGCAAGCTGCGCAAGAAGCTCCGTGACCGCCTTGGCTTCGATGCGATCGTGGCACGCCGCTACGTCGGATATCGGCTCAACATCCCGGCCGCCGAGGTCCTGGATGAGCCGATGCAGGAGCTCGACGAAGTCGGCATCCTCCTCAACCGGGTGCACGCCGCGCCGGCAGCCTACCCGGCAGGAAACTGACGCCGCAAGTCGTCAATACGACAGCCACATCGGCCTCTGCGGCAGGATAACCGCAGAGGCCGATGCCCTTTCAGCAGCGGGTTCGACGAAGGGCGGGCACGGCTTGGCCGGCGCACCGGATCACGGCTTCTGCTGGAATTCGTCCTTCGAGACGAAGTTGAAGTCCTCGACCAGGACGTCCTGGACGATGTCGGCCTGCATCCGCTCGTTGACGCGCTGCTTGATCGCGGCCGTGAGGATGGACAGGTCGTAACGGGCGAGCTTCCTGAAATCCAGGCGGTCGTCCGCATAGATCCTGCGAAAGGCCTCATCCACGACGAACGGCTCGGGCGGGACGGTGAGCTGGTGCATGGTCCGCGCCTCCACGGTGTAGACGAAACGCGCGACGATGTAGCCCTGCACGCCTCCGTTCTCGACCATGGGCACACTCAGCGCTCGCGTCTTCTGGTATTGCAGCCCGTCGAGATATTCGTCCTTGGCAGGCAACAGGCTGCCGTTTTCCTTCCAGTAGGCCACGGCATAGCTCGTGCCCGCGGTGAGGATGCATACCCAGAGTCCGGCCAGCACCAGTCTGATCATTTGCGGTCCTGCGCTGCGCGGCCGCTATAGGTACCGTCCGACTCGGCATCCTTGATCGCTTTGATGATGATGGCCGCGACTTCCCGTACCGCGTCGTAATGCATCTCGAGCATCGCGCGGTTCCGCTCGAGCTTGTCGCGCAGCCGCCGGATTTCCCAGGTGATCTCGGCCTTGCCGCCGAGATGAATCCGCGCCCGCATCAGGCGGACGAACTCCAGCATGCTCCGGCTCTTGCGCGCGCTGAAGTCGTCGAAGTCGATCTTCTTGCCGGTGGCGAGCGCGACCGTCTCCTCCTCCACGATGCCCTCGAGCCGCCGGATCGCCGCCAGGAGGCCGCTGACCTCGTCCGACCTCACCGCATCGGCCGTGCTGACCGTCAGCTCACCGCCGGCATCCGGCACGTGCACGGGCAGCAAGGCGTTGCCCGGCACGGCTTCCGCCACCTGCTCGGTCTGCGCTTCCGGCGATTCCATCACCAGATCCATCGCGCTGTCGTCTGCCTGCATGAGAAGTCCACCCTCAACTGTCGTCACCCGTTCCAAATCCATCATCCGGCCTTGCCCACATCGTCACGAAGCGCCGGGTGCGCACCGGCGAGCTGCTTGGCAATGCCGATGCCGTTGCCTTTCGCAAGTTGGTTGCCGAGCTGCTCCGCCAACATCGACTTCCAGACGCTGCCGGCGGTTCCCTTGCCGAACACCTGCTCCGACTCCTTCGGCAACATCGTCTCGACGAAGGTCTGGAGGATGAAAGCCTCGAACTTGCGATAGACGTCGCCCGAAGCCGGCGCCTTGATCACCTGCACCGGCGCGGCGTTCGGCGCCTGCGCCTCCGCCGTCTTCGCAGCCTGCTCGCCAGCCGCGGCCTTGCCGGCCTCGGCCTGCATCGTGGCGGCAAAATCGGCATCCGAAGATTTCAGTGCGTCCAGCTTCGCCGTCGCCGCGCGCTGCGTCACGGGATCGGCGGCCTCAAGAACGTCGAGAACGAGGTCGGGTGTCGCTGTCACGATCATGTTCGAATCCGGCTGGCTGTCATCAACGTCCAATCAGGCGCGGCGGAGCGCGTGCCCCCGATGTCTTCGAGCGATCGCTTCTCGGCGTCGCGACGCTTTTCCGCCAGCGCCGCCTTCGCGACCTGCTCGAGCTGCTTGACGCGGCGGCTCTCGGAGCGAACCTGGTCGAGCTGGCGCGAGGCCTGCGCCTGGACGGCTTGTGCGCCAACGCTCGTCGTCGTCAGGCGCCGCGCGATCGATTCGCTCGACGATCCCACAGGCAGCTCTCCTCCGTTCAGCGCCCCGACCAGCCAGGCTTGCTCGTCCTGCAAGCTTCTCTCCTGCTGCCGCAGCTGCGCCAGCTGCCATTCGGCAAGCCGGAGCTGAAGCTTCACCAGCGAGACCATGCGACCGAGCTTTTCCGCGCGCGACGTCATGGCCGATCACTCCGCCAGCCAGGCGTGCACGCCGAGCATGAACTGCGTCAGCAGCTCGTCGCTGGTGAGGTAGAGCAGCAGAAAGCCGCCGAACAGCACGAAGGGTACCGAGACGAAATAGACGGGAATCGCCGGCGTCAGCTTGTTGATCAAGCCGACGGCAAAGTTGACGATGACCGAATAGACGATGAAGGGGCTTGTGATCCTGAGTGTCAGCACGAACGCTTCGGACAGGCGGCTGGCGAGCTGATCCAGCGCCATGCTCCCGCTGAGCCGGTCGCCGGGATGCCAGACGTCGTAGGAGTTCATCAGCCCGCGCAGCACCTGCCAGTGCTGGTCGGTCAGGAAGAACAGCGTGGTGACGGCCGCCATGATCAGCGGCACCAGGGCCGGCGCCGGATCGGTGTCGGCGACCGGCGTTCCCGGGATGTTGCTGAGCCCGATCGCGCTCGCCATCACGGTCGCCATTGTCTGGAGGGCGAGGAAGAACACGCGCCCGCCGAGCCCGATGACACTGCCGATCAGGAGCTCGGAGCAGATCAGGAGCGCAAGCGTCAGCGGCGGCGCGTTTTCGAGTAGCGGCTTCAGCACCGCGATCAGAATCGGCGTCAGCGCGAACGTGGTGACGAGCGCGATGAACAGACGAACCTGTGCCGGAACGTTGACGCTGGAATAGCCCGGCACCAGCATCAGGCAGGCTCCGATGCGGCAGAACACGATGAAGGTCACGAGCACGCTGTCGGCGAGGCCGCTGATCACGACACCGCTCCAAGCGCCCTGATCTCGGCGCTGCGCGCGACTTCGACATGCGACAGGATCGGCAGGGTCGGAAACACTCTTTCCAGGATCATGCGGACATAGGGCCGCGCCTCGGGAGTCACCGCGAGCACGACGCTGGTGCCATTCTCGGTGAACTTCCGGATCGCGGCGCTGGCCTCGGTCGCGAACTGCTCGATCAGACGCGGATCGGCGTCGAACTCGACGACATCGCCCTTGGCATCGCGCTTCAGGCTCTGGTGGAAGGCGAGGTCCCAGCGGTTGCCGAGACGGACGACGTTGAGCACTCCGTTGTCGGAGAGGTCGCCGCAGATCTGCTGGGCAATACGCATCCGTACGTGCTCGGCGACCTGCTCCGAGCGCCGCACATGGGGCGCGATCTCGGCGATCGCCTCGAGGATCAGATGAAGATTGCGGATCGACACCCGCTCGGCGAGCAGGATCTTCAGGATCGCGAGCAGGCCGGAATAGGAAATCTGCGACGGACAGAGATCGTCGACCAGGCGCTTGTATTCCGGATCGAGGCGGTCGAGCAGCGCGCGCATGTCCTTGTAGGACAAGAGCTGGGCGAGGTTTGCCCGGAGCACCTCGCTGAGATGCGTGAGCAGCACCGAGAGATTGTCGACCGGCTTGCAACCCTGACGTTTGACCTCCTCGGTGAAGGCTTCGGTCACCCACAGCGCCTTCATGCCGAACGCCGGCTCGATCACTTCGTCGCCTGGAACGTCGGGCTTGCCGTCCTTGTCCACCAGCACCATGACCTCGCCGAGCCTGAGCTCGCCATGGGCAACGCGGGTGTCGTGGATCCGGATCTGGTAGCCCTTAGGATCGATCGAGAGGTTGTCGGACAGCTTGATCTCGGGGATCACGAAGCCGTACTGCTTGGCGAACTTCTTGCGGATTTTGCTGACGCGATGGGCGAGCTCGTTGCGCGAGCCCAGGAGGTGGACGGAGAGATGGCTGCCGAGCTGCAGCTCGATCTCCGCAGTCCTGAGCGATTCCTTGACGGACTCCTTGGCCTCGGCCTGCGCCCGCTCGCCGGCCTTGCGCGCGTCCTCCTTCTGCTTCGCGGCCGCCTGCCGCTTCGGCAGCGTATAGCCGACAAAGGCCATGACACCACCGAGCAGCACGAACGGCGCCATCGGCAAACCAGGCATCATGGCGAGCACGAACATCATCAGCGCCGCCGCCGACACGGCGCGCGGATAACCGCCGAGCTGCCGTAGCACGGCCTGCTCCGCCGAGCCCCTGGTGCCGCCCTTGGAGACCAGCAGCCCCGCCGAAAGCGAGACGATCAGCGCCGGCATCTGCGAGACCAGGCCGTCGCCGACCGAGAGCTTTGTGTAGACGTCGGCGGCGCGCGCCAGCGTCAGCCCGTGGTGGGTGACGCCGATGACGATGCCGCCGAAAATATTGATCGCGGTGATGATCAGACCGGCGATGGCGTCACCGCGCACGAATTTCGAGGCACCGTCCATCGCGCCGAAGAATGCGCTCTCCTCTTCGAGCTCGCGGCGCCGGCGCTGGGCCTCCTTGTCGTCGATCAGACCGGCGGACAGGTCGGCATCGATCGCCATCTGCTTGCCGGGGATGGCATCTAGGGTGAAGCGGGCGCCGACTTCCGCGATGCGCGTCGCGCCCTTGGTGATCACGACGAAATTCACCGTGACCAGGATCGCGAA
Organism: Bradyrhizobium sp. Cp5.3; assembly: GCF_000426265.1. Classification (NCBI taxonomy): domain Bacteria; kingdom Pseudomonadati; phylum Pseudomonadota; class Alphaproteobacteria; order Hyphomicrobiales; family Nitrobacteraceae; genus Bradyrhizobium; species Bradyrhizobium sp. Cp5.3. Next base: position 115,677 of record NZ_KE384515.1, on the reverse strand, counting down.
GATAATCAGGCCGATGACGAAGTCGCCGCCCATGACGAATTTGGAGAAGCCGGCGACGACGTAGCCGGCGGCCTGCTCGCCCTCTCCGCCGCGCGACAGGATCAGGCGGGTGGTGGCGATGTTGAGCGCGAGCCGCAGGATCGTCGCAATCAGCAGCACGGTCGGGAAGGCGGAGAAGTCGAGCGGCCGCTGGATCCACAGCGCGACCATCAGGATCAACGCCGACAGTGCGATCGAGAAGGCAAGGCCGAGGTCGATCAGGATCGGCGGAATCGGCAGGAACAGGATCGTGAGCATGGTCACGATACCGCCCGCGAAGAAGGCGTCTGCCCCAAGGCGTCGCGGGCTGGGCAGGCTAGCAGCTAACGTATCGGCCATGGGTCACCGGCAGCAGATTCCGGTCTGCAATCTGCCGCGCAAAGCTTACGCGAGGGTGGTGGCCGGACGCTTTGCGGATCAGAAGCCGTGTTCGATCCGCGAATAGACCATCTCGGTGAAGGTGGAGAGATGCGCGCCGATGAAGGAGCCGGAGACGGCGACGACCAGGAGGATGACGATGATCTTCGGAACGAAGGTCAGCGTCACCTCCTGGATCTGGGTGAGCGCCTGGATCAGCGCGATGATGGTGCCAACCAGCATCGCCGCGCCGACGGCAGGGCCGGAGGCGACGATGATCGTCCAGATCGCCGCCTGGACGATGTCGAGGGCGTCCCGTTCGTTCATGGCTAGCTGATCGTGAGACCGGGGCCGACGGCGACCTTCGTGCCGTTCTCGAGGGTCGCGATCGAGCCGTCGCTGTTGATGGAGATCGAAGCGACCTTTCCGCTGAAGGTCGCACCCGTCGAGTCCTTGAAGCTGACGGTCTTTCCGATCAGCCCGTCGGCCTGCGACAGCGACTGCGAGGACAGCAGCGCATCCAGCTTCGTATTGGTCTGCATGGCCTGCTCGACCGTCGAGAGCTGGGCGAACTGGCTCATATACTGCGAGGTGTCCATCGGATTGGTCGGATCCTGGTTCTTCATCTCCGCGACGAGAAGCCGAAGAAACGTGTTATAATCGACGCCGTTGCTCGATGTGGCCGCGGTCGAGCCGGTCGGGCTCGACGTCTTGCTGGTGGTATCGGTCGCGCTGGTGACGTTCATGTGCCTCTCCGCTGTCAGGCAGCTTGGAATGGGAATTCGGTCGTCGTGCCGGCAAGGATCGCCTGTTCCACCGGGAACAGCCCCCGGATCCGCTTGAGTGCCTCGAAGTAGCGCGTCGCTCCGACCAGTTCGTCGATCGCGGCGAGCCCCTCCAGCATCTCCTCGCTCTCGCACACGGCACACAAGGCCGCGTGATGCTGCCCATAGAGCGCGGTAGCGTCCCGAACATCCGTCGGATTCATCAGCATGAGCTGCACGATGAAATAGAGCTGACGCATCGCCGTGGTGGCATCGGAGGCCTGCATGACCTGCCCTTCGAGCAGGAACATCACGTCGTTGACGAGCTCGACGGAGACCTTGCGGTCCACGCGCAGCACCGCGCCGTTGACGTAGATCCGCTCGCCCGCCCGCAAGGATACCTTCATTAAAGCGCGTCTCGGATCAGGCGGTTGATTTCGATGAGCTGCATCACGTCGTTCGACTTCTCTTCGCGAAGCCGGTCGGATTCCTTGACGACCCACACGCCGATCGAGATGATGTCGGCGCGCAGCTGCTCGGGGAGACCGTTCTCCGGATGAGCGAGATCCTCGATGAAGATCGTCCACAGCCGCCGGACATAGAGCAGGCTCTGGACCAGATCCTCGATGCTGAAGCGCCCGCCCTGGAGCCGCTCGAGCTGGTCAATGCCGAGACTGAGCGCCCGGCGCTCGCGTCCCCGCGCTTCATGGCCGCTGTCTTCGACGACCGCTTCATAGGCTTCAAAAGTCATCAGAACCACTCTGCGCAGGAGACCGGACAACGAGACAAGGCTTGCAAAGCCCCGGCTCAGAGATAATTGATGAGGCTGATCTTCTGGAGCTGCGATGTGAGCGCGAGCGCCGTCTGGATCTGGGTCTGCAAGGCGTTGACGCGGACCGAGGCCTCGGTCGGATCGACCTGCTCCAGCTTGACGATCTGAGTGTTGAGAATGTCGTGCTGGATCTTCAGCTTGTCTGTCGCGGCGGTGATCCGCTGCTGGACCGAGCCGACGGTGCCGCCGAGCACGGCCAGATCGTCGATAGCGCCGCCGACGAGGCTGATGGCCTTGTCGACGACCACCTGGAACGTGGCCTGGCTCAGGTTCGTGTTCCCGAGATCGCTCATCATGGTGTAGGCCTCGGCGAGCTTTTGAAAGCCGGGCTGGTTGGCGCTCACGGAGCTGTCGACGATCTCGGTGGTGGAGATGCGGCTCTGCAGCGGTTGATTGGTCGCCGACGACCAGTTCGTCCAGTTCGTGCCGGTGAACTCCGCATCGAAGGTGGTGTTGAGGAAGGTCTGCATCTGGGCCGGCGTGATGCCGCTCACACTTGGCGAGGATTGCGAGAAGCCGAAGCCCGCCGGCGGTGCTGCCAAGAAGTCAGCGTCGACCTGGTTCTTGTTGGCAGAACCGGACACGTAGTTCGTGATCGGCGCGTTTTGCGTATTGAGACCGCCGAACAGGTATGAGCCGTTGTAGGACTGGTTGAGCGCGCCGATCAGGTCCTGGAGGTTGGCGGACGCGCTCGGCAGAATGATCCGCGCGCCGTTGTTGACGTTACGCGACGCGATCAGGCTCTTGAGAAAGTCCTGCGCGGTGGTGGTAAGCTGGGTGATCCGGTTCTGGGTCACGTCGAGACGGCCGGCAACGAGCTCGTTGGTGTCGACGAGCTGGTCGGCGAAGTTCATGTCGGCGCGCAGGCCGGCGTCGCTCCCCGTCAAAGTGCCGAGCTCGAGGCCGACATCGGCGAAGCGTCCGGTGGTCGCCTCCTTGCTCGCCTTGCTCAGCGCGCTCTGGTTGTTCGTGATCGAGTACCTCAACGACGAGGACAGCATCAAGGTCGAGATGTAGTTTGCGCTCATCATTAGGATGTTCCCACGGCGGCCAGCAGGCTCTTCAACATGTCGTCGACGGTCGAGATCAGCTTCGACGACGCCGAATAGGTGCGCTCGACCTGGAGCATCAACGACATCTCGTCGTCCATGTTGACGCCATTGACGTTGGATAGCGCCGAGTTGCTGCGGTCGAGCAGCGTGTTCTGGTACTGGACGTTGTCGTCGGCGGTCTTGCGCTGGTTCTCGATCCAGCTCGTCGATGACGAGGCAAAATCGATCACGCTTCCGTTCGGCTTGCCCTGTGTCGTCGTGTCGAATGGCTGCGCCGCATCCATGTTGCTGACGAGCTGATGAAGCCGGGTCGAGAAGCCGGCCATGCCGGTGGTGTTGTAGTTATAGGCCGGAAGGCCGCTGATCGCGCCGTCGCGCAGCAGATTGGGATTTCCTGCAGGGGTGGCGGACGGATCGACGGAAGCTGCGACCGTGATCGTGCCGGCAAGTCCGACCAACACGGTCGCGCTTGCAGGCATGGTCGGCGCGCCGGGATACGTGAACAGCCCGGGCCTGTCAGCCAGTGTCGGAACCGGCGACTGATCGCTCTCCTTGAAGGCGGTGATCAGGCCGCGCGCGATTTCGTCGAGCTGGCTCTGATATGTGACCGTGGCATTGTCGCGCAGTTGGGCGAGACCGGCGAGCTTGCCGGTCTTGAGCGGCATCACCGAATTTGCGCCGGTCACCGGCACGCCGTCGATATAGACCGCGTTGCCCGTCGTGCCGGGCGTATAGACATTGATCGCCGCAAAGCTCACCGTCCGCGCCGTCTTGTCGAACAGGACGACACCGCTGTCGGTGTAGAGCGCCGCATCGCCGTTGGCGCGGATCGACATGGTGACACCGACCTCCTGCGACAGCTTCGAGACGATGCTGTCGCGCTGGTCGAGATAGTCGGTGACGTCGTCGCCGGCGATCGTGCCCTTTACGATCGCGGTGTTGACGGTATCAAACTGGGTGAGGAGCTTGTTGATGTTGGCGACCGAGGTCGCCATGTCGGCGTCGGCGCCTTCGCGGACCGACTGAACGGTCTGGGTCGCCTGGTTGAGCGAGGTCGCCATGTCCTTGGCGGACGAGACGGCCGCCTGCGCCAGCGTGGTGTTGTCGGGAGCGTTGGCGTATTGCTGCAACGCCTGCTTCAGCTTGTTGAGCTGGGCCGTCGGCGACTGATCGAGTTCGGGATCGTCCACCGTGGCGGCCGCGATCTTCTGGAGGCCATCATAGATCGCGCTCTGCTTGGCGGATGCCGAGGTCGCGGTCAGCACGTTCGTGAACAGGCCGCCGCTCGCGGCGCGCTGGATCGCCGCGACATAGACGCCCGCGCCGGGCAGATTGTCCAGCACGGTGATCTTGCGCGAATAGCCGGCGGTGCTGGCGCCGGCGATGTTGCGCGAGACGACCGAGGACTGGATGCCCGAGGCCATGAGCGAGGCGCGGGCGGAGTCGAGAGCGGCAGTAAGGGACATGGCGTTCTCTTGAACGTTCTCTTGGCCAGTTTCCGCGCTGAAGGATTCAGCGCTTCAGGTTGACGACGACGTCGAGCAGGTCCGCACCGGTCTGGAACGACTTCGAGTTGGCGGTGAAGCCGCGCTGCGCTTCGATCATCGCGGTCAGCTCGTTCGCGAGATCGACGTTGGAATCCTCCAGCGCACCCGATTGAACCGTGCCGCGCCCGCCAGCGGCGGCATTCCCGACCTGTGCGTTTCCCGAATCCATGCTGATGGAATAGACGTTGCCCGCCTCGGGGGTGAGTTTGTCGGGGCTCGGAACGTCGGCGAGCATGATCGTGTAGAGCGGCGTTTGCTGCCCATTCTTGAGGATGGCCGTCAGCACGCCCTGCGAGTTGACGTCGACCTTCTCGATGGCAGATGGAACGCTGCCGTTAACCGTCGCCTTGAAGTCGAAGCTGGAGGCAACCTGCGTCACGGCCGACATGTTGATCGTGAAGAGTGAGCCACCGGGAACAGTCACGGTGAGCGACGTTGGGGATGCAGCGGCCAGCGCGCCCTTTCCGGCCGCTGTCGTGTCGAAGGTAAACGTACCAAGACCACCCGCAAGCGGGGTACCCGCCGCCGAATCGTAGACCTGGATCTGCCAAGTGTCCGTACCGGCAACCGATCCGGTCTTAGCCATATAGACGTCGAGCTTCTTGGCGTTGCCGATGTTGTCGTAGGCCACGATCGAACTCTTCGACGAATATGACGTCGGACTGGGAGGCAGAGCTGCCGGCGGGACGATGGCCGCGCTTGGATCCAGATTGCCGGTCACAGTCGCCAGCGTCGATGCCACAGGCACCTGCGATACCTGAGAGATGTTCACGATCTGAAGTCCCGTCAGATTGTTCTGCGAGAAATTGGTTACAAGACCCTGCTTGCCCAGAAGATAGAAGCCGGCCGCGTTGACCAGATTGCCCTGGCTGTCCGGCACGAACGAGCCGGCTCGCGTCAGGTATTGCTGCGTGTTGTTGGCATCCGACACCACGAAGAAGCCGTTGCCCTGGACGGCGAGGTCCGTCGTCGATGTCGTGAACTGCGTATGTCCGGCGTCGCTGATGGCGTAGCGGACCGTCGTCTCGACCGCACCGGAGTCGTAGTTGCCCGAACCGCTTTTCAGGATCAGCGAGGAGAATTCGGTTGAAGCCCGCTTGTAGCCGGTGGTGTTGACGTTGGCGATGTTGTCCGAGACCGTCGACAGCTTGTTGGATTGCGCAGACATTCCGGAAACGCCGGTGCGCATAATGCCGTAGAGGCTCATGGATTGGGCTCCTTTGGAAGGTTGGAACTACAATGGGGGTTCTTGCTTGCGCGGGGCTGATGGTCAGCGGCGATCCACAACTTCATGTTGTCACTTCATGCCATCGCTTCACGTCGTCTTGAGCTGACAGAAGTCGCGCGCCTTGTCGGTCCACGCGCCGAAGCCGCTTGAGACGAGATGCGCAACGATATGGCAGACGTAGCGCTTCTGCGCCGGCTGATTGTTGGGCCCCGCATTGTAGCGTGCGACCGCCATGGTCCAGCTTCCCTCGCGCTGCTTCAACTCTTTCAGAAAGCGCGCGGCGTAATCGACGTTCTTGGCGGGATCGAACATCGCCTGAACCGAGGCGAACTTGTCGCCGTGATAATAGTGGTTGATCTGCATGCAGCCGAGATCGATCAGCTTGATGCCCTTGTGCCGCATCGCCTCGAAATTCGCGATCGCGTCGTCCATGTCCTTGGCGAACACCGTCTGTCCCTCGGCGCCGAGCGCGTAAGGGTAGAGGGCGCCGCGGCGCCCAGTCTCGGTCAGGCCGACGGCATAGAGAATGCCGAGCGGAATCCCGTGCTGCTGGGCGGCGCGCGCCATCTCGCGCTCGCACGGGCGCGCGTTATCGGTCGCTGCCTCGGCTGCGCCCGCGCTAGAGATAAACAGGGCCGCGACGAATATGCGGCGCCACGTCCTGGTCATGACGCGTCTCCTGATTGGGCTGGCGGTCCTGCCGGTCCTGCCTCGCGCCGCCCTCGGACTGGCCCGACGACGTGCTGGAGCCGCTGAAGGCGCCCTGCGATTGCGATGACTGCTGTTGTTGTCCTGAGAGCGAGCTCTGCGACTGGCCGGAGCCTGCCTGGAATCCATCGAGCGAGCCGTGCTGGACCGGCGCGACGTCGGCGACGTAACCCGCCGACTGCATGAGCTCGCGGATCGAGTCGCGCTGCTGATCCAGCATCTGGCTCGTATCCTTGCGATCGGCGGCAAGGTGGACGGAGACCTCCGAGCCGACGAGACGAAGCCGCACGGTGACGTTGCCGAGCGCCGGCGGCTCGAGATTGATGGTCAGGATCTTGAGCGGTTGATCCGGCGCGTTGCCCTGAGGCGACGCCAGATCCGGCGCGGCGGATGCAACCGGCGCGGGTGAGCCCTTCAGCTCCGACACGACCGCGTTCGCAACTTGCTGGGTTGCGCTGAACTGCGGGACCGGCGGCAGATGGGTCTCCTGCTGAACGACGGTGACCTTGGTCGCTTCCGGCAGCGCCTCGCGCGCTGACGCCTTCGCGGCACGCTCGACGTTGGCGGTGACGGCTTCGAAGCCGGATGCGGCGTTCGGGGCAGCCGAGCCGCTTTGCGGAGCCGTCGCCGGCGAGGCCTGCGTCGCTTGCAGAGCCGAAGCATGTGTGCGCGGCTCGGATGAAGCAACGTCCGCAATACGCGGGGCAGAAGCCTGCGCGCGCGGCTCGGACGGACCGGCATCCGACGCCGCAGCCTTCGCCGCGCTCGTGCCTTGAACCTCGCGTTTCGCTGAGGATCGCTCGTCGCGCGCGAGCGTATCTCTTTTGTCGTTGTCCGGCTGCACCTGCGGCATCGCGGCCGGCGCCGCCGCAAGTTCCTGTCCGACGATCGTGGGGAGGCTCACCCTCGTCGGCAGCTCCGCCTTCGCGGCATCGTCGAGCCGCGTTTGCTTGTCCTGTGATTTCGGCTCCCTGGCCGTCCCACTGTGTTCGTGAACGGTCTCGTCGCTTGGCCCATCGCGTTCAGTCAGCTTCGCCAGGCTGGTCCGCAGCGTGCCCGCCTTCACGGTCGCGTCGCTACCCTGGTCGTTCAGTGCCCGCTTCGCCAGGTTCGAGACGGTGTGGAGCAGATCGTGAAAAGAGGAATCCTCGGCCGATTTCGCTCCCGAAGTCTTTGCCGAGCGAGACATCCCACGCGAGTTGAGGCTTTCGGCAAGGCCTGCAAATAGCTGCCCGGAGGTTCCGTTGAGCTTGGTCATGGGCGGCGATCCTTGGTGAGGAGCTCCAGTTCGCCGAGCTGATTTTTGGCGCGCGCGAGGGTGGCGGTCGACGATGCGAGGTCCAGGCGCGCCGGCGTGGGCGGAGGCTTGTCGGCTGAGGCAGCCGCGGACGGACCCACTGTCGGCTTGCGAACATCGAGTGCGAGCTGAAGCGTCGCGTTCAGGAGCAGGCCATCGCGCTCCGGCAGCTTCGTTCTGTCGAGCGCCTTCAGCTCGGCGAGACCGCCGTCATATTCGTCAGTGAGCACACGCGCCGCGCCGCGGAAGAAATGGGCGCGCTCGCGATCCGCACCGAAATCCGCACTGAGCGCCAGCGCACGCTCGCCGGCAAGCCGGGTCACGGCGAGCCGGCCCCGAACCAGTCCGGCGCGCGCGATCACCAGATAGAGCTTGAGGCGGCTTGCGCGATCGATCTGCTCCAGCAGGGCGACGATCCGCGCAAAGCGGCGCTCGTCCAGCGCGAGGCTCGACTGCGTCAGGCCCGAGGAAAAGCGTTGCCAGAAATCGCCGGCATAGATCGAGTTGCGATAGTGGCGGATATAGGCAAGCGTCAAGAACTCGAACTTGTCGAAATCCTCCGCCTGTCCGACCAGGAGAATCTCGCGCCGCAGCGCCGCCTCCTCCACCAGAGTGCCAGGCAGCAGCAGCCGCGCGTCGTCGAGACGCTCGATCGCCACCGACGCATCGGAATGCGCAAGCAGGGCGCCCTGCACCAGCGCAATCTGCCCGGCCATGCTTGATGGAATCGTGCGCGGCTTGAAATTCTTGAGCAGCTCGCGCGCCTCGTCCTGCCGTCCTTCGACATAGGCGAGCGCGCCGTTGAACAGCCGCTCATCGACGTTGAGCTTGTCGCGCGGCAGCTTGCGGACGATCTGCGGCGCGCCGCCGCTGAGCAGATAGATGACGATCGCCTGGCCGTTCTGCGGGTTGCTCCACACGCTTGGATCGGCGGCGAGGAATTTTTCGCCGATCTCCCGGATTAGCGCGAGGTGCCTGCCATGCGCGGCAGTATCACCATTGGCGATGCCGTCCTGCACAGCCTGCAACGATCGGACGAGCTCGTACGGCTCGCTCGCCGGCGGCGGCGCCGGATCGGCGAGTGCGCCGACTGCGACGAATGTTTGCAGCAAGACGAGCGCGGCCAGGAATCGCGACCTGATCAAGAGCGCTTCTCCCGGATCAGGATCTCGATCCGTCGGTTCTGCGCGGCCGCCGGATCGTTCGGGAGCTTTGGTCGCCGGTCCGCATAGCCTTCGACATGCTCTATCCGCTGCGCATCGACGCCGGAGCGCACCAGCATGTAATAGGCCATCTGCGCCCGCGCCGTCGACAGCCGCCAATTATCGTAGGTGTCCGACTTGTAGGGACGGTTGTCGGTGTGTCCGCGGACGATAATCGTGCCTGGGCGCTTGGTCAGCAGCGGTCCGATCTTGTCGATCACGCGGATGAGCTCGGGACGCGGCTCGGCCGAGCCGACCGCGAACATGCCGAAGCTCGCATCGTCCGTCAGGCTCACGAGGAGACCTTCCTCGACCTGGCGCACCTCCGCGACGGGTCCGGCGCCGGCCTTGATGTCCGAGAGCGCGTCCGCGATCGCGGCCTGGAGCTGCTTGGCGGTCGGCTGCTGGGTCTGGGCGGGATTGCGCGGGTCGACGTCCTTTGCCGTATCGGCCGGACGCGACTGCGCCGGGGCATTCGCCTGAGCAGCGGGCTGAGAGTTTGGCTGCGAGCTTGCTTGTGCACTGCCTTCGCGCGCGGGCGACGTCGGCGCCGGTCCCGGTGGCAGCAGCGGCGACATGCTGGCGGACGACGCTTCCGCATTGGACGCGATGCTTCCGCCGGCCTCATCGGATTTGGCGCGCCGGGGAGGCTGCGGCTCACGCTGATTTGTGCCGGATGGATTGTCGCGCGCGGACGCGTTCGGCATGGGCTCGCTCTCGATGATCCGGTCCGCATCCTTGGACGCTTGCGGGGCGAGCTTCCAATAGCCGGGATCGAACGGATCGCGATAGGCATCGCCGCCCTTGAGGCCGTCCTCTTCAGCCGAGTTCAAGGCGCCTGCACGCCGCTGGCCCGAGGCCTGGTTCGCACTGGCCGCGATCTCCGCCAGCGTGGCGTAGGGATCGCGAAACAGAACCTTCTCTTCGTAGTACGGCGGCTTCTCGGCCGTCGGCGAGTCGCCCCGGCGTTCTTCGTTCGGTCCGGCCGGCTGGCGCTTGCCATCCTGGCCGTCGAATGTCGTCGGCTCCTTCTTGGAGAGATCCTTGAGGCCCTTGGGCGCAGGCGCGTTCTCGGCAAGCTTGATCGGGTTGAAGTAGCTCGCCACGACCTGCTTCTGATCCTGGTTGAGCGCGTTGAGCAGCCACATCACCAGGAAGAACGCCATCATCGCGGTCATGAAGTCCGCATACGCGATCTTCCATACGCCACCGTGATGCGCCTCGCCGTCGAAGGCGCTGCGCCGCCGGATGATCACGAGCTCTTGTTTGACCTCTTCCATCTGAGTTACCGGCGGGCTTCCTTCAGACGCTCGGCCCAGGTCGAGATCTGCGTCTCGATCACGGTCTGGTCAGCGACGACGCGGATTTCGACGGTGTCCGCGGACTGATATTCGATGCCGGTTCGGCGCGCCGCTTCGAGCTGCGTCCTGACCAGATCGAGCAGCTCGCCCGGCCCCGTGATCTTGAACACCGGTACGGACGAGTTGGAGGTCAGCGCCGAGATCTGCTCGACCAGTGCGGCGATCGCCTTGTCGCGAACCGCATCGGCCAGAAACGGCAGCAGGATGCGCGCAACAGAGCTGGCGATGTTGGTTTCGATCTCCCGGCACGCTGAAGCAAAGCCGTTCACGATCGCGAGCGTCTGCTGGTCGGACCATTTCGCCCGCTCCTCTCCGAGCCTGATCGCGCTGCGGACGCGCTCTTCGGCGAGCTTGGCATCGCCTTCTGCGAGGCCAGCGGCATAGCCACGCCGATAGGCGTCATCGAGGAGATTGGTTGGCGGGGTCTCGGCCTTCGGCGCAGGAGGAGACTGAAGCTGCGGTTGGGCCTGGGGCTGCGGCTCGCGCCGGACCTCCTTTGGCCTCGCCAACGGCTCCTGAACGCGCGGCATCTCGGGCGGCCTGGCCCGGCCGTTCGCGTCGAACTGCGTGAGGAGTTTTCCGATTGCCGCGTTCATGCCGCCTCCTCCCGCCGCATCCAGTCTTTAAGGATTGCTGCTGCCTGCGCTTGATCAAGACGCACGATCTGTTCGAGCCGCTTCTGCGGCGTGCGCTGCATCTTGCCCTCGAGATCTTCGACGAGGTTGAGCTCGGCCTCCTCACTCTCGGGGAGCGCCAGCGCGGCGGCAGCCTCAAGCTGGGCAATCTCTGCGGCTTCGGTCTGCTCCTGCTGCGCGCGATGGGTGAGAATGCCGTTGACCGCGGGTCTGAGCCCGAACCAGACCAGCATCGTGGCGACGGCCAGAATCGTCGCCGCGTTGATGAAGCTTCCCATCTGCCGGTTCAGCATCTCGACGAAGCCGATCGGCGGCACCGGCGCCATCTCGCGCGAGCCCTCGATGAAGTCCACCGCCGACACCTGAATCTGGTCGCCGCGCTGCTTGTCCAATCCGCCGGCGGTCGCCGCGAGCTGGCTGATTTCGGCGATCTTGCTGTCGACGATGGCCTGGTTTGTCTTATCGCCGAGATCGGCGACGAGGCGCGCGCGGTTGATCAGGACGGCGATGAAGAGTTTCTTGATCGCGTAGCCGTCGCTCACCGTGGTCGTCGTCTTGGACGAAACCTCGTAATTGGTGACGTCTTCACGGCGGTTCTTCTCCTCGTTGGAGTTCTTGCCGCCGCCGGCGTTCACCTGCTGGTCCGGCAGGTTCTGCTGCACCGTCGTCGGCGTCGAGCGGTCCGCGTTCTGCGAGGATTCCTTCTCCCGGACATTTCGGACCGAGCGCTCGGCCCGCGTTTCCGGATCGTAGACGGTTTCGTTGATCTGGCGCTTGTCGGTGGAGAGCTGAGGCGCGACGCTGACCTCGAAATTGTCGAGGCCAAGATACGGCGTCAACGCCTTACGGATGTTCTCCTGCACCATCCCGCCAACCATCTTCTGCAGGCTGGCCATCTTGGTCGGCGCGGCGGTGGCGTCATCCTCCTCGGCAAGCAGCATGGAGCCGTCGGCGTCGAGCACCGTCACCTTGTCGCGGCTCATGCCCGGAACGGCCGCCGCCACGAGATGACGGATCGACTGGGCCGTGCGCGCCTCGAGCGCTCCGTCGGTACGCAGCACGACCGAGGCCGACGGCGGCTGCTGGGTCGCACGGAACGAGCCGCGCACCGGCAGCACGATGTGAACCCGCGCGGCCTTGACGCCTTTCATCAGCTGAACGGTGCGCGCAATCTCGCCCTCGAGAGCGCGAAGCTTCGTGACCTCCTGCATGAACGAAGTCAGACCGAGCGAGCCGATCTTGTCGAACAGCTCGTAGCCGGAGTTTGCACTGGTCGGCAACCCCTTCTCGGCGAGCAGCATGCGCGCCTGCATGGTCTGGCTCGGGCGCACCGAGATGGCATCGCCGGCCGCGTTGACGTCAAACGCGATGTTCTGCTCGCGCAGCGCAGCGCCGATGCGCGTCACGTCTTCACGGCTGAGGCCGGTATAAAGGGTCTCGAATTCGGGCCGGCTCAGATAGTAGGTGCCGCCGACGACGGTGACGAGAACGGCAAAGCCGATCAGCCCCAAGGCCATCAGGCGTCGCGGCCCAAGCTCCAGCAGATTGTTGAGCAGTTGCTGTACCTGCGCGCGACTGAACAGCATATGACCTCGTACCAATGCGAATGCAAGGACACTCCGCTGCGAACCTTGTCTGAAGATTGCGCGAGGACGTGAACGCGTCATGTCGCGCGCACGGCGTGGCAATTTTGCAAGGAGATCGCAGGCTGAGGAACGGACCGGACGCGGCGCAATCGCCCAAGCGATGCACGATCGGCAAATGTCGGCTCGTCACGATGCGCCGGGGCTCGACAGGGAAACGTTCGAAATGAATCCGGCGACATATGAAAGGTCGCCTCAGTCGTCGCTTACGACGAGGACCGTGCCCCCGAAAGGGGCACGGTCGTTTTCGAAAGCGCCGCTTAACCGTTGCGGAACAGCGACAGGATGCTCTGGCTGTTCTGGTTGGCGATCGAGAGCGCCTGAACGCCGAGCTGCTGCTGGGTCTGGAGGGCCTGGAGGCGGG